>NZ_JBQEQB010000005.1:0-301995 GCF_052046055.1 Pseudomonas sp. 22082
AGCACGACCTTGCCAAGGTCGGGGTCGCGAGTTCGAGTCTCGTTTCCCGCTCCAAATTCAAAAAGCGCCGCTTTGCAAAGAGCGGCGTTTTTATTAGTGAAAGTTGTAGCCTGTGTCCCCTTCGTCTAGTGGCCTAGGACACCGCCCTTTCACGGCGGTAACAGGGGTTCGAGTCCCCTAGGGGACGCCATTGCGGGAATAGCTCAGTTGGTAGAGCACGACCTTGCCAAGGTCGGGGTCGCGAGTTCGAGTCTCGTTTCCCGCTCCAAATTCACAAAAACGCCGCTCAGTGATGAGCGGCGTTTTTGTTTGTGCGGTTTTTGTCAGGCAATAGAAAAGGACCTCGCGGTCCTTTTTTGTGGGCCCGCCAATGTGGCGAGCCCGGTACGCGATCAGAGCTTCGGCAATTGCCCGATGCGTCCCATCATTTCGGTGACGATCTGCAGGTCCAGCAGGAACTGGTCAACGGTCTTGAATTCGCCATCGGTGTGACCGGTGTACTTGACCTCAGGTCGCGCCAGGCCGAATTGCACGCCGTTCGGCAGTTCATGCACCGAGGTGGCGCCGGCCGAAGTGCCGAATTCGTGTTTCATGCCCAGGTTTTCGGTGGCCACGGCCAGCAGCGCCTTGACCCACTCACCTTCTGGATTGCGGTACATCGGTTCGGCGATCGAATAGTCGAAGTTGACCGCGACATGGGTCTTCTTGCTCCAGGCCGCCAGTTTGTCGGCGATTTCGCGCTTGAGCACTTCCGGCGACTTGCCCTTCGGCACGCGTAGGTTGACCGCGAGTTTGAAGGTTTTGTCGTCCATGCCGACGTAGGTCAGGGACGTGGTCAGCGGGCCCATGAAGTCATCGGCGAAGCCGACGCCCAGCTTGCCACCCTTGTAATCCAGGCCCCAGTTGTCGGCGGCGTAGTGGGCAGCGTCGGTGATGTGGTTGTGCTTGAAGGCGATCTTGCCGTCCACGCTGTGGATGAAGTCGAGCATGCGCGCGACCGGATTAACGCCGGATTCTGGCTCGGACGAGTGCGCGGAAACACCGGTGACGGTGAGTTTGACGTCTTTGCCATCGACCTTGGCGTTCACTTCGAAATCGCCGCCATTGCGCTTGGCGTATTCAGTGCCGGCCTTTTGCAGGCTGGCCGCAAGCTCGGCGGGTTTGTCAGTCACCAGCGTGACGACCGAAACCGATGGAATCTGGTTGGTCGCCAGGCCTCCGGTCATCGAGGCGATCTCCGCGCCTTTACCCTCGGCCTTGCGCTTGGCGAACTCGGCCATGACGGTGCCGTAGCCTTTTTCCGCAATCACTACGGGATAGCCGCCATCCAGTGCCAGGTTGTACTCGGGCGTCGGGTTGCGTTCGAAGTAGTAGGGAATCGCGTCACCGGTGGTTTCTTCGGTGGTGTCCACCAGCAGTTTGAAATTGCGCGCCAGTGGCAGCTTCTCTTCCTTGATCACCTTCATGGCATACAGCGTCACGACGATGCCGTTTTTATCGTCCTCGGTGCCGCGGCCGTACATGCGGTCGCCGATCAGCGTGACCTTGAACGGGTCGAGTTTGGTGCCGTCCTTCAGCACCCAGTTTTCCGGCGTTACCGGCACCACGTCGGCGTGAGCATGAATGCCGACGACGTCCTTGCCGCTGCCGTCGAGGGAGATTTCGTAGACGCGGTTGTCGATGTTGCGGTAGTTCAGGCCGAAAGACTCAGCCAGATCCTTGATCTTGCCGGCGATCTTGATGAATTCGGGGTTGTCGTGCTGATCGACACCGTCCTTGCGGAAGGTCGGGATTTCCACCAGTTCGCGCAGGGTTTCCAGCGCAGCTTTGCCGTACTTCACGCGGGTGTACAGACCGAGCAGGCGATGGATTTCGTTTTGCTGTTCGGCGGTCAGCGTCTTGTTGTCGAGGAAGGCGCTGATGGCAGGGCGCAGATCGTCGGTCTTGCTCAGGTCGTTCTTGGCCAGATCACCGAGAAATGCTCTGAAGTCACTGACCTTTGCCTCATTGAAGGTCTTGAGAATGGTCGCGCTCTGCTGCTCGGTTAGGTTGGCTTGGGCTGGCAGCGTGACGGACGAAAGGCTGGCCAGAATCAGCGTCGACGCGGCCAGTTGCTTGAGTGAAAAATCCATTGCTAAGGGCATTCCTTTGCAGGCGATGAGAAGGAGTTGTCTGACCGATGCGTCAGACGGTCTCGCAAACTACCACCACACGAGCGTGCCCGGGAGCCCCCGGAGTGGGACGCGTCGCACAGAAATGCAAAAGCGGCGCAGAATCGAAAAAGCCCGTCCAATCTGTCTGAATCGGGCTTCTCCGATCAGCATGCTTACATCGACAGCACCAGACGCCCGGCAAACAGGATCAGAATCACCCCCATGCTGCGCTCGAACCAGTGGCCCATGCGCATGAACAGCACGCGCACTTTGCTGCTGGAAAAGAACAGCGCGACGATCACGAACCACAACGCATTCACCCCGCACATCCACAACCCGTACAGGGCCTGGATTTGCAGCGGCGTGCTGGCGCTGATGATCGTGGTGAAGATCGCCAGGAAAAACAGCGTGGCCTTGGGGTTGGTGGCGTTGGTCAGGAAACCGGTGGAAAACGCCTTGAACAGCGATTGCTCGACCAGTGGTTCGTCACTGGTCTTTTCGCCTTCCATTGTCGTCTTGGGTTTGCTGCGGATCAGGCTGACGCCCAGATAAAGAATGTAAGCACCGCCGACCACTTTGGCGACGGTCAGCAACCACGGCGTGGTGTGCATCAAGGCGCCGACGCCCAGCAGGGTGTACAGCACGTGCACGGAAATCCCCGCGCCGATGCCCAGTGCCGTGCAGATGCCGACCAAACGACCGAAGCGCACACTCTGGCGGATGGTCACGGCGAAGTCCGGGCCGGGAGCGACCACGGCCAGAAAGTGGATGGTGGCCAGCGCCAGAAACTCGCCCAGATAATTCGATGTCATTTCAGCTCCAGAAAGTCAGGGGTGAGGCATTGCCGCGATAGCCGACAAAAAACGAAAGGCTCAAGCGCGGATCGGCCACGCCCGGCGTTACCGAGTGCATGCGACGCGAATTGAACATGATGAAATCCCCCGGTTCCGGGCGAACTTCGAGGGCGGGCGGGCCGAGCAGTGCCGGGTCGATGCCGTAGCTGTCGCCGCGCATTTCGTCGAAGCGGTCCGGGGAAATGTCGTCTTCCCACATCTGCAACGCGCCGCCTTCGGTCGGCATGTTGAGGTAGACGTTGCAGGCAAACTGCGCCTCCAGGCTGCGGGCCTGAAAACTGTCCGGGGCGTCCTTGGCGAAGATGTCGTGGTGGGCCAGAAAGCACACTCCCGGTTTCACCACGCGGGACAGGCCGACGTACATCTTGCGACCGTAGAGGTTTTCCAGGTGGGCACCCGCCGGCCAGGATTCGTCGAGCATGCAGCGCAAGGTATCGACCGGCGACGAGTAGGGTGCGCAACGGTTACGTAGTTCGGCGATGTTGCTGGTGGCGCGCTCGAAATAATCTTCGATCAGCAGCGGCTGGTTTTCCGCCTCGTAGAACGCCATGCCGATGCGGCCGATGCTCGGCGCGTTGATGTAGCCCTCGAAGCCGGGGGCGAGGATCTTGTCGCCAATCTGGATTGCCTGCGCCTGGGGCAGAAAGCCTTTGAAGCGGATGGCGAGGACTTCTTCGTTGGCCAGTTTTTTTATGCACGTCTCATCGAGACGCTCGACGTCAAGCATCATGGTTTCAGGTCCATCTATCGAATAGTCAACGGAACCGGCGAACGCGGTTCCCCCGGCGTCGGACGCTGCATCTGGCAGCGCCCGAAATCCTCAATCCACGCTGTAGTGGACGGACAACGTGCCTTTCTTCTGCGAAAGGGACGCGATCGTGACTGTGCCCAAATCCTTCAGGCTGCGTACATGGGTGCCACCGCAGCCATAGGCTGGCAGTTCACCGAAACCGATTTCCCGCGCGCCTTCGCGCAGGGACGTCAGGCGTGGCAGGTCGTGTTCGATCCATTGCCCGATGCCGTATTGAACGGTTTGCGCATCGACTTCCTGGGCCGAATCTCCGGGTTTGAATTGAACCCGGCCCTCGTCCGGCCAGTGGTGCGCCTTGATCGGCATCCAGCCCATGGCCTGGACGAAGTGGCCGATCAAATGTCCGGCAGAGTGCATGCGGGTGTTGAAGCGGCGGCGTTCTTCGTCGACGCGAATCTGGGTCATGCCCAGTGGCACCGGCTGATCGACAAAATGAATGATCCGGTCCGGTTCCTGGACGACGCGCAGAACCTTGCTTTCGCCAATCCAACCGGTATCGCAGGGTTGGCCACCGCCCTGGGGATGGAAAAGCGTGGCGCGCAACACAACGGCGAACTCGTTCTGGTGGGGCGTGCAGTCGAGGACTTCCACATTGGCCTTGAGGTCATCACTATGGAAAAAGAGGCGAAGCGTCATATTCCATGCCCTTATTAAAGTTTCTTTTTTAATTATATGAATCGTGCAATAACGTGATAATCCGTTCAAACATCAAAGGACTGTTGCGCTGTGAGCATAAATCTTCCCCTGCCGCTGCTTGGTGAGATGGCGATTTTCGTCAAAGTCGTCGAGACCGGCAGTTTCTCCGAAGCCGCTCGCCAGTTGGGCTCATCGCCCTCGGCAGTCAGTCGCAGTATTTCCCGGCTGGAGAAAGCGCTGGCCACGCGGCTGCTGCAACGCACCACGCGCAAACTGCGCTTGAGCGACGGCGGGGAAGAGGTGTTCAAGCGCTGCCAGGAAATGGTCAGCGCCGCCAAGTCGGTGATGGAGATCAGCGGCCAGTTCACCCACGAAGCCGAAGGTCTGGTGCGGGTCAGCGTGCCGAAAGCGGTGGGGCGATTCGTGATTCATCCGCACATGCCGGAGTTTCTGCGGCGCTATCCGAAGGTCGATGTGGAGCTGTTGCTGGAGGACCGCCAGGTCGATCTGATCGATGACCATGTCGACCTGGCCATTCGCATCACGGATCGCCCGCCGGCCGGACTGGTCGGCCGACAACTGCTGACCATCGACCATTTGCTCTGCGCGACGCCGCAATATTTGGCTGAACACGGGACGCCAACTCATCCCCACGACTTGCTCAACCACAGTTGCATTTACCTGGGCGAAACCCCGAGTGATGCGCGCTGGAAATTCAAGAAAGGCACCAAAGCCGTCACCGTCGGCGTGCGCGGCCGGTATGCCGCCAATCACACCGGCGTGCGTCTGGGCGCCGTGTTGCAACACATCGGTATTGGCAGCCTGCCGTATTTCACCGCCCGTTATGCGCTGGAGCAGGGGCTGATCGTGCAGGTGCTGCCGGACTGGACATTCCTGGC
Organism: Pseudomonas sp. 22082; assembly: GCF_052046055.1. Classification (NCBI taxonomy): domain Bacteria; kingdom Pseudomonadati; phylum Pseudomonadota; class Gammaproteobacteria; order Pseudomonadales; family Pseudomonadaceae; genus Pseudomonas; species Pseudomonas sp. 22082. The sequence goes on from NZ_JBQEQB010000005.1 coordinate 5,354, forward strand.
GTCGTACCACGGCGGATTGTGGTTGCTGCATTCGCCGACGCGCTATCTGCCGCCGAAGCTGCGGGTATTCATCGATTATCTGGTGGAGTGTCTGGAGAAAGAGCCGACCCTGAGCAAGCCGGGGAAGTCTGGCGGTGTGAAACCGTTGGCCGAGTACGAATTGCCCGAGAGTGAAGGGCTGCTTTGATTCCATAAAAAAGGCCCGCATGGATCACCGTGCGGGCCTTTTTTTATCGGGCGAAAATCAGTGCTTGCTGTCCTGGGCGGACATCGCCAGCAGCTGTTTTTCCTGGTTCCAGTCGAACGGTTCGTCGTTCTGTTCGGCTTCGTAGCGGCGTTCTTCCAGCGCCTGATACATGTCGATTTCTTCGTCGGACAGGTAATGCAGGCAGTCGCCGGCGAAGAACCACAGCAGATCCCGCGGGATCAGGTGGGCAATTTGCGGGTAACGGGTAATCACTTGAGTCAGGATGTCCTGGCCCAGGTATTGGCTTTCGATTGGCTCGATCGGCAGTGACGCCAGCAGTTCGTCGAAACGCTCCAGGAACAGGGCATGGCTTTCTTCGGGAACCTGATCGGCCTCACCTACGGCGACCAGGATACTGCGCAGATGGTCGAGCAAAACCAGATGATCGGCAACGACGTTGGACACGAGATAAGTCCTCAAGAGCAAAACGGGCGCGGGAGTATAAAGCGCCCGCGCCCGTTTTTCACTGATTGAAGGGATCAGCGGATTTTGCCTTCCGCGGGTTTGAGTTGCTCCTTGTCGAAATCATCGACATCGATCACCTTGCGCCGCGCCGCTTCGGCATCACGCAGGGTCTGGGCTTCCACGGCCTGCAACACGCCGGCTTCCAGCGCCGCATCGATGGCGTGTTCGCCAGCTACCGGTTTGACCTGACCGCTCTTGAGCGACGAGTGCAATTTCTTGTGCAGCGGTTGCGCAGCGTTCAGTTGATCGCAGGCGTGTTGCAGCGCACCGACTGCATCATCGGTCGATTGCGGGCGATAGCAGCCGGCAAGCAGTTCTTCCAGCGCCGGATCGCCCTTGGCCCGGCCGATGACTGCAGCCACCTCGGCACCGAGTTTGTCCGAAGGCCCTTTGTGACGGCGGCCGAACGGGAACACGATCACGCGCAACAGGCAGCCAAAGACTCGGTTCGGGAAGTTGGTCAGCAGTTCATCCAGCGCCTTTTCCGACTGGCCGAGGCTTTCCTCCATGGCCCATCTGAATAGCGGTTCCATGTACGCCGGGGAATCGAGGTCGTGATAACGCTTGAGCGCCGCCGACGCCAGATACAGGTTGCTCAGCACATCGCCCAATCGTGCTGACAATCGCTCGCGGCGTTTCAGTTCGCCGCCCAGCAACATCATGCTCAGATCGGCAAGCATGGCAAAAGCGGCAGCCTGACGGTTGAGCGCACGGAAATAGCCCTGGCTGAGCTTGTCTCCCGGCGCATGTTCGAAATGGCCGAAGCCAAGGTTCAACACCAGGGTGCTGGCGGCGTTGCTCACGGCAAAGCCGATGTGCTTGAGCAGCAGGCCATCGAATTCCTTGAGTGCCTGATCCTTGTCCTCGCGTCCGGCGAGGGCCATTTCCTTGAGGACGAACGGATGGCAGCGGATGGCGCCCTGGCCGAAGATCATCAGGTTGCGCGAAAGAATGTTCGCGCCTTCCACGGTGATGAAGATCGGCGCGCCGTTCCAGCTGCGACCCAGGTAGTTGTTCGGGCCCATGATGATCGCCTTGCCGCCGTGTACGTCCATGGCGTGGCTGATGCACTCGCGACCGCGTTCGGTGAGGTGGTACTTGAGGATCGCCGACAGCACGGAAGGCTTCTCGCCCAGATCCACCGCGTTGGCGGTCAGCATCCGTGCGGCGTCCATCATCCAGGCGTTGCCGCCGATCCGCGCCATGGCTTCCTGAATGCCTTCGAACGCTGACAGCGGCACGTTGAACTGCTCGCGAATCTGCGCGTATTGCCCGGTCACCAGACTGGTGAACTTGGCCGCGCCGGTACCCACTGCCGGCAGCGAGATCGAACGCCCGACCGAAAGGCAGTTCATCAGCATCATCCAGCCTTTGCCGAGCATGTCCTGGCCGCCGATGAGGAAGTCCAGCGGGATGAACACGTCCTTGCCGGAGTTGGGGCCGTTCATGAACGCAGCGCCCAGCGGCAGGTGGCGGCGACCGATTTCCACGCCGGGAGTATCGGTCGGGATCAGCGCGAGGCTGATGCCGAGGTCTTCCTTGTCGCCGAGCAGGTGATCCGGGTCATAGGCCTTGAAGGCCAGGCCAAGCAAGGTCGCGACCGGGCCGAGGGTGATGTAGCGTTTTTCCCAGTTCAGGCGCAGGCCAAGGGTTTCCTGGCCTTCCCATTCGCCCTTGCAGATGATCCCGGTGTCGGGCATGGCGCCGGCATCGGAGCCGGCAAGCGGGCCGGTCAAAGCAAAGCACGGAATGTCGTCGCCCCGGGCCAGCCGTGGCAGGTAATGATTGCGTTGTTCGTCTGTGCCGTAATGCAGCAGCAGTTCGGCCGGGCCGAGGGAGTTGGGCACCATCACAGTGGAGGCGAGGTCGCCGCTGCGGGTCGCCAGTTTCATTGCCACCTGGGAGTGGGCGTAGGCGGAGAAACCCTTGCCGCCGAATTCCTTGGGGATGATCAGGGCAAAGAAACCGTGTTCCTTGATGTGAGTCCAGGCTTCCGGCGGCAGGTCCATCGACTGGCCGATCTGCCAGTCGGTGACCATGGCGCAGAGCTCTTCGGTCGGACCGTCGATGAACGCCTGTTCTTCTTCACTCAGTTGCACTTTGGGATAGGACAGCAGCTTGTCCCAGTCCGGACGGCCGCTGAACAGTTCGCCGTCCCACCACACCGTGCCGGCGTCGATCGCGTTGCGCTCGGTCTGCGACATCGGTGGCAGGGTTTTCTGGAACCAGCTGAACAGCGGTGCGGTGAAGTGTTTGCGGCGCAGGTCAGGCAACAGCAGCGGGGCGGCGACCAGGGCCAGCACCACCCAGAAAATCAGCAGCAACCAGCCCGGTGCGTGGCTGAAAATTCCCATCGCCAGCAGGTAAGCGGCAACGATGCCCAGTGCCGGCAGCGGGGCGATGCGCCGGTGGGCCAGATACGCCACGCCGACGATCAGAACCAGTATCCACAACAACAGCATATTTAATCCTCCGTGAACCAGGGCGAACCGACCCTCCAGAGCTTAGACGGCATCTGCAAAACGGGGCGGTCAGAGCAAGGTGATTGAAATCGTGGGAAACCCCGGATGTCTTTTGTAGGTTCGGTGGGCAACACGCGTGGGAAATCGTTCGCCGCTTCCGCGTCTTTACGTGCATGTTTGGCCGAAACGTCGTTATCTCTGTGCTGAACCTCTCGCTAGACTCGGGGCTCAATCAGGAGAATGTCGTCATGCACGAGTATCTGAGCCCCGGCCGCTTCATCGATAGTGACCACCCCTCGGTGGTGGAGTTCGCCGAGCAGCACCGTGGTGCCAGTCGCGATCCGCTCGCGCAGGCGATCAGTCTTTATTACGCCGTGCGCGAGGCGGTGCGTTACAACATGTACACCTTCAGCCGCGACCCGCAGACCTTGCGCGGCAGCTACGCGCTGGCGGCAGGTGAAAGTTATTGCGTGCCCAAGGCCACGTTGCTCGCCGGTTGCGCGCGCCATTGCGGGATCCCCGCACGCATTGGTCTGGCGGATGTGAAAAATCATCTGTCGACGCCGCGTCTGCTTGAACTGCTGAGAAGCGAAGTGTTCGCCATGCATGGTTATACCGAGCTGTTTCTCAATGATCGCTGGGTCAAAGCCACACCCGCGTTCAACCAGAAACTCTGCGAAATGTTCAACGTTGCGCCGCTGGAATTCGACGGCATGAACGACAGCGTTTTTCACCCGTACAACAGCGATGGCGCGCTGCTGATGGAGTACCTGGTCGATCACGGCCAGTTCGCCGATGTACCGGAATCTTTTTTCTTCGAACATCTGCAGAAATGTTATCCGCACCTGTTCAACGATCAGCAGACGCCACTGTCCAGTGACATGCGCGGTGATGTCGGCAGTCTCTGATCCGGCGTATGCTGCCTGCCCATTCACTGGAAAAGAGGCGGTCATGCTGAAGATCTGGGGTCGCAAGAATTCGTCGAATGTCAGAAAGCCGTTGTGGGCTGCCGAAGAGCTCGGGCTTGCCTACGAGGCCATCGATGCCGGTGGCGCGTTTGGTGTGGTCGACACGCCGGAGTACCGGGATATGAACCCGAACGGGCGGGTGCCGGTGATTCAGGACGATGGTTTCGTGTTGTGGGAATCGAATGCCATCGTGCGTTATCTGCTGGCAAAACATGCGGCCGATACTTCGTGGTATCCGACGGATCCGCAGACCCGCGCCACCGCTGACAAGTGGATGGACTGGACGACTTCCAGTTTTGCCGGACCGTTTCGCACAGTGTTCTGGGGCGTTCTGCGTACCCCGGCAGACAAGCAGGACTGGCCGGCCATCCACGCGGCGATCAAGGAATGTGACGGCTTGCTGGCGATGGCCGATCAGGCACTGAAGCACCAGCCGTATCTGTCCGGGAGTGAAATCGGCATGGGCGATATCCCGCTCGGCAGTTTCATTTATGCCTGGTTCGAGATGCCGATCGAGCGCGCGCCACAGCCGAACCTTGAGGCCTGGTATGCGCGGTTGAAACAGCGTCCGGCCTATCGCAAAGCCGTCATGACCGCGTTGACTTAATACCTACTATCGACACACTTGACTGTACTTGTGCGGCGACGGCAAGCACCATTGCGCTCGAGCGCTGCGGTTGTCTTCCTCGCCGCCGGCCTTTTATCAGTCCTTTTTTCCTTACTGGGTGCGTAAATCCGATATGAGTTCCGCTCTGTCCATCCGGCAGCTAACCAAAACCTACGGCAACGGGTTCCAGGCCTTGAGTGGTATCGATCTGGACGTCGCCGAAGGTGACTTCTTCGCCTTGCTCGGCCCCAACGGCGCCGGCAAATCCACGACGATCGGCATCCTCTCGACCCTGGTCAACAAGACCAGCGGCACCGTGAATATCTTCGGCCACGACCTGGACAAGAACCCGGCGGCGCTCAAGCGCTCGATCGGCGTGGTGCCCCAGGAGTTCAACTTCAACCAGTTCGAAAAGACGTTCGACATCGTCGTGACCCAGGCCGGTTACTACGGCATTCCGGCGAAGGTCGCCAAGGAACGCGCCGAGCAGTACCTGACCCAGCTCGGCCTTTGGGACAAGCGCGATGTGCCGTCGCGTTCGCTGTCCGGCGGCATGAAGCGGCGTCTGATGATCGCCCGGGCGTTGGTGCATGAGCCGCGTCTGCTGATCCTCGACGAGCCGACTGCCGGCGTCGACATCGAACTGCGCCGCTCGATGTGGACGTTCCTCACCGAACTGAATCAGAAAGGCATCACCATCATCCTCACCACCCACTACCTGGAAGAGGCTGAGCAGTTATGCCGCAACATCGGCATCATCGACCACGGCACCATCGTCGAGAACACCAGCATGCGTCAGCTGCTCGGACAACTGCATGTCGAAACCTTCCTGCTGGATCTGAAGAACGGCCTGAGCGCTGCGCCGCAACTGGCAGGCTATCCGGCGCGCCTGGTGGACGGCCATACGCTGGAAGTCCAGGTCGACAAGTCCATGGGCATCACTGCGCTGTTCGGCCAACTGGCCCTGCAGAACATCGAAGTGCTGAGCCTGCGCAATAAAACCAATCGCCTCGAGGAGCTGTTCGTGTCCCTGGTGGAGAAGAATCTGTCGAAGGTGGCGGTATGAGTTCCGAGCTGCGCCCCAACCTCGTTGCCCTTAACACCATCGTTTACCGCGAAGTCAGACGCTTCACCCGGATCTGGCCGCAGACCCTGCTGCCGCCGGCGATCACCATGGTTCTGTATTTCGTGATCTTCGGTAACCTGATCGGCCGGCAGATCGGTGACATGGGTGGCTTCACCTACATGGAGTACATCGTGCCGGGTCTGATCATGATGTCGGTGATCACCAACTCCTACGGCAACGTGGTGTCGAGCTTCTTCGGCAGCAAGTTCCAGCGTTCCATCGAAGAGTTGATGGTGTCGCCGGTTTCACCGCATACGATCCTGATCGGCTACACCCTTGGCGGCGTGCTGCGTGGCTTGATGGTGGGCGTCATCGTGACGATTCTGTCGTTGTTCTTTACCAGTCTGCAGGTGCATCACCTGGGCGTGACCGTTCTGGTGGTGGTGCTGACGGCGACGATCTTCTCGCTGCTGGGCTTCATCAACGCGGTGTTTGCGCGCAACTTCGATGACATCTCGATCATCCCGACCTTCGTGCTGACCCCGTTGACCTACCTTGGCGGTGTGTTCTATTCGATCACCTTGCTGCCGCCGTTCTGGCAGACCGTGTCGCTGGCCAACCCGGTGCTGCACATGGTCAACGCCTTCCGTTACGGCATCCTCGGTGTGTCGGACATCCGCATCGGTATCGCGATCACTTTCATGCTGGTGGCGACCGTGGCGCTGTATTTCGGTTGCGCACGGCTGCTGGTGAGCGGGCGCGGAATGCGTACCTGATTTCTTCAATGCTGCAATGAAAAACGGCCTCCCACAGTGGAGGCCGTTTTGCATTCAGCGCATGCGACTTTTCTTGCGCCGCGCCCATTGCCGGGCCACCCACCAGCGCCAGTACAGCATCACCAGACAGTAGGCGAGGGCGCCCAGTGCCAGCCCGACCACCACCGAACCCAGCAGGAACGGTTGCCACAGGGTCGAAAGCTCGCCGCTGATCCATTCCCAGGTCAATTCGTCTGGAAGTGTGCGGGCGGGAACATCCATCAGCCAGGCCCCGACTTGATAGGTGCAGAAGAACACCGCCGGCATGGTGATCGGATTGGTCAGCCAGACCAGGCTGACGGCAATCGGCATGTTGCCGCGCACCATGATCGCAAGTACGGCGGCCACCAGCATTTGTGCGGGAATCGGCAGAAACGCGGCGAACAGACCAACGGCCATGGCGCGGGCCACCGAGTGTCGGTTGAGGTGCCAGAGGTTCGGGTCATGCAGCAACGTACCGAGAAAGCGTAAGGATTTGTGTTCCCTGATGCTCGTCGGGTCGGGCATGTAACGTTTGAATAAGCGCCGGGGCATAAGGCTTCTCGGTCGGTTAAGGCGGCAAGTATGTCTGGATTCTACGAACCGCCCATTCAGACTTTGTGACAATTGATAACGACGCCCGTGCCCCGCAGCCGCTATGCCTGAAGGTGGGACTCTCAAGGACGGGCTTATGCGCACAGGGATGATGGCGCTGGCGGTCGGTCTGCTGGCAGCGGTTTTTTTACCGGCCTTGCCGCCGGTCGGGTTATTGCTGGTGTTGCCGTGGGTGGCGCTGATGCTGCTGCCGTTTCGCAGCTATCCACTGGCGTTTTTACTGCTTGGATTCGCATGGGCGGGATTCAACGCGCAACTGGCGTTGAATGATCGACTGCCGTCCCGGCTGGATGGCGAAACGCGCTGGATGGAGGGCCGGGTCGTCGGCTTGCCGCAGAGTGCCGAGGGCGTCGTGCGGTTTGAGCTGGCCGATGCGCGCTCGCGTCACGAGAAGCTGCCGTCGCTGATGCGCCTGGCCTGGTACGCCGGGCCTGAGGTCAAAAGCGGCGAACGCTGGCGATTGGCGGTCAAGCTCAAGCGCCCCGGTGGCTTGCTCAATCCGGATGCGTTCGATTACGAGGCCTGGCTGCTGGCGCAACGCATTGGTGCTACCGGGACGGTGAAGGATGGCCAGCGTCTGGCGCCAGCGCAGTGGGCCTGGCGCGACAGTATTCGCCAGCGCCTGCTTGCCGTTGACGCCCAGGGTCGTAACGGCGCCTTGGCCGCGTTGGTGCTCGGCGATGGTTCCGGCCTCAGTCGCGAAGACTGGCAGATCTTGCAGGACACCGGCACCGTGCATCTGCTGGTGATTTCCGGCCAGCACATCGGGCTGTTGGCAGCGTTGATGTACGCGCTGGTCGCCGGGTTGGCCCGATTCGGATTTTGGCCGCTGCGTTGGCCCTGGCTGCCCTGGGCGTGCGGTCTGGCATTCGCGGCGGCGCTGGGTTACGGCCTGCTGGCTGGATTCGATGTGCCGGTCCGGCGGGCCTGCGTGATGGTTGCGCTGGTGCTGCTGTGGCGTTTGCGCTTCCGCCACCTCGGTGCATGGTGGCCATTGCTGCTGGCCTTCAATGGCGTGTTGTTGATGGATCCGCTGGCCAGCTTGCGTCCGGGGTTGTGGCTGTCTTTCGCGGCGGTGTCTGTGTTGATCTTCACCTTCGGCGGCCGTCTGGGGCCGTGGCGCTGGTGGCAAACCTGGACGCGCGCGCAGTGGTTGATCGCGATCGGCTTGTGCCCGGTGCTGGTGGCGTTGAGTCTGCCGATCAGTCTCAGCGGGCCACTGGCCAATCTGCTGGCGGTGCCGTGGGTCAGTTTTGCGGTGCTGCCGCCGGCGTTGCTCGGGACTTTGTTGCTGTCAATTCCTCATGTCGGCGAAGGGCTGCTGTGGCTGGCCGGCGGACTGATCGATGGATTGTTCCGGGCGCTGGCCATGATTGCCGGGCGCTGGCCGGCGTGGGTACCGACGACGATGGCGTGGTGGGTCTGGGCGCTGGGAGGTCTTGGTTCTCTGTTGTTATTGCTGCCCCGAGGCGTTCCCCTGCGTCCCTTGGGCTGGCCGTTGCTGCTGGTGCTGGCATTCCCACCGCGAGAACGGCTGGCCGAAGGTGTGGCGGATGTCTGGCAACTGGATGTCGGGCAGGGCCTGGCGATTCTAGTCCGCACCCGTAACCACACAATGCTTTACGACAGCGGCCCGCGCTTCGGTGATTTCGATGTCGGCGAGCGGGTGGTGTTGCCAGCCTTGCACAAACTGGGCGTCGAGCGACTCGACCTGATGCTGCTCAGCCATGCCGATGCCGATCACGCGGGTGGTGCACTCGCCGTGGCGAAAGGACTGGCCGTCAGTCGGGTCATCAGTGGCGACCCGCCGGGTCTGCCCGAGGCGCTGAACGCCGAGGCCTGTGAAAGCGGTCGGCAATGGCAGTGGGACGGCGTTGCCTTTCATCTATGGCAATGGGCAGAAGCCCACGACAGCAACCAGCGTTCCTGCGTGTTGCAGATCGAAGCCAACGGCGAGCGGTTGCTGCTGACCGGTGACATCGACAGCGCTGCCGAACGGGATTTGCTTTACAGCGCACTGGCGGTTCCGACCCAGTGGCTGCAAGCCCCGCACCATGGCAGCCGCAGTTCCTCATCGATGGCCTTGCTCAAGGTTTTGCAGCCCCAGGCCGTGCTGATCTCCCGGGGGCAGGGCAACTCGTTCGGCCATCCACACCCGACGGTCATCGCCCGCTACCGCAAACAGGGAATACACATCCACGACAGTGCCGAGCTGGGCGCCATTCATCTGCAACTGGGGCGGTTTCAGCCGGCCCGGTCGATGCGTCAACAACGCCGGTTCTGGCGCGCCCCGCCGTTGCCGGGGGCGGAGTACCGTTGAGCACGGTCGTCGGGGCGACGGGTCTTTATCACGAACCGGTATGGTAAAGTGGCGCACTTTTTCGAGGGGGCTGTCACTGTGTGGGAATTGGTCAAATCCGGCGGCTGGATGATGTTGCCGATCATTCTGAGTTCCATCGCCGCCATGGCGATCGTCGCCGAGCGCCTGTGGACCCTGCGCGCCAGTCGCGTCACCCCTGAGCATCTGCTGGGTCAGGTCTGGGTCTGGATCAAGGACAAGCAGCTCAACAAGGAAAAACTCAAGGAATTGCGCGCCAACTCGCCGCTGGGGGAAATCCTCGCCGCAGGCCTGGCCAACTCCAAGCATGGTCGCGAGATCATGAAAGAGTGCATTGAAGAAGCGGCCGCCCGGGTCATCCACGAGCTGGAACGCTACGTCAACGCGCTGGGCACCATTGCCGCCATGTCGCCGTTGCTGGGTCTGCTGGGCACGGTGCTGGGCATGATCGATATTTTCAGTGCCTTCACCGGCTCCGGCATGACCACCAATGCTGCGGTGCTGGCCGGCGGTATTTCCAAGGCGCTGATCACTACCGCTGCGGGCCTGATGGTCGGTATTCCGGCAGTGTTCTTCCACCGTTTCCTGCAACGCCGCATCGATGAACTGGTGGTGGGCATGGAACAGGAAGCGATCAAACTGGTGGAAGTGGTGCAGGGCGACCGTGACGTCGATCTGGCCGGGGGCAAAGCGTGAAATTCCGTCGCAAGCCCCGGGAAACCATCGACATCAACCTCGCGTCGCTGATCGACGTGGTGTTCATCCTGTTGCTGTTTTTCGTCGTGACCACCACCTTCACCCGCGAAACCCAGCTGCGTGTCGACCTGCCGGAAGCGGTCAGCGGCTCGCCGGCCGAGGATCAGCAGGTCAAGCAACTGGACGTGGCCATCAGCGCCGAAGGCGTGTTCTCGGTGAACAACAGGATTCTGCCGAAAAACGATCTGGCGACGTTGATGGAAGCCATGCAGAAAGAAGCCAACGGCGACACCAATATGCCGCTGTCGATCAGTGCTGACGGCAAGGCTCAGCATCAATCCGTGATCACCGCCATGGATGCGGCCGGCAAGCTCGGTTTCAGCCATCTGCGCATGACCACGGTCGAGGCGGCGCCCAAATCCTGATGGCCATGTCCGATCGTCTGCTCGCCGCGTGGTATCAGGGGCACCCGGCCCTGACGCTGTTGCGGCCGCTGGAGTGGCTGTACCGCCGCGTGGTGGCGGGCAAACGTCAGCGTTTTCTCGATGGCGAAGGTGAGATCTACCAGTCGCCGGTGCCGGTGATCGTGGTCGGCAACATCACGGTCGGCGGCACCGGCAAGACACCGATGATCCTGTGGCTGATCGAGCACTGCCGACGCCACGGGCTGCGGGTCGGCGTGGTCAGCCGTGGTTACGGCGCCAAACCGGCGCAACTGCCGTGGCGGGTCGACGCTGAGCAGACTGCCGACATCGCCGGCGACGAGCCGTTGCTGATCGTGCAGCGCACCGGCGTACCGCTGATGATCGATCCCGATCGCAGCGCCGCCGTCAGAGCCCTGCTGGACAGCGAGCCGCTGGACCTGATCCTGTCCGATGACGGTATGCAACATTACCGCCTCGCGCGGGATCTGGAACTGGTGTTGATCGACGCCGCCCGAGGCCTTGGCAACCAACGCTGCCTGCCCGCCGGCCCCCTGCGCGAACCGGTCGAGCGCCTGCAAAGCGTTGACGGGGTGCTGTTCAACGGCGCCCTTGAGGATCGCGACGGCGGTTTCGCTTTCCGTCTCAAGCCCTCGGCGCTGGTCAACCTGCGCAGCGGTGAACGCCGGCCGCTCGATCATTTTCCGCCTGGTCAGGCCGTGCACGCGGTGGCCGGGATCGGCAACCCGCAACGTTTCTTCAATACCCTCGAAGCGCTAGACTGGCGGCCTGTGCCCCACGCCTTCGCCGACCACGCCGAATACAGCGTGCAGGCCTTGAGTTTTACGCCGTCATTGCCAGTGGTGATGACTGAAAAGGACGCGGTGAAGTGCCGTGCCTTCGCCGCCGATGATTGGTGGTACCTGGCGGTCGATGCTGTGCCGTCACCGGCCTTCGTGGCCTGGTTCGACACGCAGTTGATGCGCCTGTTGCCGGATCGTCTTTTGCCTTAATCCGTTTTTATCCAGGGAATGTTCATGGACACCAAATTGCTCGACATCCTCGCCTGCCCGGTCTGCAAAGGCCCGCTCAAGCTCAGCGCCGACAAGACCGAACTGATCAGCAAGGGCGCCGGTCTGGCGTACCCGATCCGCGACGGCATCCCGGTCATGCTGGAAAGCGAAGCCCGCACCCTGACCACCGACGAGCGTCTGGATAAATGACCACCGCCTTCACCGTTGTCATCCCGTCGCGTTACGCCTCGACCCGTCTGCCGGGCAAACCGCTGCTGGACATCGCCGGCAAGCCGATGATCCAGCACGTCTGGGAACAGGCGAGCAAAAGCAGCGCCAGCCGTGTGGTCGTGGCGACCGACGATGCGCGTATCGTCGAGGCCTGCAAGGCTTTCGGCGCTGAAGTGGTGCTGACCCGTGAAGATCACAACTCCGGTACCGATCGTCTGGCTGAAGTGGCGGCGAAGCTGGGTCTGGAGCCGGATGCCATCGTGGTCAACGTGCAGGGTGACGAGCCGCTGATCCCACCGAGCGTGATCGATCAGGTCGCCGCCAACCTTGCAGCCCACACCGAGGCGCGCATGGCCACCCTGGCCGAGCCGATCGAAGACGTGGAAACCCTGTTCAACCCGAACGTGGTCAAGGTCGTCAGCGACCTCAACGGTCTGGCGCTGACCTTCAGTCGAGCGACCCTGCCATGGGCCCGCGATTCGTTTGCCAAGAGCCGCGACGTGCTGCCGGAAGGCGTGCCGTATCGTCGTCACATCGGCATTTATGCCTACCGCGCAGGCTTCCTTCAGGACTTCGTGAGCTGGGGTCCGTGCTGGCTGGAAAACACCGAATCCCTCGAGCAATTGCGTGCCCTGTGGCACGGCGTGCGGATTCATGTGGCTGACGCGTTGATCGCGCCGCCGACCGGGGTCGACACCGCCGAAGACCTCGAGCGCGTCCGTCGCCTGCTGGAGGCCTGATGCGCGTTCTGTTCGTGTGCCTGGGCAACATCTGCCGTTCGCCCACCGCCGAAGGCGTGTTGCGCCACAAATTGCGCGAAGCGGGGCTGGCGAATCAGGTCGAAGTGGCCTCTGCCGGCACTGGCGACTGGCACGTTGGCAATCCGCCGGACAAGCGCAGCCAGGCGGCGGCCAAGCTGCGCGGTTATGACCTGTCGGCGCAACGCGCGCAGCAGGTCAGCCGCGCCGATTTCGCCAGCTACGACCTGATCCTTGCCATGGACAACAGCAACCTGCGCAACCTCAAGGCCTTGCAGCCGTCCACCGGCAAGGCCGAGCTGGACTTGTTCCTGCGCCGCTACGAAGGTGAAGTCGACGAGGTGCCGGATCCGTATTACGACGGCGATCAGGGCTTCGAGCAGGTGCTGGATCTGATCGAGCGTGCCTGCGATCAGCTGTTGATTGAAGTGAAGGGGCGGTTATGAGTTTGCAGATACAACCGCAGGTTTCCCTGAAACCCTTCAATACCTTTGGCGTTGACGTTCGCGCGCAGCTGTTTGCCGAAGCTCACAGTGACGCCGATGTGCGCGAAGCCCTGGCTTACACGACTTCTCACAACGTGCCGTTGCTGGTGATCGGCGGCGGCAGCAACCTGTTGCTCACGGCGGATATCCCGGCACTGGTGCTGCGCATGGCCAGCCGTGGCATTCGTGTCATCAGCGACGACGGCAGCCGCGTGGTGATTGAAGCCGAAGCCGGTGAGCCGTGGCACCCGTTCGTGCAGCACACGCTGGCGCAGGGTTTTTCCGGGCTGGAGAATCTCAGCCTGATCCCCGGCACTGTTGGCGCTGCGCCGATGCAGAACATCGGTGCTTACGGCGTCGAGATCAAGGATGTGTTCGCCGGCCTGACGGCGCTGGATCGCCAGACCGGCGAGCTGCGCGACTTCAGCCTGGAAGAGTGCAACTTTGCCTACCGCGATAGTGTGTTCAAGCAGCAGCCGGGTCGTTGGCTGATTCTGCGGGTGCGCTTCGCACTGGACCGAGTCGCGCATTTGCATCTGGAATACGGTCCGGTGCGTCAGCGTCTGACCGAGCAGGGCATCGAGCAGCCGACGCCGACAGACGTCAGTCGAGCGATCTGCAGCATCCGCAGCGAAAAACTGCCGGACCCGGCGGTGCTCGGCAATGCCGGTAGCTTCTTCAAGAACCCGCTGGTGTCGGCGGCCGTGGTTGCACAGATCAAGGCGCAGCATCCGGATCTGGTGGCCTACGCGCAACCGGACGGGCAGATGAAGCTGGCGGCCGGCTGGTTGATCGAGCGTGCCGGCTGGAAAGGTTTCCGTGAGGCCGATGCCGGCGTGCATAAATTGCAGGCGCTGGTGCTGGTCAACTACGGTGCGGCGACCGGGCTGCAATTGCTCGATCTGGCGCAGCGCATCCAGAAAGACATTTCAGAACGTTTCAATGTCGAGCTGGAAATGGAGCCCAACAGGTATTGAGGCTACGCTTTCAAGGCTGAACCCAAAGCCCTGCACTTATTTAAAAAGTGCAGGGCTTTTTTGTTAATCGCGGGTTAACGTAGCCAGCTAACGATACCAACCATTTGCTCCACCAAAGGCCCGTTGCAGACATTCCCGTCGGCACAAGAGAGCCTGATTAGCCTGAGCCGATCTGCGCGAACCACTACCGTCCCTGCGGTGGCAGATGGCTCGACCCCATAACCTCCAAGAATATGCGGGCGTGCCCATGATTACCCTGAAACTCAATGGTCAAGATCATCCACTCGATGTCACCGAGGACATGCCGCTGTTGTGGGCGATCCGCGACGTCGCCGGTTACAACGGCACCAAGTTCGGCTGCGGCATGGGCCTGTGCGGTGCGTGCACCATTCATATCGACGGCGCGCCGGCGCGCAGTTGCATCACCCCGATCGGTTCGGTGGTCGGGCAGAACGTGACCACCATCGACAACCTGCATGCCGACCCGGTCGGTCAGATCGTCCAGCAAGCCTGGCTCGACACCGCTGTGGCCCAATGCGGTTACTGCCAGGGCGGGCAGATCATGTCCGCCACCGCGTTGCTCAAGACCAACCCGAACCCGAGCGACGAGCAGATCGAAGAAGCGATGGTCGGCAACATCTGCCGCTGCGGCACCTACAACCGGATCAAGACCGCGATCCGCCAGGCATCCACTCACCTGAAGGAGGCCAAGGCATGAGCCGTCTACCGAACGATTTCGCCCTGAGCAACCTGAGTCGCCGGGGCTTCCTCAAGGGCGTCGGCGCCACGGGTGCGCTGGTGCTGGCGGCGAGCTGGGGCTGGCAGGATGCGCTGGCCGAAGACAAGCCCAAGCAGTTCGGCGCCGATGGCATGCCCAACGGCTGGATCGACGATCCGAAGGTCTACGTCAGCATTGCCGCCGACGGCACGGTAACCGTGGTCTGCAACCGTTCGGAGATGGGCCAGGGTGTGCGTACCAGCCTGACCATGGTGGTCGCCGATGAACTGGAAGCCGACTGGGCGCACGTCAAGGTTCAGCAGGCGCCGGGTGATGAGGTGCGCTTCGGCAACCAGGACACCGACGGCTCGCGCAGCATGCGTCACTGGTACGAACCAATGCGCCGTTGCGGCGCCGCCGCCCGTACCATGCTGGAACAAGCGGCCGCCGCCCAGTGGAAGGTGCCAGTCGGCGAATGCCGCGCGCAACTGCATAAAGTCATTCACACGCCGTCCGGACGCGAGCTGGGTTACGGTGAACTGGCCGCTGCGGCCAGTGCGCTGACGGTGCCGGCCCGTGACAGCCTGCGGCTCAAGCAACCGTCGGAATTCCGCTACATCGGCAAGGAAGGCACCAAAGCCATCGACGGTGCCGACATCGTCAATGGCCGCGCGGTGTACGGGGCCGACGTGCATTTCGACGGCATGTTGTTCGCGGTCATCGCGCGTCCTGCGGTTTACGGCGGCAAGGTCAAGTCGGTGGACGACAGCGCCGCGCTGAAGGTGCCGGGCGTGCTGAAAGTCATCCAGATCGAACCCCGGCCATTGCCTTCGGAATTTCAGCCGTTGGGTGGCGTGGCTGTGGTGGCCAGCAATACCTGGGCGGCATTGAAGGGCCGTGAAGCGCTGAAAATCGAGTGGGATGACGGCCCGAACGCCACTTATGACTCGGTCGCCTATCGCAAGGAGATCGAAGCCGCTTCGCTGAAACCGGGCAAAGTGGTACGCAATACCGGCGACATCGACAAAGCCATCGCCGGTGCCGCCAGCACGCTGGAAGCCTCTTATTACTTGCCGCATCTGGCACAGGCGCCGATGGAACCGATGGTGGCCATCGCCCGTTACAAGGATGGCACTTGCGAAGCCTGGGCACCGAGCCAGGCGCCGCAGGTCACCCGTGAGCGGATCGCCGAACGCCTGGGGCTGCCATTCGATAACGTCACCTTCAACGTCACGCTGTTGGGCGGTGGTTTCGGCCGCAAGTCCAAACCGGACTTCGTCGTTGAAGCGGCCGTACTCGCCAAGGAGTTTCCTGGCAAAGCCTTGCGCGTGCAGTGGACCCGGGAAGACGACATCCACAATTCGTATTTCCACACGGTGTCCGCCGAATACCTCAAGGCCGGCGTGGGCAAGGACGGTTTGCCGTCCGCCTGGCTGCACCGCACGGTAGCGCCGAGCATTACCGCGCTGTTTGCGCCGGGCATGAATCACGAAGCTGCGTTCGAGCTGGGCATGGGTTTCACCAACATGGCCTACGCGATTCCCAACGTGCGCCTGGAAAACCCTGAAGCCACGGTTCATACGCGGGTCGGCTGGTATCGCTCGGTGTCGAACATTCCCCATGGCTTCGCAATTCAGAGCTTCGTCGACGAACTGGCGCACAAGGCCAAGGAAGATCCGCTCAAGTACCAGATCAAGTTGCTCGGCCCGGATCGGCAGATTGATCCGCGCACGCTCAGTGAAGAATGGAACTACGGCGAATCCCCCGAGCGTTATCCGATCGACACCGGGCGCATGCGCACCGTGCTCGAGACTGCGGCCAAGGCGGCGGGTTGGGGTCGTCAACTGCCCAAGGGTCGTGGCCTCGGATTGGCGGTGCATTACAGCTTCGTCACCTACGTGGCGGCGGTGATCGAAGTCGAGGTCAAGGACGACGGCACGCTGATCGTGCACAAGGCGGATATCGCCGTGGATTGCGGCCCGCAGATCAACCCCGAGCGCATCCGTTCGCAGTTCGAAGGCGCCTGCGTGATGGGCCTGGGCAACGCCGTGTGGGGCGAAATCAGCTTCAAGGACGGCAAGGTGCAGCAGGACAACTTCCATATGTATGAAGTGGCGCGCATGTCGTTGGCGCCGAAGGAAGTCGCGGTGCATCTGGTAACGCCGCCGGGCGAGGTGCCGCTGGGTGGCGTCGGCGAACCGGGCGTGCCGCCGATTGCGCCGGCGCTGTGCAACGCGATCTTCGCCGCCACCGGTCAGCGCATCCGTAACCTGCCGGTGCGTTACCAGTTGCAGGGCTGGCAGAAGGCGCAAGCGTGATGGACAGCGCCGATCTGAATGTCCTGCGCAGTGTGCTCGAATGGCGTCGCGCCGGGCAGCGAGTGATGTTGTTCAGTGTCGTGCAGACTTGGGGCACCGCGCCCCGGGCGCCCGGCGCAATGCTGGCGTTGCGCGAAGATGGCGTGGTGATCGGTTCGGTGTCCGGCGGTTGCGTCGAGGATGATCTGATCGCCCGGCTGCACGACGGGCGGATTCCCGCCAACGGGCCGCCGGTGCAGTTGATCACCTACGGCGTGACGCAGGAAGAAGCGGCGCGCTTCGGCCTGCCTTGCGGCGGCACCCTGCGCCTCACCGAGGAGCGGGTCGGCGATCCGGCGTGGGTCGCCGAGTTGCTGGAACGTTGCGAGGCTCACGAAATCGTCGCTCGTGAGCTGAACATCGGCACTGGCGAGGTGGTGTTGCGACCGGCCGGCAAGGCTGACACCTTGAGCTTCGACGGCCAGACCCTGCGTGCCATTTACGGTCCGCGCTGGCGCCTGCTGTTGATCGGCGCCGGGCAGTTGTCACGGTATGTGGCCGAGATGGCGCGGCTGCTGGATTTCGAAGTGCTGATCTGTGATCCGCGCACCGAGTTCGTCTATGGCTGGGAAGAGCAGCATGGACGTTTTGTCCCCGGCATGCCGGACGAAGCAGTGCTGAATATCCAGACCGATGAACGCACGGCGATTGTCGCGCTGACTCACGACCCACGGCTGGATGACATGGCGCTGCTCACGGCGCTCGACTCCAAGGCGTTCTACGTCGGCGCACTCGGTTCACGGGTCAACAGCCGCAAGCGTCGGGAAAATCTGGCTGAGCTAGGCTTGTCGGAAGCGGCCATCGCCCGTTTGCACGGGCCGATCGGTTTGCACATCGGCAGCCATTCACCGGCGGAAATCGCCCTGTCGCTGTTGGCGGAAATCGTCGCGATCAAGAATGGTGTCGAGCTCAAACAGAAGAAGACACTGGAGAGCGTATGAGCCGATCCATCGGAGTGATTGTGCTGGCGGCGGGCGAGGGCAGCCGCTTTCGCGAAGTGGCGGGTTCCGACAAGGACAAGCTGCTGGCCGATTGCACCGGGCGCGACGGTGCGGTGCGTTCGGTGATCGAGCAGGTGTTGGTCAACCTGCCGGCGAGTCTCGATCAGCGAGTGCTGGTGACGACCGAGGCGCGCCCGCAGGCGATGCGCATGGCGCAGGCTTATGGGTGTGACATTGTCTCGATCGAGTCCACGGGAATGGGCGACAGCATCGCGGCGGGTGTGGCGGCTTGCCCGGAGGCCGATGGCTGGCTGATTGTGCTGGGCGACATGCCGTTCATCCTGCCGTCGAGCATTGAGCGGGTCGTGGCGGCGATTGCCGAGGATTCCGTCAGCGTACCGACGTTGAATGGTGACTATGGGCATCCGGTCGGGTTTGGCCGCTCGTTCGCCGCAGGGCTGATGGCTTTGTCCGGTGACCGGGGCGCCAGACCGCTGTTTGCCCAAGGTCGGGTGATTGAAGTCGCGGTGGATGACCCGGGGGTGTTGTGGGATATCGATGTGCCGGATGCGCTGGTGTTCCCGCCCTCCTGATAAAACCTTGAGATATAAAAAAGCCCCGCCTGGATCACCAGGCGGGGCTTTTTAGTGGCTTTTGGAATCAGACGAGGGGTTTAGGCTCGTGTTCTTTTTCCTGGGCCTCTTCGTGTTGCTCGACCGCTTCCTGAACGGAGCGTGGTGCTTCGGCAATCACGGATTCAACGGCCACTTCCTCGGCGACCGGGGCAGGAGCCGCCTCGACCACTTCGGCAGCTGGAGCAGCAGCGGCGGCAGCGGCAGCCAGCTCGGCTTCCTTCTGCAGACGCTCTTCTTCACGCTTGCGACGACGCACTTCACGCGGGTCGTTCGGCGCGCGGCCGCTTGGGGTCAGGGCGCTGACCGGAGCTGCTTCAACCACTGGCGCTGGTGCTTCGGCTACAACTGGCGCTTCAACCACAGGGGCTTCAACGACCGGTGCCGGTTCAGCAACAACTACTGGCTCGGCAGCCTTGGCTTCTTCAACAACAGGCGCTTCAACCACTGGCGCTGGTGTTTCAGTGGCAGCCGGCTCGGCGACCCAGTTGAACGCGGTCTGTTCTTCGCGAACTTCACGCACGGTTTCGGTCACGGTTTCAGCGACGGTTTCGACAACCGACTGTTCAGCGACGGCTGGCGCTTCAAAGGACACAGCTGGTTCGGCAGCGACTTCAACCTGAGGCTGAGCTTCGCGAGCCGGAGCTACTTCGACTTCCGGAGCAGCAGGCGCTACGACCGGAGTGGTGGCTTCAACAACCGGCGCTTCTACTGGAGCAGTTTCCAGTGTTGCAGCGGTAGCGCGTTCAGCTTGCTCGTGGGCCTGAGCTTCAGCCGGAGCGCTGATCACGGTGCTGGCAACAGCAGCGGTAACAGCCAGACCAGCAGCCAGATCGGCAGTGCTTGGCGCCTGGGCGTTTTCGCCGGACTCGGACTCTTCCGAACCTTCGATCACGTTGCCATTGGCATCACGCTGACGCTCGCGACGGTTGCTGCGACGACGCTGACCACGGGAGCGGCGGCGTGGACGATCGCCTTCGGCGTTCTCCGAACCTTCTTCCGGCAGCTGCTCTTCGTTGGTGGTGATTTCTTCTTCAGCGATGGCAGCAGCGGCCTGTTCGGCGCGCGGTTGACGCTCTTCACGCGGAGGACGTGGCGCACGTTCTTCACGTGGCTGACGGGCCGGACGCTCTTCAGCGGTGGCGGCGGCAGCAACGGCCGGAGCGGCATCCAGAGGCTCGCGCAGTTCACGTACGCGTTCTTCACGCTCGCCACGTGGCTTGCGATCTTCACGCGGAGCACGTGGTGCACGTTCTTCACGAGGCGCGCGTGGTGCGCGTTCTTCGCGGGCTACCGGTGCTTCGTCACGGGATTCGCGTGGCTCGCGGACTTCACGTGGTTCGCGCGGTTGACGCTCTTCACGCGGCTCACGTGGGGCGCGCTCTTCACGCGGTGCACGCTCTTCGCGCGGCTTGCGCTCTTCATCGCGGCGACCATTACGGTTGCGGCTCTGCTGACGACCGTTGCGACGCTCTTCGTTGCGGGCCGGACGCTCGGTGGCTGGTTTTTCAACCACGACCGGAGCAACCGGCTCTTCCTTGGTGGCGAACAGGCTGACCAGCGACTTCACCAGGCCTTTGAACAGGCTTGGCTCTGGCGCGGCAACTGGAGCAGGTGCCGGGGCCGGAGCGGCGACTTCGGTCGGAACCGGAGCGTTGGCGCGGGCCGGAGCCGTCTTGACCGCGGCTTCCTGGCGAACCAGGGTGCGGGTCGCGGCGGCTGGCTGGACGTCTTCGACATCGGCGGCAGCGGCAGCGATTTCGTAGCTGGACTGGTTGGTCGCGGCTTCCGGGCTGTCGTCACGCAGACGCTGAACTTCGAAATGCGGGGTTTCGAGGTGATCGTTCGGCAGGATGACGATGCGGGCGCGGGTGCGCAGTTCGATCTTGGTGATCGAGTTGCGTTTTTCGTTGAGCAGGAACGCGGCCACCGGGATCGGTACTTGAGCGCGAACTTCGGCGGTGCGGTCTTTCAGGGCTTCTTCTTCGATCAGGCGCAGGATCGCCAGGGACAGCGATTCGACGTCACGGATGATGCCGGTGCCGCTGCAGCGCGGGCAGACGATGCCGCTGCTTTCACCGAGCGAAGGACGCAGGCGCTGACGGGACATTTCCAGCAGGCCGAAGCGCGAGATGCGGCCGATCTGCACGCGGGCGCGGTCGGCTTCCAGGCATTCGCGGACTTTCTCTTCCACGGCGCGCTGGTTCTTGGCAGGGGTCATGTCGATGAAGTCGATGACGATCAGGCCGCCGATGTCGCGCAGGCGCAACTGACGGGCGATTTCTTCGGCGGCTTCAAGGTTGGTCTGCAGGGCGGTTTCTTCGATGTCGCTGCCTTTGGTGGCGCGCGCCGAGTTGATGTCGATGGACACCAGGGCTTCGGTCGGATCGATGACGATGGAGCCGCCGGACGGCAGTTCGACGACGCGCTGGAAAGCGGTCTCGATCTGGCTTTCGATCTGGAAACGGTTGAACAGCGGAACGCTGTCTTCGTACAGCTTGATCTTGCTGGCGTACTGCGGCATCACCTGGCGGATGAAGGTCAGGGCTTCGTCCTGGGCTTCAACGCTGTCGATCAGCACTTCGCCGATGTCCTGGCGCAGGTAATCGCGGATCGCGCGGATGATCACGTTGCTTTCCTGGTAGATCAGGAATGGCGCGGAACGATCCAGCGAGGCTTCTTTGATGGCGGTCCAGAGTTGCAGCAGGTAATCGAGGTCCCACTGCATTTCTTCGCTGCTGCGGCCCAGGCCGGCAGTGCGCACGATCAGACCCATGTCGGCTGGAGCGACCAGACCGTTCAGCGCTTCACGCAGTTCGTTGCGCTCTTCGCCTTCGATGCGACGGGAGATGCCGCCGGCACGCGGGTTGTTCGGCATCAGAACGAGGTAACGACCGGCCAGGCTGATGAAGGTGGTCAGGGCTGCGCCCTTGTTGCCACGTTCTTCTTTTTCGACCTGAACGATGACTTCCTGGCCTTCGCTCAGGACGTCCTTGATGTTGACGCGGCCTTCAGGGGCTTTCTTGAAGTATTCGCGGGAGATTTCTTTGAGGGGCAGGAAGCCGTGGCGCTCGGAGCCGAAATCGACAAAGGCAGCCTCAAGGCTTGGTTCGATGCGAGTGATGCGGCCTTTATAGATGTTGGCCTTCTTCTGCTCGCGTGCACCGGATTCGATGTCCAGGTCGTAGAGGCGCTGGCCATCTACCAGTGCAACACGCAACTCTTCGGGTTGAGTTGCGTTAATCAGCATTCTTTTCATGTAGTACCGTCGGTTTCCGGGCTGCCGGAAACGGCGTTCGGCACACACGACTTCTCACGGTCGGTGTCAGGTGCGTCGGGAGTGGTTGGCCATTCCCGTGTCCAGCGATGTCCGGCCAATTGGGCCGTTATCGCGACGTACGCGTCCTGCTTGCTGTGGCTACTTAAGCACTCAGTCAGGAGGAGGAATCAACCGGTGGCTGTGGACGAGATGAAGCGTCTTGATAAAACCTGTTGCTACACAGTCCAGCGGTTGTGCATCTCCACCCTACACGTATCCCTGATAATTCGGGTGCTGCCGCGCGCAGAATCCGCAGCGGGTTGGCATTTACCGTGAGCTCCGAAAGGGGAGGTCACGCATCATGGCTAATTCAGGCGGTGTTTCCGGAGTCTTCGCTCGGGGTCATCCGCGGCTGACTGCACTTTGTGAACTGGCCGTGAATATGGCTCGCGTGGCGAGTGAAAACTCTGCTTTGCGGCGTGATTCAGGCCTCATGTCACCTGCGCTTGTTACAGCTGCAAACTCCACCGTTACGTAGCAAAAGCCCCGTAGGACGGCCTCGCGTCCTGGTGAATTGCGTTGGTCAGGGCCGGTTTTTGACCGTGGTTCCGCTGTCCAGGCCGCTTTTGGCGGCGTTCGCGACTATAGCAGCAATGATTAAGTGCTTCAATTCCATAAAAAATTGTTATTATCCGCGCCATGACGACTACTGCCCCTACGACTCCAGGCGTTCAACTGCTTGAGGTCTCGCCGGAATATGCCGGCCAACGAATCGACAATTTCCTCCTCGCCCGGCTCAAAGGCGTGCCCAAGACCTTGATTTACCGCATTTTGCGCAAAGGCGAAGTGCGCGTGAACAAAGGTCGGATCAAGCCCGAATACAAGCTGCAGGCCGGCGACATTGTGCGCGTGCCGCCGGTGCGCGTGCCTGAGCGTGACGAGCCGGTCCCTTTGGCTCAAGGCCTGTTGCAGCGCCTGGAAGCCTCGATTGTCTACGAAGACAAAGCCCTGATCGTGATCAACAAGCCCGCCGGCATTGCGGTTCACGGTGGCAGCGGCCTGAATTACGGCGTTATCGAAGCCTTTCGTCAGTTGCGCCCCGATGCCAAGGAGCTCGAGCTGGTTCACCGTCTCGATCGCGACACCTCCGGCCTGCTGATGATCGCCAAGAAACGCAGCATGTTGCGTCACTTGCATGCCGCGTTGCGCGGTGACGGTGTCGACAAGCGCTACATGGCACTGGTTCGCGGCAACTGGGCGACCTCGATCAAGCAGGTCCGTGCGGCGCTCGGCAAGAGCAATCTGCGCTCCGGTGAGCGCATGGTCGAGGTCGACGAGGAGGAGGGCAAGGAGTCTGTGACCGTGTTCAAGGTCCTGCGTCGCTTCGGCGATTTTGCCACTTTGATCGAGGCCAAACCGATCACCGGGCGCACGCACCAGATCCGCGTCCACACGTTGCACGCCGGACACTGCATTGCCGGTGACACCAAATACGGCGATGACGGTTTCAGTAAGGAAATCCGTGATCTGGGCGGCAAGCGCCTGTTCCTGCACGCCTACATGCTGACCGTGCCGCTGCCCGATGGCGGTGAACTCAAGTTGCAGGCACCGGTCGATGAAATGTGGGCCAAGACTGTGGAGCGATTGAGTGCGCCCATCTGATTACAAGCTGCTGATTTTCGATTGGGACGGCACCCTGGCCGATTCCATTCATCGGATTGTCGAGGCGATGCACTCGGCGTCCGGGCGTTCAGGTTTCGAGTTGCGTGATGATTTTGCCGTCAAAGGCATCATCGGTCTGGGCTTGCCCGAGGCGATCCGCACGCTGTATCCGGAAATCAGCGATGCCGAAATGACCTTGTTTCGCGAGTATTACGCCGATCACTACATCGCTGCAGAAGCCGTGCCTTCGCCGTTGTTCGAAGGCGTAGTCGAGTCGATGGCGTCCTTTCGCGAGCAGGGCTATCACCTGGCTGTCGCGACCGGCAAGAATCGTCGCGGGCTGGATCGGGTGCTCAAGGCCAATGGCTGGGAAGATTATTTCGATATCACCCGCGCAGCCGATGAAACTGCAAGCAAGCCGCACCCTCTGATGCTGGAGCAGATCCTTGCGCATTGCAGTGTGCGTGCCGAGCAAGCGCTGATGGTCGGTGATTCGTCCTTCGATCTGCTGATGGCGCGCAATGCGGGGATGGATTCGGTGGCGGTCAGTTATGGCGCGCAATCGATCGAATCACTGCAGCAGTTTGAGCCGCGACTGTCGATCGACCATTTTTCCGAATTGCACGCCTGGCTGGGGCAGCAGGCTTAATACGTTTTTGCTGGGGTGGATGGCATGACCGACGAATGGAAAGCACCGGCCAAGGCAACTGCCGACGACGGTGATGCGAAAAGCTGGAAGCTGCTGGAAAAGACTCTGCTGGCCGGCGTGCAGGAGCAGCGTCGTTCGCGGCGCTGGGGCATCTTCTTCAAGTTGCTGACCTTTGTTTATCTGTTTGTTGCGCTGATCCTGTTCACGCCGTTGATGGACATGGAAAAAAGCGCCACCCGCAGCGGCAACTACACCGCGCTGATCGACGTCACCGGCATGATTGCCGACAAGGAGCCGGCCAGCGCCGACAATATCGTCGGCAGCCTGCGCGCGGCGTTCGAGGACAAGAAGGTCAAGGGCGTAATCCTGCGCATCAACAGTCCGGGCGGCAGTCCGGTGCAGTCGGGTTATGTGTATGACGAGATCAAGCGCCTGCGCGGCCTGCATCCCGACACCAAGCTGTACGCGGTGATTTCCGATCTGGGAGCTTCCGGTGCCTATTACATTGCCAGTGCGGCGGATCAGATTTATGCCGACAAGGCCAGTCTGGTCGGTTCCATTGGTGTGACGGCGGCCGGTTACGGGTTTGTCGGGACCATGGAGAAGCTCGGTGTCGAGCGTCGCACTTACACCTCCGGCGAGCACAAGGCGTTCCTCGATCCGTTCCAGCCGCAGAAGCCGGAAGAAACGGCGTTCTGGCAGAGTGTGCTGGATACCACGCACAAGCAGTTCATCAACAGCGTCAAGCAGGGGCGTGGCGATCGCCTGAAGGACAAGGAGCATCCGGAGCTGTTCTCCGGGCTGGTCTGGTCTGGCGAGCAGGCGCTGCCATTGGGGCTGATCGATGGGCTGGGCAATGCCAGTTCGGTGGCGCGTGAGGTGATTGGCGAAAAGGAACTGGTGGACTTCACCGTTCAGGAATCGCCGTTCGACCGCTTCTCGAAGAAGCTCGGTGCCAGCGTTGCCGAGAAGCTGGCAATGTGGATGGGTTTCAACGGCCCGTCGTTGCGTTGATCGAATGTTGCAAGAAAGGCCGGCCTGAGGGCCGGTTTTTTGTGGGTCAGGGAATCTGTACGCCTTCGACCAGCAGCATGTCGATCAGGCGAATCAGCGGCAGGCCGATCAGGCTGGTGGCGTCCGGGCCTTCGGTGGACTGAAACAGGCTTACTCCCAGTCCTTCGGCCTTGAAGCTGCCGGCGCAGTCGTAGGGCTGCTCGGCGCGCAGATAGCGCTCGACGCGGGCCTGGTCCAGTACGCGCATGTGCACGGTGAAAGGCACGCAGTCGACCTGGCAGTGGCCGGTCTGGCTGTTGAGCAGGGCCAGGCCGGTGAGGAAGGTCACGCTGGCGCCGCTGGCGGCCATCAGTTGTTCGCGGGCGTTTTCGAAGGTGTGCGGCTTGCCGATGATGCGCTCGCCGAGTACCGCAACCTGATCGGAGCCGATGATCAGGTGGGCAGGGTGGCTGTCGGTCAAGGCTCGGGCTTTCAGTTCGGCGAGGCGTTTGACCAGTTCGATTGCCGACTCGTCCGGGCGATGGCTTTCATCGATATTCGGTGAGCTGCAGACGAACGGCAGGCGCAGGCGGCTGAGCAATTCTCGACGATAGGTCGAGCTTGAAGCGAGTAATAAAGGCAGCATTCGCATCTCCAGAGGCAGGCGACAGATTCTAGCGGAGCCGCGCAAGTGACGGACAGGGCACAATTTCCTTTGACATGGGTGGGTGCATCCCTATAATGCTGCGCCTATGTTGAATGACCCGATTCCACCTCACGTTGACCCGCGCAAATTGGCTGACCGTGGCACCACCCTTCAAGGTGAACTGCTGCTGGCCGATTTGAAGAGACTCTGCGACCCGCTTTCCGACGATGTCGGTACGGTGCAGGCAAAATTCGTTTTTGAACGAGATGAACGTAAATCTGTGGTGATCCACAGCTTTATCGACACCGAAGTCAAAATGGTTTGCCAGCGTTGTCTTGAGCTGGTCACCCTGCCGATCCACAGCGAATGCAGTTACGCTGTTGTGAAGGAGGGTGCGAATACCCAGTCGTTACCGAAAGGTTATGACGTGCTGGAACTGGGCGAAGATCCATTGGATCTGCAGTCACTGATCGAGGAGGAGCTTCTGCTCGCCTTGCCCATTGTGCCTGCTCATCATCCGGAAGAATGCCAGCAGCCGGCGGGAGCAGATGAGCCCGAACCGAGCGAGGACGAGGTAACGCGGTCCAACCCGTTCAGTGTATTGGCGCAGTTAAAGCGTGACCCAAACGTTTAGGAGTTAATCAATTATGGCTGTTCAGCAGAACAAAAAATCCCGCTCTGCCCGTGACATGCGCCGTTCGCACGACGCTCTCGAGGCTAGCACCCTGTCTGTAGAAAAAACCACTGGTGAAGTTCACCTGCGTCACCACGTATCGCCAGAAGGCGTATACCGTGGCCGTAAAGTGATCGACAAGGGCGCTGACGAGTAATCACTTGTCCGCTCAAGTCATCGCGATTGACGCAATGGGCGGGGACTTCGGTCCCCGCAGCATTGTTCAGGCCAGCCTTGCTTGCCTTTCTGCTACACCCTCGCTGCACCTGACCCTCGTCGGTCAACCTTCCCTTCTTGAAGAACTGATCACCGGCCAATCGGCTGCCGATCGCGCGCGCCTGACGATTGTCCCGGCGTCCGAAGTCATCACCATGGACGAAAAACCTGCCCAGGCCCTGCGTGGCAAGCCGGACTCGTCGATGCGTGTCGCCCTCGAGTTGCTGCGTGATGGCAAGGTCCAGGCCTGTGTCAGTGCCGGCAATACCGGGGCACTGATGGCCCTGTCGCGATTCGTGCTCAAGACCCTGCCGGGGATCGATCGTCCGGCCATGGTCGCCGCCATCCCCACCCAAAAAGGCTACTGCCAGTTGCTTGATCTCGGCGCCAACGTCGATTGCAGTGCCGAGCACTTGTTGCAGTTCGCCGTGATGGGGTCCGTGGCCGCGCAAACCCTTGGCATTGCCCGTCCGCGTGTTGCGCTGCTGAATATCGGCACCGAAGACATCAAGGGCAATCAGCAGGTCAAACTGGCTGCGACGTTGCTGCAGGCTGCACGGGGCATTAACTACATCGGTTTCATCGAAGGTGACGGCTTGTATCGCGGCGAGGCGGATGTGGTGGTTTGCGACGGTTTTGTCGGCAATATACTGCTCAAGTCCAGCGAAGGCCTGGCGACGATGATCGCTGCGCGTATCGAGGCCTTGTTCAAGAAAAACTTCGCTTCCCGTGCTGTTGGCGCTCTGGCGCTGCCATTGATGAAGCGTCTGCAGGCTGATCTGGCGCCAGCGCGACATAACGGCGCAAGCTTCCTCGGCTTGCAGGGGATTGTCGTGAAAAGTCACGGTTCGGCCGGGGTTCAGGGGTTTCAGAGTGCGATTCAGCGAGCGCTGATCGAGATTCAGGAGAATCTTCCCGAGCGCCTGCACGGCCGACTGGAGGATTTGTTGTCTTAGGCGTTTTCGTCGGACAATGCTTAAATGTGACCGCCCGGTTCAAAGGGCCATCCAACTGTCAGTTTCTTGCGTCCCTCTAGCGGGATGCCATTTTTCCGACGACAAGATCATTAGGGGCTTGTTACATGTCTGCTTCCCTCGCATTCGTCTTTCCAGGACAGGGTTCGCAGTCCCTCGGCATGCTGGCCGAGCTGGGCGCGCAACATCCACTGATCCTCGAAACTTTCAAAGAAGCATCCGATGCTCTGGGCTATGACCTGTGGGCACTGACCCAGCAGGGCCCGGAAGAGCTGCTCAATCAAACCGACAAAACCCAACCGGCCATTCTGACCGCTTCGATCGCCCTGTGGCGTCTGTGGCTGGCGGAAGGTGGCGCGCGTCCGGCCTTCGTTGCTGGTCACAGCCTGGGTGAATACAGCGCGCTGGTCGCTGCCGGCAGCCTGAGCCTGGCCGACGCGGTAAAGCTCGTCGAGCGCCGTGGCCAGTTGATGCAGGAAGCCGTACCGGCCGGGCAGGGCGGCATGGCTGCCATCCTCGGTCTGGAAGATGCTGACGTTCTCGCTGCCTGTGCCGAAGCAGCACAAGGCGAAGTGGTCAGCGCGGTGAACTTCAACTCCCCGGGCCAGGTAGTGATCGCCGGTGCCAAGGCTGCCGTTGAGCGTGCCATCGAAGGCTGCAAGGCCCGTGGCGCCAAGCGTGCCATGCCGCTGCCGGTCAGCGTGCCGTCGCACTGTGAACTGATGCGCCCGGCTGCCGAGCGCTTCGCCGAGTCCATCGCTGCCATCGACTGGCAGGCACCGCAGATCCCTGTGGTGCAGAACGTCAGCGCCCAGGTGCCGGCGGATCTGGAAACCCTCAAGCGTGATCTGCTGGAGCAACTCTACAAGCCGGTTCGCTGGGTTGAATCGGTCCAGACCCTGGCCGCCAAAGGCGCGACCAACCTGGTCGAATGTGGCCCTGGCAAAGTGCTGGCCGGTCTGAACAAACGTTGCGCCGAAGGCGTTTCGACTTCCAACCTCAATACCCCAGACGCTTTCGCTGCTGCTCGCGCAGCGGCTGTCTGAATCAGGAGAAGCTTGCATGAGTCTGCAAGGTAAAGTTGCACTGGTCACCGGCGCAAGCCGTGGCATCGGCCAGGCTATCGCACTGGAACTGGGTCGTCAGGGCGCCATCGTTGTCGGCACCGCGACTTCCGCTTCGGGCGCCGAGCGTATTGCTGCGACCCTGAAGGAAAACGGCATTCAGGGCGCAGGTTTCGAACTGAACGTCACCAGCGACGAATCGGTTACCAAGGTACTGGCGAGCATCCAGGAGCAGTTCGGTGCTCCGGTGGCGATTCTGGTCAACAATGCCGGCATCACCCGCGATAACCTGATGATGCGCATGAAAGACGACGAGTGGTACGACGTGATCGATACCAACCTGAACAGTCTGTATCGCCTGTCCAAGGGCGTTTTGCGCGGCATGACCAAGGCGCGTTGGGGCCGAATTATCAGTATTGGCTCGGTGGTGGGTGCCATGGGCAACGCTGGCCAAGTAAACTATGCAGCCGCCAAGGCCGGGCTGGAAGGTTTCAGCCGTGCCATGGCGCGTGAAGTCGGTTCGCGTTCGATTACGGTCAACTCGGTAACCCCAGGGTTCATCGACACCGATATGACGCGCGAGCTGCCTGAAGCACAGCGTGAAGCCTTGCAGACGCAGATTCCGCTGGGCCGTCTGGGACAAGCTCAAGAGATCGCGTCCGTGGTCGCTTTTCTTGCATCCGACGGTGCGGCATACGTGACCGGGGCTACAATCCCGGTTAACGGCGGGATGTACATGTAATTCAAATGTGACGGATTGCTTCAAAAAAATGTCATACGAGCTGTCTAAAATCCGTTATAAAGCTGCAATCTATTTATAGGCAGAGGGCCGCAGGGTTTGAGGAGTGAAGCTTTCAGTTGAAAAGCTGAAAAGTCTTTCTATACACTTACCCACTGGCCAGCTGCCTGAATTTGTCCATTAGGAGTGAAAACAAGGTATGAGCACCATCGAAGAGCGCGTCAAGAAAATCGTTGCCGAGCAACTGGGTGTTAAAGAAGAAGAAGTGGTCAACACCGCTTCCTTCGTAGAAGACCTGGGTGCCGACTCCCTTGACACCGTTGAGCTGGTGATGGCTCTGGAAGAGGAATTCGAGACCGAAATCCCTGACGAAGAAGCTGAGAAGATCACTACTGTACAAGCTGCAATCGACTACGTTACTAGCCACCAGGCGTAATAGTTTGTAATCGTTGCTTGCTGTCATGGAAAAACCGCACTGCCATCATGGCGTGCGGTTTTTTCTTTAGGCCTGATGCAAAGTCGTCATTTGAAAAAGGAGAGTGCTGTGTCGCGTAGACGCGTCGTAGTCACCGGTATGGGTATGTTGTCGCCACTGGGCACGGATGTGCCGAGCAGTTGGCAGGGCATTCTGGCTGGCCGCAGTGGCATTGGTCTGATCGAACACACCGACCTTTCTGCCTATTCCACCCGCTTTGGCGGCTCGGTAAAGGGCTTCAATGTCGAGGAATACCTGTCGGTCAAGGAAGCGCGCAAGCTCGACCTGTTCATTCAGTACGGTCTGGCGGCCGGCTTTCAAGCCGTACGCAATGCCGGTCTGGAAGTCACCGATGCCAACCGTGAACGCATTGGCGTGGCCATGGGTTCGGGTATCGGCGGTCTGACCAACATCGAAGAAACCAGCCGCACCCTGCACGAGACCGGCCCGCGCCGGATTTCTCCGTTCTTTGTGCCTGGCTCGATCATCAATATGATTTCCGGTTTCCTGTCCATCCACCTGGGTGCACAGGGGCCTAACTACGCCATCGCCACGGCGTGTACCACCGGTACGCACTGCATCGGCATGGCGGCGCGCAATATCATGTACGACGAAGCCGACGTGATGATTGCCGGCGGTGCCGAGATGGCCGCGTGCGGTCTGGGCATGGGCGGCTTTGGTGCTTCCCGTGCGCTGTCGACCCGCAACGACGAGCCGACCCGCGCCAGCCGTCCGTGGGACAAGGGCCGTGACGGCTTCGTGCTGTCCGACGGCGCCGGTGCCCTGGTGCTCGAAGAGCTCGAACACGCCAAGGCCCGTGGCGCGACCATCTATGCCGAGCTGATTGGTTTCGGCACCAGTGGCGACGCCTTCCACATGACTTCGCCACCCGCCGACGGCGCCGGTGCGGCACGTTGCATCACCAACGCGCTGCGCGATGCGAAGATTAACGTCGATCAAGTGCAATACATCAACGCCCACGGCACTTCGACCCCGGCCGGCGACCTCGCTGAAGCCAACGCGATCAAGTCGGTGTTCGGTGATCACGCCTACAAGCTGGCGGTCAGCTCCACCAAGTCCATGACCGGTCACCTGCTCGGTGCGGCGGGCGCGGTCGAGGCGATCTTCAGCGTGCTGGCGATCAACAGCCAGGTGGCGCCACCGACCATCAACCTCGAAGAGCCGGACGAAGGCTGCGACCTCGATTTCGTGCCGCACACCGCGCGCAACATGGACATCGATGTCGTGCTGTCCAACTCGTTCGGATTTGGCGGTACCAACGGCACGTTGGCGTTCCGTCGGTTCGCCGGCTGATGGACTGCTGGGTCGACGGTCTGCCGGCTGACGCTCTGTCGCTGAAAGATCGCGGCCTGGCTTACGGCGACGGTCTGTTCGAGACCATCGCCGTGCGTGGCGGCCAGCCGTTGCTGCTGGATCGGCATCTGACGCGTCTGGCCGACGGCTGTGCGCGTCTGGCCATCGCAGCCGACATCGAGCGGGTTCGCCATGAGCTGCAATCCTATGCCGCCGCGATGGGCGAGGGCGTGCTCAAGCTCATCCTCACCCGTGGCGACGGATTGCGCGGTTATGCGCCGGATCCTTCGGCGCAGGGCCGACGCATTCTGCAAGGCAATCCTCCCGCCGCTTATCCAGCGGCCCACGCCGAACAGGGCGTTCGCCTGTTTCCTTGCAGCACGCGTTTGTCCAGACAGCCGTTGCTCGCCGGGCTCAAACACCTCAATCGACTGGAGCAGGTCATTGCCCGCGCCGAATGGCGGGACAGTGAGCACGCCGAAGGTTTGATGCTCGATCAGGCAGGTCGCGTGATCGAGGGAGTCTTCAGCAACCTGTTCCTGGTGCGTGACGGTGTGCTGATCACGGCGGACCTGAAACGTTGCGGCGTGGCCGGCGTGATGCGCGCAGAAATATTGTTTCAGGCCGAGTCCCTGGGCATTCCCGTGCAAATCACCGACATCCCCCTCGAACAGCTGCAATGGGCTGATGAAGTCTTTGTCTGCAACAGCGTGTATGGCGTCTGGCCGGTACGCGCCTGTGCTGCTCTGAGCTGGCCGGTTGGCCCGCTCACCCGTAAACTGCAAACCATTGCCCGCGCGCTACTGGATGCCTGATTCGTGAGACGTAAACTTTTGCTGCTGCTGGAAACCGGACTGGTTCTGGCAGGGCTGCTGTTGGGCGCCAGCGCCTGGAAGATTCATTCGGCACTGGAACAGCCCCTGAACATCACGCAGGAAGAACTGCTGGATGTGCCCAAGGGATCCACCCCGACCCGTACTTTTCTTGGACTCGAAGCCGATGGCGTCATCAAGGACGCGTTCTGGCTGCGGGTCTATTGGCGTTTCAACCTCGCCGGCACGCCGATTCACAGCGGTGAATACCGCATGCAGCCGGGCATGACCGTCAACGGCCTGATCGACCTGTGGAAGCGTGGCGATGTGGTTCAGTACAGCCTGACTCTGGTCGAAGGCTGGAATTTCCATCAAGTGCGCGCCGCGCTGGCCAAGGATGAAAAGATCGAACAGACCCTCAATGGTCTGAGTGACAGCGAGGTCATGGCCAAAATCGGTCACAAGGGTCTGTTCCCTGAAGGCCGCTTCTTCCCCGACACCTACCGCTTCGTGCGCGGTGTGACTGATACCGAACTGCTGAAAAAGGCCTTCGACCGCCTCGACGAAGTGCTGGCCAAGGAGTGGGAAAAGCGCTCCGCCGACGTGCCTTACACCGAGCCCTATCAAGCGCTGATCATGGCGTCGCTGGTGGAAAAGGAAACGGGCGTGCCTCAGGAACGTGGCCAGATTGCCGGAGTCTTTGTGCGTCGCATGGCGCTGGGCATGCAGCTGCAGACCGACCCGACGGTGATCTACGGCCTGGGCGACCGCTACAACGGCAAACTGACTCGCGCCCACCTCAAGGAAGCCACGCCGTACAACACGTACATGATTCCCGGCCTGCCGCCGACGCCGATTGCCATGGTCGGACGTGAAGCCATTCACGCGGCTCTCAACCCGGTGGATGGCACCAGCCTCTACTTCGTTGCCCGTGGCGATGGCAGCCACGTGTTCTCCGATGACCTGGACGCGCACAACAACGCGGTGCGCGAGTATCAGCTCAAGCGGCGCGCGGATTACCGCTCCAGCCCGGCGCCGACGACAGCGCCCGAGGCCGCTCCGGCAGCCGAGGAGGCGATACCTGCCGCCTCACCCGATACTGCACCGGAATCGTTGCCGCAGCCGCCTGCTCAAGCGCCTGCACCGACGCCGGAACCAGAAGCGTCCGCTCCCCAAAACACGCAATGACTTTGATTAAGGACTGCCTGTGACTGGCTTGTTTATTACCCTGGAAGGCCCGGAAGGCGCCGGCAAAAGCACCAACCGCGAATACCTCGCCGAGCGCCTGCGCGCCGCCGGTATCGAAGTGGTGCTGACCCGCGAGCCCGGCGGTACGCCGCTGGCCGAGCGCATTCGTGAGGTGTTGCTGGCCCCGGTCGACGAAGTGATGAACCCGGACACCGAGCTGCTGCTGGTGTTCGCCGCCCGTGCCCAGCATCTGGCTGAAGTCATTCGCCCGGCACTGGCCCGTGGTGCGGTGGTGCTGTGTGATCGTTTCACCGATTCGACTTACGCCTATCAGGGTGGCGGCCGCGGCTTGTCGCTGGAGCGCATCGCGGCGCTGGAGACTTTCGTGCAGGGCGATCTGCGTCCCGACCTGACGCTGATATTCGATCTGCCGGTGGAAATCGGCCTGGCCCGGGCCAGCGCCCGAGGTCGTCTGGATCGTTTCGAGCTGGAAGGCCGTGAGTTTTTTGAAGCCGTACGCAGTGCGTTCCTCAAGCGCGCGGAAGCCGATCCGGCGCGTTACGTGCGGATCGATGCCGGTCAGCCGTTGGCCAAGGTTCAACAATCGCTGGATACCCTGATTCCGAACTTGCTGGAGCTGAGCCGTGGCTGAGGCCTATCCGTGGCAGGACAGCCTCTGGCAGCAACTGGCCGGGCGCACTCAGCACGCTCACGCGTATCTGCTGCACGGGCCGGCCGGGATCGGCAAGCGTGCGCTGGCCGAGCGGCTGATGGCCAGCCTGTTGTGCCAGCGTCCGACGCCTGAAGCCTGCGGCGAGTGCAAATCCTGCCTGCTGCTCAAGGCCGGCAGCCACCCGGACAATTACATCCTCGAACCGGAGGAAGCGGACAAGGCGATCAAGGTCGACCAGGTGCGCGATCTGGTCAGTTTCGTGGTGCAAACCGCGCAACTGGGCGGGCGCAAGGTGGTGCTGATCGAGCCGGTGGAGTCGATGAACATCAACGCCGCCAACGCCTTGCTCAAGAGCCTTGAGGAGCCGTCCGGCGATACCGTGCTGTTACTGGTCAGCCACCAGCCGAGCCGGTTGTTGCCGACCATCAAGAGCCGCTGCGTGCAGCAGGCCTGTCCGCTGCCGAGCGAATCCATGAGCCTGCAATGGCTGGCTCAGGCACTGCCGGAATGTTCCGAAGACGAACGGGTCGAACTGTTGACCCTGGCCGCCGGCTCGCCGTTGGCCGCCGTCACGTTGCAGGGGCAGGGCGTACGTGAACAGCGCGCGCAGGTGGTGGAAGGCGTGAAGAAGCTGCTCAAGCAGCAGCAATCGCCGACGCAATTGGCCGAGGAGTGGAAAAACATTCCGATGCTGCGGCTGTTCGATTGGTTCTGCGACTGGTCGAGCCTGATCCTGCGCTATCAATTGACCCAGGACGAAGCGGGCCTCGGCCTGACCGACATGCGCAAGGTCGTGCAGTATCTGGCGCAGAAAAGTGCCCAGGCTAAAGTGCTGGATATTCAGGACTGGATTCTCGCCCAGCGCCAGAAAGTCCTGAGCAAGGCCAACCTCAACGCGGCGTTGCTGCTGGAAGCGTTGCTGGTGCAATGGGCGAGCTTGCCTGGCCAAAGATAAGAATGTGTACCTAGACTCTGAACATCAGCAGTGGAGGTCAACATGAATGAACCCGTCAGTCCGGGGCCGCGCAACGGCATCTTGTCCCTGACCATCAAGGACAAGTCGGTCCTCTACGCCGCCTACATGCCGTTCATCAAGAACGGCGGCCTGTTCATCCCGACCAACAAGAACTACAAGTTGGGCGACGAGGTGTTCATGCTGCTGAACCTGATGGACGAGGCGGAGAAGATTCCGGTGGCCGGCAAAGTCGCCTGGATCACCCCCAAAGGCGCGCAGGGCAACCGCGCGGCCGGCGTCGGTGTGCAATTCAACGATGGCGACAACACCGCCCGCAGTCGCATCGAAACTCATCTGGCCGGAGCCCTGAAATCCGACCGTCCCACTCATACGATGTAAGTTGCAGTCCTTTTTATGCTCGTAGATTCCCATTGTCACCTTGATCGCCTCGACCTCGCCGCTCACGACGGTTCCCTGGATGCCGCACTGGATGCGGCCCGCGAACGCGGCGTCGGGCATTTCCTGTGCATCGGCGTCAGCGCCGACAACGCGGCCGACGTTAAAGCCCTCGCCGAGCGTTACGACGATGTCGATTGTTCGGTCGGCGTGCATCCGCTGGATGTGCAGCCGGGCGCGGCGCCGGCGCTGGGCTGGCTGTTGCACGAGCTCAATCACCCGAAAGTGGTGGCGATCGGCGAAACCGGTCTGGACTACCACTACGAGCCGGAAGCCGCCGAGCTTCAGCAGGAGTCGTTCCGTCTGCACCTGCAAGCCGCGCAGCAGACCGGCAAGCCGGTGATCATCCACACCCGCGGCGCCCGCGCCGACACGCTCGAGTTGTTGCGCGAAGCCGCTTTGCCCCAGGCCGGCGTGTTGCATTGCTTCACCGAAGACTGGGACATGGCCAAGGCAGCGCTGGACATGGGTTATTACATTTCCCTGTCGGGCATCGTCACCTTCCGTAATGCCGATGCGCTGCGCGATGTAGCGAGCAAGGTTCCGGCCGATCGCCTGCTGGTGGAAACCGATTCACCGTACCTGGCGCCGATCCCGTATCGCGGCAAGCCGAACCTGCCGCAATACGTGCGGGAAGTGGCAGAGTTTCTGGCGATGCTGCGCGGCGAGAACTATGAGCGTTTTGCCGAGCAGACCACCGAGAACTTCAAGCGACTGTTTCCGCTGGCGAATGTAAAAGCCTGAATCGCAGGCAAAAAAAACCCGGGTTCTGGGGGGTGAATCCGGGTTAAGACCATTAGGAGTAAAACAAAGGCACGCGGTCCCTTGGTACCTTTACCGGCACGACACTTGGGGGAGATGTCGCCCGACAGTTCAAGTATTGATCAGTCTGGCGCCGAGTCCAGTTGGCTGGCCGGGGTTTTTAAACAAATTTGGAATACGTTCGCTTCGGTTATGTTCTCATTCCCCTCGAAACGTTCGTGAAATGAACAAGAAACACAGATATGGTCGGATGATCCGTGCATTTTTGCGCAAGTTAGGCATAATACGCGGCTTCGAATTTTGACCCCTACAGACCTTTTCTTATGCACAAAGAACCTCGTAAGGTCCGTGAGTTTCGTCGCCGCGAGCAAGAAATTCTCGATACCGCGCTCAAGCTGTTCCTCGAACAAGGTGAAGACAGTGTCACCGTCGAGATGATTGCTGATGCCGTGGGTATCGGCAAAGGCACGATTTACAAGCACTTCAAGTCCAAGGCCGAGATCTACCTGCGCCTGATGCTCGATTACGAGCGCGACTTGAACGAGCTGTTGCACTCGGCCGATGTCGACAAGGACAAGGAAGCGCTGTCCCGTGCCTACTTTGAATTCCGCATGCGCGACCCGCAGCGCTATCGCCTGTTCGATCGCCTGGAAGAGAAGGTGGTCAAGGGCAATCAGGTCCCCGAGATGGTCGAGGAGCTGCACAAGATCCGTGCCTCGAACTTCGAACGCCTGACGCTGCTCATCAAGGGCCGCATCAGCGAAGGCAAGCTCGAAGACGTGCCGCCATACTTCCATTACTGCGCATCCTGGGCGCTGGTGCACGGCGCGGTGGCGCTGTATCACTCGCCGTTCTGGAGCAATGTGCTGGAAGATCAGGAAGGTTTCTTCCAGTTCCTGATGGATATCGGCGTGCGTATGGGCAACAAGCGCAAGCGCGACCCTGAAACGCCAAGCAGCTGAATCATTCAGTTGCCTTATGCGCCGTGTTTTTCGCTACATGGCGCAGTACCGCAGGAATATACTCAGGCTTAGGGCTTGCTAAAACTTGAATTGTGAGTCAAGTTTTAGCCGCTCGATTTTCCATCGCCGGAGTGCTTCATGATCGTTGACCGTCAAGGCAGGCGTTTTCGCAATTTGCGGATCAGTCTGACTTCAGCCTGCAATTACGCCTGTACCTACTGCGTGCCCAACGGCAAGCGGCTGGTGGCTGCGCAGGATGAACTGTCGGCCGAGGCCATGGCACGTGGCGTAGCCTATCTGATCGAAGCCGCGGGCATCGAGCGCCTGCGCATCACCGGCGGCGAGCCGCTGGTCAGCCCCAAACTCGAATCTTTCATGAGCGCCGTCGGCAGGATGGGCCTGGAAGACATCAGCCTGACCACCAACGGCCAGCTCCTGGCGAAAAAACTTCCGTTGCTGGTCGATGCCGGCCTGCGGCGCATCAACGTTTCCCTCGATACTCTGGACGCCGGCGCGTTCCGCAGCATCGCCCGTGGCGGCGACCTGGCCACCGTGCTGGATGGCATGGATCAGGCCGCAGCGGCGGGGATGAAGATCAAGGTCAACATGGTGCCGTTGCGCGGGCAGAACCTCGACCAGGTGCTGCCGCTGCTCGATTACTGCCTCGAGCGTGGCTTTGAACTGCGTTTCATCGAGCTGATGCGCATGGGCCACCTGGCCACTGATTCCAACGCCTTCCTGCAGCAGTTCGTCAGCTTGCAACAGCTGCTGAGCCTGATCGGCGAACATTACGAGTACGCGCAAACCGACGCGCCGGTGGATGCCACGGCAGTTCGCTATGCGATTCCCGGTCTGGGCAATTTCGGCGTGATCGCCAACGAAAGCGTGCCGTTCTGCCGAACCTGTTCGCGCCTGCGCCTGTCGTCCACCGGATGGCTGCATGGGTGCCTGTCGTCGAGCAACCGCCACTATGTCGGTGACCTGCTCGACAAGCCGCGCCATGAGGCGCTGCCGGCGTTGCAACGATTGCTGGTCAAGGCGTTGGGCGACAAGCAGGAAGTCGCGTTCTCCGGCGGCGCCACCGTCATGAAGATCATCGGCGGCTGAAAATCCTCATCGCGAGNTCCCACAGGTAAATGCTATTTCCTGTGGGAGCGAGCCTGCTCGCGATTACGATCGAAAAAACGACGAAGATCTGGAGGTGGCGCAAAAGCTGCATCCTACGGCCATTCGCCGGTTTTCCGTCACCGGCTTCTGGAGGATTAGGATGCGTAGCCTGGTTTTGCTGCTGGCCGTTTTGGCGCTGGGCGGCTGTATGACTGTCAGTGACATGGCCGAAGGGACTCGCTACCAGATGAGCGACGCGGGTCTGCTGGACCACAGCGACAGCCGTCGCGTGAACAATTTCCGCATTCAGCCGGATTCGTTCATCTACATCGCGCAAGGCTCGTTCGCGCCGCCGGGTGGTTCTTACCCGCGCCCCAACGTAGTGGCCGAAGAGGCCTTCAAAGGCTTCGTCGAATACTTCCCGATGGTCCGCCGCGCCCGTGCGCCGGAAGGCCTCGACCAGGCAATGGGCGAAGCGCGCGACGCCGGTGCCCACTACTTGCTGTACACCCGTTTCGCCAAGGCCGACGACCGCATCGGCAACTCCGATGAATGGCTCGATCAGGAAGCCGTGGACCGCCTCGGTATCGACGGTGGCGTGATTCAGATCATGTTGATCGAGACCAGCACCCAGTATTTGATTGATACTGCACGGATCAAGAGTCGTGGCGGTTTACTGACGTTCCACGACAACAAGCCCGAAGACCTGATCGGCCCACCGCTTGCGCAGTACGCGCGCAGCCTGCTGGGCGTCGGGGACCAGTAATTCAAAGGAGTACGCCATGAGTGGTCCGCAAAAAGCCAATGACCTGTTGGGACAAATCCCCAAAACCAAAGGCTTGCCGCCGGTGCACTTGTGGAACCCGGATTTCTGCGGCGATATCGACATGCGCATCGCCCGTGACGGCACCTGGTACTACCTGGGTACGCCGATCGGGCGCAAGCCGATGGTCAAGCTGTTCTCCACCATCATCCGCCGCGACGGCGATGATTATTTCCTGATTACTCCGGTTGAGAAAGTCGGGATCAAGGTCGATGACGCGCCATTCGTGGCGATTGCCGTCGAGGTGGAAGGCGAGGGTGAGGCGCAAGTGCTGCGCTTCACCACCAACGTCGATGAAACAACGGAAGCCGGCCCGGAGCATCCGATCCGGGTCGAGATTGATCCAGCGACGCAAGAACCTGCGCCTTACGTGCATGTCCGCACCAATCTCGAAGCGCTGATCCACCGCAACGTGTTCTACCAGTTGGTGGAGCTGGCAGTCAGCCGTGAAATCGATGGCCAGCGCTGGCTCGGCGTCTGGAGCGGTGGCGTGTTCTTCCGCATCGGCCTCGAACCTTAAAAAAACCGCAGTCTGTGAAAGCAGGCTGCGGTTTTTTGTCGTTGACTCTCAATCGTATGATGATTAGCGTAGGCACCCACAGCGAACGGCTTCGGGGTGTCCATGTCGAGCAGTTTTCACGCATCAACGGTTGACTGGCTGGGCGCCTGGATTGCTGCCGGCCAGGTGAAGCCGGGGCAGGCGATCAAGGTCGAGGCCGATCTGGGCGAGCAGCTCGGGGTCAGCCGCACCGTGATCCGCGAAGCCATCAAGACCCTGGTCGCCAAAGGCATGCTCGAAGTCGGGCCGAAGGTCGGCACGCGGGTGCTGCCGATCAAGCGCTGGAACCTGTTCGATCCGCAAGTGGTGGGCTGGCTGTCACGCAGCGGCTTGCCGGAAAATTTCGTCGATGACCTGCTCGACCTGCGCCGTACCATCGAACCGATGGCGGTGCGCTGGGCCTGCGAGCGGGCGACCGTCGAACAGGTGCAAGCCGTGCAGCAGGCTTACAACGCGCTGGAACGGGCGGTCGACAGCGGCATCGATTACAACCGCGCCGACCAGTTCTTCCACGAATGCATTCTCGCCGCGAGCCACAATCAATTCATCGAACAAATGGTGCCGGCCCTCGGTGCACTGCTTGCCGTGTCTTTCGAAGTCTCGGCGGCCGACCCTGACGAATTGCGCCGCACACTGCCCATCCACAAGGACATGGCCGACGCCATTGCCGCCCGGGATGCCGCGCGCGGGGTGTGGGCCTGCATGACCCTGATCGACAATGCCGACCTGGCCATCAAGCGGTTTTACCCGCAGGTGATGGCCGACAAGAAAGCCAGCTGACAAAAACAACAAGACAGGAGGTTGCATGACGTGGACTGCGGTGACAGAACATCGGGCGCAACTGGGCGAAGGCCCGTTCTGGGACGCACCAACCCAGGCGCTGTACTGGGTGGACATCGCCGGCAGGCAGGCGCTGCGGCTGATCGGGCAGAACGTGCAGATCTGGCAGATGCCGGAGCACGTCTCGGCGTTCATTCCCTGCGCCAGCGGCGACGCGCTGGTGACCCTGAGCAGCGGCGTTTATCGGCTTGATCTGGATTCCCCCGGACTTGAGCCGCGACTGACGCTGTTCTGCGTCGCCGACCCGCAACCGGGCAACCGCGCCAACGAGGCACGTTGCGACGGCCAGGGCCGCTTGTGGCTCGGCACCATGCAAAACAACATTGGCGAGCAGGGCGAGGATCTGCCGATCACCCGTCGTTCCGGCGGGCTGTTCCGCGTTGATCCGGATAAAAGGGTCACGCCATTGCTGCGCGGCCTGGGCATTCCCAACACGCTGCTCTGGAGCGACGACGGCACCACGCTGCTGTTCGGCGACAGCCTCGACAGCACCTTGTATCGTTATTTTATTCACACCGACGGCAACCTCGACACCGCCCAGCCCTGGTACAGCGCCGATCAGCACGGCGGCCCGGACGGTTCGGCGATGGACGCCGAAGGCTACGTGTGGAACGCCCGCTGGGACGGCAGCTGCCTGCTGCGCCTGACGCCGGATGGCCAGATTGATCGCAAGATCGACCTGCCGATCAGTCGCCCCACCAGTTGCGTGTTCGGCGGCGCTGACCTGAAAACCCTGTACATCACCAGCGCCAAAAGTCCGTTGAATCATCCGCTGGACGGCGCCGTACTGTCGCTGCAAGTGGATGTCGCCGGAAAGCTCTGCACGCGATTTGCCAGTTAAATCCCAAAATATGGGATACAAAATTATATATTGAGATTATTTGGCGGTCGGGTTTATAGTCGGTCCCAGCAGTAACACGCACTCACACTTAAAAAGAACAAAACAGGTGAAGTGATGCAGCGAATTTCCATCGCACTCCATAGCGGAGTCAGCGCTTCGGGCCGTCTCGGTGCCGCGGCGTGCGCTCGCCTGTCTTGTTCCACAAGCCTTCCAGACCGGACATCGTCAGATGCCCGGTTTTTTTATGCTTTCGAACAGGAGTCCTGATTCATGGCTGAACCACTATCCTTGCCACCGGTGCCCGAGCCACCGAAAGGTGAGCGCCTGAAAAACAAGGTCGTGCTGCTGACCGGCGCCGCCCAAGGCATCGGCGAAGCAATCGTCGCGACCTTCGCCTCGCAGCAGGCCAAACTGGTGATCAGCGATATCCAGGCTGAAAAGGTCGAGAAAGTCGCCGCGCACTGGCGCGAGCAGGGCGCCGATGTGCAGGCGATCAAGGCCGACGTCTCGCGTCAGCAGGATCTGCACGCCATGGCCAAACTGGCCATCGAGCTGCACGGCCGCATCGACGTGCTGGTGAATTGCGCCGGGGTCAATGTGTTCCGCGATCCGCTGGAAATGACCGAAGAAGACTGGAAACGCTGCTTCGCCATCGACCTCGACGGCGCCTGGTATGGCTGCAAGGCCGTATTGCCGCAGATGATCGAGCAAGGCATCGGCAGCATCATCAACATTGCGTCGACCCATTCCACGAACATAATTCCCGGCTGCTTTCCGTACCCGGTGGCCAAGCACGGCTTGCTCGGGCTGACCCGAGCGCTGGGCATCGAGTACGCGCCGAAGGGTATTCGGGTCAACGCGATTGCACCGGGCTACATCGAAACCCAACTCAACGTCGATTACTGGAACGGCTTTGCCGACCCGCACGCCGAACGTCAACGGGCTTTCGATCTGCATCCGCCGAAACGCATCGGCCAGCCGATTGAAGTGGCGATGACCGCCGTGTTTCTGGCCAGCGATGAAGCGCCGTTCATCAATGCCTCGTGCATCACCATCGATGGTGGTCGCTCGGTGATGTACCACGACTGAAAATCCGGATTTCAGGTGGAAAGGTCCGCCTGAAATTCAATCATCATACGATATGACTATTGTCGTCATGATTCGCAGGAAACGCTTCGACCGCTTTAACGTTTTTCAAATAACGCTCAAGAAAAATAACAAGGAGTCTGCTTATGAAACGTCGTTTCGGGATTCGTACCCTGTGCAGTACCGCGCTGGCGGTTACTGCGTTCAGCCTGAGCAGTTCGCTGCTGGCCGCCGATCCGGTGAAGATCGGTTTCCTGGTCAAACAGGCCGAAGAGCCGTGGTTCCAGACTGAATGGGCCTTCGCCGAGAAAGCTGCCAAGGACAAAGGCTTCGAGCTGATCAAGATCGCCGTGCCGGACGGCGAGAAAACCCTTTCCGCCATCGATAGCCTCGCGGCCAACGGTGCCAAGGGCTTCGTCATCTGCCCGCCGGACGTGTCGCTCGGCCCGGCGATCATGGCCAAGGCCAAGCTCAATGACCTGAAAGTGATCGCCGTCGACGACCGCTTCGTCGATGCCAATGGCAAATTCATGGAGGACGTGCCGTACCTCGGCATGGCCGCCTTCGAAGTCGGCCAGAAGCAGGGCGCCGCCATGGCCGCCGAAGCGAAAAAGCGTAACTGGGACTGGAAAGACACCTACGCGGTGGTCAACACCTACAACGAACTCGATACCGGCAAGAAGCGCACCGACGGCTCGATGAAGGCCCTCGAAGACGCCGGCATGCCTAAAGAACACATTCTGACGGCCGCCCTGAAAACCCTCGACGTGCCGGGCAGCATGGACGCCACCAACTCGGCGCTGGTCAAGCTGCCGAGTGCGGCGAAGAACCTGATCATCGGCGGCATGAACGACAACACCGTGCTCGGCGGCGTACGCGCCACCGAAGCCGCCGGGTTTGCCGCGGCCAATGTGATCGGCATCGGCATCAACGGCACCGACGCCATCGGCGAATTGAAAAAGCCTAACAGCGGCTT
This sequence comes from Pseudomonas sp. 22082, assembly GCF_052046055.1. NCBI lineage: Bacteria > Pseudomonadati > Pseudomonadota > Gammaproteobacteria > Pseudomonadales > Pseudomonadaceae > Pseudomonas > Pseudomonas sp. 22082. The sequence goes on from NZ_JBQEQB010000005.1 coordinate 48,850, forward strand.
CTACGGTTCGATGCTGCCGAGCCCGCACATCGAAGGCTACAAGACTGCCGAGATGATGTACGAGTGGGTCACCACCGGCAAGGAACCGCCGAAGTACACCGCGATGGACGACGTCACCCTGATCACCCGCGACAACTTCAAGCAGGAGCTGGAGAAGATCGGCCTGTGGAACTGACGGCAGCGGCGGCCCGGGCAGCCGGGCCGCTTGAACGGTGTGATGAGGTGGCTTAAATGCACGCGCAAGTACAGACACAAGAACACAGTGCCAGCGGTAGCCTGCGTTTCAACGGGATCGGCAAGACCTTTCCGGGCGTGAAGGCGCTGGACGGCATCAGTTTCGTCGCGCATCCCGGGCAGGTTCACGCCTTGATGGGCGAGAACGGCGCCGGCAAATCGACCCTGCTGAAGATCCTCGGCGGTGCCTACATCCCGAGCAGCGGCGAGCTGCAGATCGGCGAGCGGACGATGGCGTTCAAGTCCACCGCCGACAGCATCGGCAGCGGCGTGGCGGTGATTCACCAGGAGCTGCATCTGGTGCCGGAAATGACTGTGGCCGAGAACCTGTTCCTCGGTCACCTGCCGGCCAGCTTCGGCCTGATCAATCGCGGCGCGCTGCGCCAGCAGGCATTGGCATGCCTCAAAGGCCTGGCCGATGAAATCGATCCGCAGACCAAGGTCGGACGCCTGTCCCTCGGACAGCGGCAACTGGTGGAAATCGCCAAGGCGTTGTCCCGAGGCGCGCATGTGATTGCTTTTGACGAACCGACCAGCAGCCTCTCGGCGCGGGAAATCGACCGCTTGATGGCGATCATCGGCCGGCTGCGCGACGAGGGCAAAGTGGTGCTCTACGTCTCCCATCGCATGGAAGAAGTATTCCGCATCTGCGACGCGGTGACGGTGTTCAAGGATGGCCGCTACGTGCGCACTTTCGAGGACATGAGCCAGCTGACCCACGATCAACTGGTGACCTGCATGGTCGGGCGCGACATTCAGGACATCTACGATTATCGCGGTCGCCCGCGCGGCGCCGTGGCGCTGAGAGTCGATGGCTTGCTCGGCCCGGGCCTGCGCGAGCCGATCAGTTTCGATGCGCACAAAGGCGAGATTCTGGGCCTGTTCGGACTGGTCGGGGCCGGGCGCACCGAGCTGTTTCGGCTGCTCAGCGGTCTTGAGCGCAACACCGCCGGACGCCTGGAATTGCGCGGTCATGAACTAAAACTGCGTTCGCCCCGCGATGCGATTGCCGCCGGGATTCTGTTGTGCCCGGAAGACCGCAAGAAGGAAGGCATCATCCCGCTGGCCAGCGTCGCCGAGAACATCAACATCAGTGCGCGCGGTGCGCATTCCGGTCTCGGCTGCCTGCTGCGCGGGATCTGGGAGAAGGGCAACGCCGAGAAACAGATCAAGGCCCTGAAAGTGAAAACGCCCCACGCCGGGCAACAGATCAAGTTCCTGTCCGGCGGCAATCAGCAGAAAGCCATTCTCGGCCGCTGGCTGTCGATGCCGATGAAAGTGCTGCTGCTCGACGAGCCGACCCGGGGCATCGACATCGGTGCCAAGGCCGAGATCTACCAGATCATCCATAACCTGGCCGCCGACGGTATTTCGGTGATCGTGGTGTCCAGCGATCTGATGGAAGTCATGGGTATTTCCGACCGCATTCTGGTGCTGTGCGAGGGCGCCCTGCGTGGCGAAGTCAGCCGCGACCAGGCCAACGAATCCAACCTGCTGCAACTGGCTTTGCCGCGCCAACGCGCTGACGGCGTGGCGAACTGAGAGGTGACTATGATGACAACCCAAAACGAAACCCTGCCGACCGAGCGCAAACCTCTGGATATGCGGCGCTTCCTCGATGACTGGGTGATGCTGCTGGCGGCGGTGGGCATTTTTGTCGCCTGCACCTTGCTGATCGACAACTTCCTTTCGCCGCTGAACATGCGTGGCCTGGGGCTGGCGATCTCCACTACCGGGATCGCCGCGTGCACCATGTTGTATTGCCTGGCGTCGGGGCATTTCGACTTGTCGGTGGGTTCGGTAATCGCCTGCGCCGGGGTGGTGGCGGCGGTGGTGATGCGTGACACCAACAGCGTGTTTCTCGGCGTCAGCGCCGCGCTGGTGATGGGCCTGATCGTCGGCTTGATCAACGGCATCGTGATCGCCAAGTTGCGGGTCAACGCGTTGATCACGACGCTGGCGACCATGCAGATCGTCCGTGGCCTGGCTTACATCTTTGCCAACGGCAAAGCGGTGGGCGTTTCGCAGGAATCGTTCTTCGTGTTCGGCAACGGTCAGTTGTTCGGTGTGCCGGTGCCGATCCTGATCACCATCGTCTGCTTCCTGTTTTTCGGCTGGTTGCTGAACTACACGACCTACGGGCGCAACACCATGGCCATCGGCGGCAACCAGGAAGCAGCGTTGCTGGCGGGGGTGAATGTTGACCGGACGAAGATCATCATCTTCGCGGTGCATGGCGTGATTGGTGCGTTGGCGGGGGTGATTCTGGCATCGCGGATGACTTCGGGTCAGCCGATGATTGGCCAGGGGTTTGAGCTGACGGTGATTTCGGCTTGCGTGCTGGGCGGGGTGTCGCTGAGTGGCGGGATCGGGATGATCCGGCACGTGATTGCCGGGGTGCTGATTCTGGCGATTATCGAGAATGCGATGAATCTGAAAAATATCGACACTTTTTATCAGTATGTGATTCGTGGGTCGATTTTGCTGTTGGCTGTGGTTATCGACCGTCTGAAACAGCGTTGAGATCAAAGTTCTTCTGACCCTCTCCTTCGGGGGAGGGTGCTTTCAACGCCACGCCTTCTGTCTCCTTCCCCAAAATATCCCTTGCCCGCCGCAACCCGTTTCGGTTATCACTTTGTACATGATTAGACAGGTACGATTTGACAAGAAACAACGGGTGGTCGACGAGCTCGTCCGACGCATCGAAAGCGGCCTCATGGAGGACGGCTTTCTGTTGCCCGGCGAGCATCAGTTGGCTCAGGAATTCAACGTCAGCCGTGGCACGTTGCGCGAAGCGCTGGCCGAACTGAAACGGCGCAAATACATCGCCACGCAAAGCGGGGTGGGCTCCATCGTCACGTTTGACGGTGTGGTGCTCGACCAGCGCAGCGGCTGGGCCCAGGCCCTGGCCGACAGCGGGGCGATGATCAATACCGACGTGCTGCGTCTGGAGGCCGTGACGCGTGCGGATCTGCTTGCGCGTTTCGGCTCCGATCAATTCATTCTTCTCGAACGTCGCCGCCGTTCCAACGACGGCACGGCGGTGTCCCTTGAACGCTCTCTGATGCCCGCCAGCGGAGGCCTGGAAAGCCTGCCGCGAGTGGGCCTGATCGATAACTCCCTGACCATCACCCTGGCCGCCTACGGTTACATCGGCGAGCGCGGCGATCAGTGGATCGGCGCCGAACCGCTCAACGCCGTGGACGCCGAACTGCTCGGCCGCCCCGAAGGCACGGTGTTCCTCAAGGCGCTGCGGACCACCTACGACCGGCAGAACCGTTTCATGGAACAGGTCGAAAGCCTGCTCGACCCGGTGCATTTCCGTCTGCACCTGCAATTTGGAGAATCGAAATGACCGCCCTCGACCGTGCCTTGGGCGCGTTTTATGGCCTTGCCCTGGGCGACGCGCTGGGCATGCCGACCCAATCCCTGAATCGCGAAACCATCAAGCAGCGCTTCGGCCAGATCACCGATCTACAGGACGCCGGGCCCTTGCAGCCGATTGCCGCGAACATGCCCAAGGGCTCGATCACCGATGACACCGAACAGGCGATTCTGGTCGGCGAGTTGCTGGTCGCAGGCAAGGGCCGGATCGAACCGGCGGTGCTCGCGCAACGGTTGATCGAATGGGAAGCCGAGATGCAGGCCAAGGGCTCGCAGGACTTGCTCGGCCCGTCGACCAAGCGTGCGATTGAAATGATCCTCGCCGGCCACTCGCCGGAAGAGGCCGGGCGCTACGGCACCACCAACGGCGCCGCGATGCGCATCACCCCGGTGGGCATCGCGGCGGATGTCGCCGACCCCGAGCGCTTCATTGCGGCGGTGGTGCAGGCCTGTCAGGTCACTCACAACACCACGCTGGGGATTTCCAGCGCGGCGGCGGTGGCGGCGGTGGTCTCGGCCGGCATCAACGGTCTGGATCTGGGTGAGGCGCTGAACCTCGGTCAGCAGATCGCCCAGCAAGCGGAATCGCACGGACACTGGGTGGCCGGCGGGCGCATCGCCTCGCGGATCAGTTGGGCGCGCAGCATCAGTGTCGAGAGCGACCCGGTGTTGCTCGCGGATCTGCTGTACGACGTGATCGGCACCTCGGTGGCCTCGCAGGAGTCGGTAGTGGTGTCATTCGCCCTCGCGCAGCAAGTCGCGGTCGGCGAAATGACACCGTTCGATGCGCTGTGCATGGCCGCGAGCCTCGGTGGTGACACCGACACCATCGCCGCGATTCTCGGTGCCATGCTCGGGGCCTGCCTGGGCTTGCAGAACTGGCCGGCACCGATGATCGAGACGGTGAAGGCCGTCAATGGTCTGGAGCTGGAACCGTTGGTGACAGGGCTGTTGGCCTTGCGCTGATTGAACTGACGCCATCGTCGGATCGCCGCCCGGAGCAAGCTCGCTCCCACAAGTACGGCGTTATCCCTGTGGGAGCGAGCCTGCTCGCGATGGACGCACCACAAACCCTGAATATTCACCCGCAATGGATCGCGCAGACAGGCCCAGGAAGGCCGGGATTTCTTGTCGTTCTGCGTCATTGCCACAACCACAATAAAGGCAAACAGGAGCATTTTTCATGAGTTCATCGAACGCCGGACAAAGCGCCGGGCAACTGGAAACCCGGGGCATCGAACCGGTGCCGGAAGGCGAGTGCAACGGCCATCCACTGCAACTGTTCTGGGTCTGGTTCGCGGCCAACATTTCCATCCTCGGCCTGCCGCTGGGCGCCACGCTGGTTGCGTTTCGCGGCCTGGCGATCTGGCAGGCGATCATCGTCGCGATCCTCGGCGCTGCCGGTTCGTTCGCGGTGGTGGGGATCATCTCGATTGCTGGCCGTCGCGGTCGTGCGCCGAGTCTGACTTTGTCGCGGGCAATCTTCGGTGTGCGCGGCAATATTGGCCCGACGCTGGTGTCGCTGATGTCGCGCCTGGGCTGGGAAACCGTCAACACCACCACCGCCGCGTTCGTGCTGCTGTCGTTGTGCTCGATCCTGTTCGGCTCGCCGGTGGAAGCCAAAAGCGCGCCGGTGCTGACCCTGATCTTCATCGCGATTTTCGTGCTGCTGACCCTGTCGGTATCCGGCCTCGGCCACGCCACGTTGCTGGTGATCCAGAAGTGGGCGACCTACGTGTTCGGTGCGCTGAACATTTTGGTGGGCGGCTTCCTCTGCGCGACCATCGACTGGAGCGCGGTGTTCAACGCCACGCCGGCGCCGATGAGCGCGATGATCATCGGCATCGGCACCATGGCCGCCGGCACCGGGATCGGTTGGGCGAATGCTGGCGCCGACATGTCGCGCTATCAGCATCGCAGCGTCAAAGCCGTGCGTCTGGTCGCGTCGGCGGCGTTCGGCGCGGGGATTCCGCTGGTGCTGCTGATCACCCTCGGTGGCCTGTTGTCTGTGGGCAACAACGACCTTGCTTCGGCGACTGACCCGATCGTAGCGATCCGCGACATGCTGCCGACCTGGATGGCCGTGCCGTACCTGATCACCGCATTCGGTGGCCTGCTGCTGTCGAACAACCTGTCGGTGTACTCCGCCGGCCTGACCACGCTGACCCTCGGCCTGAAGGTCAAGCGCGTGTACGCGGTGGTGGTCGACATCGTGGCGATCTTCGCCGGTTCGATCTACTTCATGCTGATCGCCGACAGTTTCTACGGTCCGTTCATTACCTTCATTTCCCTGCTGGCAGTGCCGATCACTGCGTGGGTCGGGATCTTCGTGGTCGACCTGATTCACCGTCACTACTACAGCCCGAAAGACCTGCTCGACGTCAGCCCGAGCAGCGCCTACTGGTACAGCGGCGGCATCGAGTGGCGTGCATTCGGCGCGTGGGCGATCGCCATCGTGCTGGGCTTCAGTTTCACCACCATCGGCACCACGGCTGAAAATGTCTGGTTCAAGGGCTTCCTGTCCGACTCCTGGCTGGGCCATAACGGCCTCGGCTGGATCGTGACGTTCGTGGTCGCCGGCGGCATTTACTTCGTACTCGGCGGGGCAAGAGATCGCCGCGCTGCGCAATCCGAGAATGCTCATGCCTAAGATGTTGCACACCGGCCAGGTCATCATCGACCTGGTCATGGCCGTGGAAGCGCTGCCGCAAATCGGCGGTGACGTGCTGGCGCAGTCCGCCAGTTTCGAAGCCGGCGGCGGCTTCAATGTGATGGCCGCTGCTGTGCGCAACGGCTTGCCGGTGGTCTATCTGGGTCGCCACGGCAACGGGCGTTTCGGAGATTTGGCGCGGCAGGCGATGAACGCCGAAGGCATCCGCATCGGCATCGACCAGCCTGCAGAGCGTGACACCGGGATCTGCGTGGCGCTGACCGATGCGTCGGCCGAGCGCAGTTTCATTTCCTACATCGGCGCTGAAGGCGAGGTCACGGCGGCGGAGCTGAACAGCGTTGCCGCCGAGTCGGGAGATTACGTCTACGTCAGCGGCTACAGCCTGCTGCACAGCGGCAAGGCCCAGGCGTTGCTGGACTGGACGCTGGCGCTGCCGAGGACAATCAACGTGGTGTTCGATCCGGGCCCGCTGGTGGAATCGCCGGATTCACCGATGATGCAGGCATTGCTACCGCGCATCGATGTGTGGACCAGCAACAGCGTCGAGGCGCTGCGTTTCACTGGCGCGGCGGACATCGAAACCGCGCTGGACCGCTTGGCCGTGCACCTGCCGCCGGAGGTGCTGATGGTGGTACGCGACGGCCCGCAGGGTTGCTGGATTCATCAGCGCGGCGAGCGTCAGCATGTGCCGGGTTTCAAGGTGCAGGCAGTGGATAGCAACGGCGCGGGCGATGCGCATGCCGGGGTGTTTGTGGCCGGGCTGGCGCGAGGGTTGTCTGCGCAGAAAGCTGCACGGCGCGCCAACGCTGCGGCTGCATTGGCCGTTACCCGCTGGGGCCCGGCGACCGCGCCTGGCACTGCCGAGGTTGATGTGCTGATCAGCAAAAAATGCACTGACTGAACGATCGCAATCGCTGGCTTGCCAGCGATAAGGCCTTCAGCCGTTACATCCAGTCTGGACCTAGCCGGCTCTGCGCAACGCCGCAATCAACTCATCCTTTCGCATCGACGAACGCCCGGGAATCTTCCGCTCCCGGGCCTCCTTGCGCAGGCTGTCGACCGTCTGCACTTCGCGGGAAGCCTTGCTGTCGCGCGAATGTCCCTCACGACTCACCGCCGCGCGCCGTGCTGATTCCTTGCGATCCTCGGCCTTGGCATTGGCCGGTTTCCGACGCCCGGAACCTCCGGCCTTCTCGCCGCCGCCGGACTGTTTGTTCACTGTCGCCCAAGCGCGGGCCTCGGCTTCATCCTTGGACATCCCTTTGTTTTGATAGCTGTCTTCAATGTGTTCGGCTTTGCGCTTCTGTTCTTCAGTGTATTTGGCTTTGCTTCCACGAGGCATGGCGAGTCTCCTGGTGGTTGGATGAATCTCGGTATGAACCGGCGCAGGCTATGCATTCGAACACTGCCTGCGCCAGTGACCGCAAGCGTCAGGTATCGAGTTTACGCGCCGCTTCCACACCCGCAGCGCTGAGCTTGATCGGCAGATTCAGCGAATGTTCTCCCGCTTCATTGCAAGTGATGTGTCCGTGGTGAATCAGTCCACGCTCCTGCAATGCGGCGAGGGCACTGGCCACGACTTTCTCGCCGCGATAATTGTCCAGCACCTCTTTGCCGAGGCCGCTCGGGTGGGCATGCAACAGGCGGGTGAGGACTTCTTTTTCCAGGTTTTTATCGACGTTCATGGTTACCTCTTCAGGGAAGTGGATAAGACACGTTGCGTGGATGAAGCACGGATCACTGTCCTGCGCCTTCAGAGCCCGAACCACCCGTGGTGGTTTTCGAGCCGACGCCGGGACCGGCGTTGTCGGGGGCAGCCGGAGAGTCGGGGGTGTTCATGCCGCCCTGGCGTCCGGGATCGCTGCCTTGAGTGCGAGGATCGGTTCCGGTGGCGGGTGGCTGATTGATCAGCGGTACACCGGAACCGTCGGTATTCATACCGGGGGCACTGTTGATGGCGGGTGCTCTTGGCTGGGTAACCGGATCGGTCGGCCCGGTACCGGCGGCGGTAGTCGAGGCGGCGAATACCGCCGGGCTGAGGAGGGTAGCGAATACGAGCGCAGTCAACCTTGACGAGATCATAGGGTGTCTCCAGTGATTGAAATCCTTACCTCCTTTTGGTCTGCCCTAGTGAAAGATTGGTGCCTGATGATCGACGAACGGTTCAGAAGGGCTGAGCGCTTTCGAGGCCGATCTCTTCCTTGAATTGGTCCATGAAACCTTTCAGGCGTTGATGACGGAGCTGTGCCAGACGTTGGCCGGCAACGGTCTGGAATCCGTCGGCGAGGTGCAGCAGTTTGGTCTGGAAATGGTCGAGGCAGAATCGCTTGTCGTCGTAGTCCCTTTCCCGGGCCTCGGGATCGTGCGGGTCGTACAGCGCGCTGCCCATGCGTCCGGCGGTGTAAAAGGTGCGGGCGACGCCGAGCATGCCGAGGGAGTCGAGACGGTCGGCGTCCTGCACCAGTCGCGCTTCGAGGGTGAGCGGGGCGATGTTGGCGGAAAAGCTGTGGGCCTCGATGGCGTGGGTGACAGCGTCGATATTGGCTTCGGGCCAATGCATGTTCGCCAGCACCTTCGAGGCTTTTTCCGCGGCCAGACGCGATGCCTGTGAGCGCAGCGGCGAGTTCTTTTCCACCGCCACACAATCGTGCAGCAGCACGGCTGCGAGCAGCACTTCAAGGTCGCCGCCTTCGTCGGCCTGCAAGGTGCGCGCGTTGTGCCAGACCCGTTGCAGATGCGACAGATCATGAGCGCCGTCTTCCGACGGTTCCAGCGCGTGGGGCAGCAGTTCGGCGGCGAGTGAGGCCAGTGGTTCGAATGCGTTCATGAATATCCTTCAGACCAGTCAAAAATCCCTGTGGGAGGGTAGTGTTTGCTTTGCCATGTGACGAGCGCCGCGCGCCGCCTTAGTATGGCGTTTTCCTTTTTCCGACAAGGCCCGTCCATGACGATCGAAATCCGCCCGGCGACCCCCAGCGATGCACCGCAAATCCTCGCGTTCATCACTGAACTTGCAGACTTCGAAAAGGCCCGTCACGAAGTCATCGCCAGCGTCGCCGACATCGAGCGCAGCCTGTTCAGCGAAGGCGCCACGGCCCATGGCCTGATTTGCCTGCGCGACGGCTTGCCAATCGGTTTTGCGGTGTTCTTCTTCAGCTATTCGACCTGGCTGGGCAGCAACTGCCTGTACCTCGAAGACCTCTACATCACCCCGGAACAACGGGGCGGTGGCGCCGGTAAAACCCTGCTGCGCCACCTCGCGAAAATCGCCTGCGCCAACGACTGCGGCCGCTTCGAATGGAGCGTGCTGGACTGGAACACCCCTGCCATCGAATTCTACAAATCCCTCGGCGCCCAGCCGCAGGAAGAGTGGGTGCGTTACCGCATGGATGGCAAGGTATTGCGGGAGTTTGCCGAGGGCTGAACAAATAGTGGCAATCTGATTGCTGATTTGATTGTTCAAACCGCTCTAGTCCGGCATCCTACGCGCCATTTTTGCGCGCTCATGGACGACACCTGCAATGCCTCTGGCACTCTTTCTCCACGCCCGTGGAGCCTTCGCCGCGTCAACGAGTGACCGGCAATGAGCGGACTACGGGCGTCGATCCGCCTGTACGGCCTGGTCAAAAACCTCGGTTCAAGCGACAACCCGAACCGCCAACCGGTGGACATCCTCTGCACCGTCAACCGCCTCGGTGGCAAAGCCATCCGTGCGTTTGTCTCGCGCCTCGATGCCGAGCTGATGACGCGCAGTGCGGGCTTCGATGACTACCGCGTAATACCGCTGCGCACGTTCGATCCGAACGGATTCATTGATGCCCATCAAGGCTGGCTGACCCTGCACGTGTGCTGCGGTTTTGTCGCGCCTGCGGGGCAATCGATTTTCCACCAAGGCGGGCTGTTGCCGATGGGTTGGTACGTCTACTCGGAAACCGGCCGCTGGACAGCCGAGCGCTATCTGGATTTCGGCCCGCAAATGGCCGAGCTGCTGCAAACCACCTACGACCAGCATCGACTGACCGGCTACAACACCTGGCTCAACCAACTCGACGACGCCACACCTGCCGATCTGAACTGGTTTGCCGACGAAGCCTGGCAACAATTGCAAACCCTCACACCCCCGAACAGCCGCGAGCATTGTCACGCGCTGTTTGATTCCGTCGAAAACCGCTGGCGTTTCGCCGCGACTGATGTCGACCTCTATCAGCCACACCTGGAACCTCTGAAGCAAGGAGCTTTGAATTGAGTGGTAAACCCGCTGCACGCGTCACCGACCCAACCGCCTGCCCACTGCCAGGCCACGGTAACAACCCGATCGTCTCCGGCTCGCCGGACGTGTTCTTCGACGGACTCCCCGCTGCGCGCATGACCGATAAATCGGCGTGCGGCAGCCCGATAACCGGCGGTGTTTCCGCCACGGTCTTCATCAACGGCCTGAATGCCGCGATGCTCGACAGCACCGGCGGGCACGGCAATGTCGTGGTCGGTGGGTCGGGGACGGTGATTATTGGACAGAGCGGGGGAGGGGCGGCGTTTAGTGGGTTGTCGCCGATGCCGGTGCATTTCAATGATCGAATGCAGGTGATTAACGAAATTACTGGTGAGCCCATGCCAAATCACCCTTACGCGATTCAACGCGCTGATGGGAGCGTGGAGCACGGCGTAACCAATGACGCGGGCTTCACCCATACGGTGAGTTCGCATTTGCCTGAGTCGATCAAGCTGTTCGTGGAGTAGGAAAGATATGACCGCTGAAAATCCTGCTCTGAAAGGGTGTAAAAGACTGGTCGTGACCCACGACCTGACCTGCAAAACGGACGGAACAGTCAAGCAGGCCACGATCACTCCCAAAAGGATTGTTCTGTTTTTTGTGGGTGGTGCGGGTGATAAAGAAAGTTATTACGGCACAGGCCCCAATAATAACGTTGCTGACGTCATGAAGGTGTTCGTTAGGGATATGGAGGCTGAGGGTGTTTGTTCTGATAATTATGATGCCCACCATATTGGTTATAACTATTTTATTAGTGATGATGATCTGAAAAAGAATGTGCTGGAGAAAATTACTGATATGGCCACGCCTGTATATATCATTGGGCATAGCTTGGGCGGATGGAATGGTGCGCACCTGTCAGCTGTATTGACTGATAAGGGGTATCGAATTCCGTGTCTGGTTACACTCGATCCGGTTGGCGAAGGAAAAATCGTGTGGGGGGTTTCTAACATCTACCGTCAGGAGCCGAAGCCGAAGGCGGAATATTGGGTTAACGTCAGAGCCGATGCCAAAGACTGGAATTTTTCCGATCTCGTAGCCGATTTTGGAGAACAATGGGATATGAAAAGTGGGCCCAATATGAACGGGCGAGTGAATGTGAATCACGCCGATGCCTGGGTTATCTACACATCAGTCCTGCAAAGTGGCATCTCGGCCAGAGACGCTTTGATGCAGGTTGTTGTTACTTATTTTAAAGGACGGAAATGTGCGTAATATAATTTTATGTATAGCTTTCTTGCTTTGCACTTCCTGTGCGATGAATCATGGTAAGCCCATTGCTCATTTACAATACGTTGGTGTTGAACGTTATTTGGATAGGAACATTTATCAGGTGCGTTTTTCGTCTGATGTTGATGTTGTCAATCTTTTCAAATCAAAAATAAGCCAGACGCTGCTGTGTTCTTTTGAGGACGATTTTGATTTTTCGGCACCTCACTCTGCGGGTCGATATGGAGAGGGTTTTGTCGAGCCTGAAATTTCAAATGCCGGGCCGGTTTTCAGGGCGGATGTTTTATTTTTCGAAAGAAAAAACGATACCAGTGAAAAAATCATTGAAGGTGAGGCATTGAGGTCTTTATTAGTGGGCCGAGAGTCTATTGTCTGTAAGGTCAGAATTAATTCCTACTCCTATAAAATATATTTGTCGGAGGACATGAAAGTTCCAACGGCAGATCTATTAAGAGAGATCGATAAGTTTTAAACGGGCTGCGATCCGTACGGACAGGCGGCGCTCGCTGCTCAGTTCGCTGTCCGGGTTTTAAAAAAGATGAATCCCAAAATATGGGATGCAAAATTACATATTGAGATTTAACGCCTGAGAGGTCTATAGTCCAGCTCACTCACTGCCAATAACAAAACAGGTGAAGCGATGCTGGCGCAATTGATCGCGCTCGATTGGGGGACGACCTCACTACGTGCTTACAAACTCGCGGCGGGCGGACAGGTGCTGGCGCAGCGTTCGCTGTCGTTCGGGATCATGCAGTTGCCGAAGACGCCACGGGTCATCAACGGTCGCGAATGCGCCGAGGGTTTTGAACTGGCGTTCGACGAGGCGTGCGGCGACTGGCTCGACGCGCAACCCGGCTTGCCGGTGATTGCCTGCGGCATGGTTGGCAGCGCCCAGGGCTGGCGCGAAGCGTCCTACCGCGATACGCCGGCTAATGTCGCCGATCTCGGAAAATCCCTGCAAACCGTTCGCAGTATTCGCGGTGTCGATGTGCACATCGTGCCGGGTGTGATTCAGCGCTCGACGCTGCCGAACGTGATGCGCGGCGAGGAAACCCAGGTCCTCGGCGTGCTGCAGAATCTGCCGGTCGAGGCGGGCAATGATCTGCTGATCGGCCTGCCGGGCAGTCATTCGAAATGGGTGGAAGTGGCCGACGGCTGCATCACCCGTTTCGACACCTTCATGACCGGCGAAGTGTTCGCCGTGCTCAGTGACCACAGCATTCTCGGCCGTACCCAACAGCACAGCGCGACGTTCGACGCCGATGCCTTCGATCGCGGCGTGCAGGTGGCGTTATCGGCGGAGGGCGAGATTGGCGTGCTGTCGACCCTGTTCAGCGCCCGCAGCCTGGGCCTGACCGGCGAACTCAGCGCCACCGCGCAACCGGACTATCTGTCCGGCCTGCTGATCGGCCATGAACTGACGGCGCTGGCCGCCGTGCAACGACGCCGGCGCAACAGCGCACAGCTTCCTTCGATCATCCTCATCGGCAACGCGCAGTTGTGCGCCCGCTACAGCCGTGCCCTCGACGCCTGCGGTTTCGCCCGGGTGACTTTGGCCGAGCAGGCTACCGAGCGTGGTCTTTGGCAGCTGGCGCTCGCCGCCGGACTGATCGATTCCTCATCCCGTTAACCCTGACTGGAGGCCTGACATGCTCAAGCAAGCACTGGCGCAAAACGGTCTGATCGCGATCCTGCGCGGCCTGCATCCGCAGGAAGCCGCCGCTGTCGGAGAAGTCCTGTATGCGGCCGGATTTCGCGTCATCGAAGTACCGCTCAATTCCCCCGCGCCGTACGAAAGCATTCGCATCCTGCGTAAGACCTTGCCTGCCGATTGCCTGATCGGTGCCGGCACGGTGCTGACCCCGGAACAGGTCGAACGGGTGAAAGAGGCCGGCGGCCAGGTGATCGTCATGCCCCACAGCGATGCGAAGGTGTTGCGGGCCGCGAAAGCGGCGGGGCTGTACTTGTCGCCGGGCGTCGCCACGCCGACCGAAGCCTTTGCGGCGCTGGAGGAGGGGGCGGACATTCTCAAGCTGTTCCCGGCCGAACAGATGGGCCCGGCAGTGGTGAAAGCCTGGCTGGCGGTGTTGCCGGTCGGGACGATTCTGGCGCCGGTCGGCGGCATTACCCCGGACAACATGCAGGCGTTCATCGACGCCGGCGTCAAAGGTTTCGGCCTCGGGTCCGGGCTGTTCAAACCGGGCATGACGACTGAGCAAGTGGCGGCCAATGCCAAGGCCTACGTGGCGGCCTGGAAAGCCCTTCGCTAAGACTTTTCGGCGCTGCGTGCGCTGCATCTAACAAGAGAGACAAGCAGATGAAAATCACCAAACTCACCACCTTCATCGTCCCGCCGCGCTGGTGCTTCCTGAAAGTCGAAACCGACGAAGGTGTGACCGGTTGGGGCGAGCCCGTGGTCGAGGGCCGCGCCCACACCGTCGCGGCTGCAGTCGAGGAATTGTCCGACTACCTGATCGGCAAAGACCCACGCAATATCGAAGACATCTGGACCGTGCTGTATCGCGGCGGCTTCTACCGGGGCGGCGCGATCCACATGAGCGCGCTCGCCGGTATCGATCAGGCGTTGTGGGACATCAAGGGCAAGGCCCTCGGTGTGTCGGTCAGCGACCTGCTCGGTGGTCAGGTGCGGGACAAGATCCGCGTGTATTCGTGGATCGGCGGCGACCGTCCGGCGGACACGGCGCGGGCCGCGAAAGAGGCGGTGGGTCGTGGTTTTACGGCGGTGAAAATGAACGGCACCGAGGAGCTGCAATTTCTCGATACCTTCGAAAAAGTCGATCTGGCGCTGGCCAACGTTGCCGCCGTGCGCGATGCGGTGGGGCCGAACGTCGGCATCGGTGTCGACTTCCATGGCCGGGTGCACAAACCGATGGCCAAGGTCCTGATGAAGGAACTCGACCCGTACAAACTGATGTTCATCGAAGAGCCGGTGCTCAGCGAAAACTATGAAGCGCTGAAGGAGCTGGCACCGCTGACCAGCACCCCGATTGCCCTCGGCGAGCGGCTGTTTTCACGCTGGGACTTTAAACGGGTGTTGAGCGAAGGTTACGTCGACATCATCCAGCCCGATGCGTCCCACGCCGGCGGCATCACCGAGACCCGCAAGATCGCCAACATGGCCGAAGCCTACGACGTGGCGCTGGCACTGCACTGCCCGCTGGGGCCGATTGCACTGGCGGCGTGTCTGCAACTGGACGCCGCTTGTTACAACGCGTTTATCCAGGAGCAGAGCCTGGGCATCCATTACAACGAGAGCAATGACCTGCTCGACTATGTGAAGGATCCACGGGTATTCGACTACGACAAGGGCTTCGTGAAAATCCCCAACGGCCCGGGCCTGGGGATCGAGATCAACGAGGAATACGTGATCGAACGCGCGGCGGTCGGCCACCGCTGGCGTAACCCGATCTGGCGGCATGCCGATGGCAGTTTTGCCGAGTGGTGAGTCGCTGACTCTCTGCCGCATCCAGTAAGTCAGATCTCCAGGGAGCGGAGATCTGCATACCCTCGACCTCAATAAACATAAGAAGAGGCGCTCCCCATGCAACCGCAAACCCTCACCGGGCAAGCGACGTTAGTCACGCCCAGCCGCAAGCGATTTTTCATCATGGTGTTGCTGTTCATCACCGTGGTCATCAACTACCTCGACCGCAGCAACCTGTCGATTGCCGCCCCTGCACTGACGACGGATCTGGGCATCGATCCGGTACACGTCGGACTTATCTTCTCGGCGTTCGGCTGGACCTACGCCGCCATGCAGATCCCCGGCGGCTGGCTGGTGGACCGGGTGCCGCCACGCATCCTTTATAGCGTCGCACTGTTGCTGTGGTCGTTGGCCACGGTGATGCTCGGTTTCGCCGCCAGTTTCATCGCGCTGTTCGTGCTGCGCATGGCGGTCGGTGCGCTGGAAGCGCCGGCGTACCCGATCAACAGCCGCGTGGTGACGACCTGGTTCCCCGAGCGTGAGCGGGCCACGGCCATCGGGTTCTACACCTCCGGGCAGTTTGTCGGGCTGGCGTTCCTGACCCCGGTGCTGGCGTGGCTGCAACATGAATTTGGCTGGCACATGGTATTTGTCGCGACCGGCGCGGTGGGCATCATCTGGGCGGCGATCTGGTACGCGGTGTATCGC
This sequence comes from Pseudomonas sp. 22082, assembly GCF_052046055.1. NCBI lineage: Bacteria > Pseudomonadati > Pseudomonadota > Gammaproteobacteria > Pseudomonadales > Pseudomonadaceae > Pseudomonas > Pseudomonas sp. 22082. Next base: position 64,792 of record NZ_JBQEQB010000005.1, read on the forward strand.
GAACCGCGTGATTTCAAAGGCGCCAACCAAGGCGAAATCGACCTGATCCGCGAGGGCGGCGGACTGGTGGATATCGCGGCCGAAACTGCCAAGGTGAAGGCAAAATTCAGCTGGACCGATCTCGGCATCGTCCTCAGTAAACGCAAGTTGTGGGGGATCTATCTAGGCCAGTTCTGCCTGAACTCGACGCTGTGGTTTTTCCTGACGTGGTTCCCGACCTACCTGGTGAAATACCGCGGCATGGACTTCATCAAGTCCGGTCTGCTGGCGTCGCTGCCGTTTCTCGCCGCGTTCATCGGCGTGCTGTGCTCCGGGTTCTTTTCCGACTTCCTGATCCGTCGCGGCTGCACCGTCGGGTTTGCGCGCAAGCTGCCGATCATTGGCGGGCTGCTGATTTCCACCTCGATCATCGGCGCCAACTTCGTCGAATCGACGCCGTTGGTGATTGCCTTCCTGGCGTTGGCGTTTTTCGGCAACGGGCTGGCGTCGATCACCTGGTCGCTGGTCTCGACACTGGCGCCGGCGCGGTTGCTGGGCCTGACCGGCGGGGTGTTCAACTTCATCGGCAATCTGTCGGCGATTGCCACGCCGATTGTCATCGGCTTCCTCGCCAGCGGTGACTCGTTCGCGCCGGCGATCACCTACATCGCGGTTCTGGCATTGATCGGTGCTTTGTCCTACGTGCTGTTGGTGGGCAAGGTCGAGCGCATCGAGTTGTAGTCGGCTATGTCGGGCGACCATAATGCCGCCCGTTCCCTCGCTCAACGCTAAAGGCTGGATATGCAGGAAGACGCCCCAAAAACCGCCAAGGACGCCGCGCCGACTGGCACCCAAACCCTGCTTCGCGGGTTGGGTGTGGTGCAGGCCGTCGCCAGTGGCGCCCGCGATCTCAAAGAGATTGCCCGCCTGATCGGCACCACGCGCAGCACCACCCATCGTCTGGCCAGTTGTCTGGTGGACGAGCGCTACCTGCGCGTCGTGCCGCAAGTCGGTTATCTGCTGGGGCCGAAGTTGATCGAACTGGGTTTTCAGGCGCGTGAAGAATTGCCGCTGGTGACGTTGGCCGGGCCGTATCTGGACGAGTTGTCGGCGCTGACCGGCGACACCGTTCACCTGGGCATTCGTGAAGGCGACGAGGTGCTGTACCTGTTGAAGAATCCGGGGCGCAACGGCCCGGAAATGCGCTCGCGGGTCGGCCATCGCATGCCGTTGGCGCGGACCGGGATCGGCAAGGCGCTGATGCTGGATGACGCGCCGCAGGACTGGCAGCGCCTGTACGACATCAGCCTGCCGGCGGGTGGGAAAAGTCAGTTCTGGCCGCAGCATCCCCAGCAGTCGTGGGAGCAGCTGGAGCAACGGATGACCGAGTACGTGGCCGGCGGCTACGCGTTCGATCTGGAAGACAACGAACCGTCGATCCGGTGTGTGGCGGCGCCGATCCGCGACGCGAGCAAGCGCATCGTCGCGGCGATCAGCATCGCCAGCACGGTGCCGTACATGCCGCTGGAAAAAATGGCCGAGCTGATTCCCCTGATCAAAGGGGTCACGGCCCGGCTTTCGGCGGAGCTTGGCTTGAAGGTCTGAGGAATCAGAGCTTCAGAGTCGCCATATCGATGACGAAACGATACTTCACGTCGCCGGCGATCATCCGCGCGTAGGCTTCGTTGATCTGGCGGATGTCGAGCATTTCGATGTCGCAGCTGATGTTGTGCTCGGCGCAGAAATCCAGCACTTCCTGGGTTTCGGCGACGCCCCCGATCAACGAGCCGGCCAGTACGCGACGACCCAGCACCAGTTTCGCGGCGTGGACCGGCGGATCGATCGGTTCGATCAGGCCCACCAGAATGTGCACGCCGTCGAAGCGCAGGGTGTCTAGGTACGGGTTGAGATCGTGCTGGACCGGAATGGTGTCCAGCAGGAAGTCGAACCGACCGGCCGCTGCTTTCATCTGTTCTTCGTCGGTGGACACGATCACGTGATCGGCGCCCTGGCGGCGGCCTTCCTCGGCCTTGCTCGCCGAACGGGTGAACAGCGTGACTTCAGCGCCCATGGCCTTGGCGAACTTGATGCCCATGTGGCCGAGGCCGCCCATGCCGAGAATCCCGACCTTGTCGCCGGCCTTCACGCCGTAGTGCTTGAGCGGCGAGTAGGTGGTGATGCCGGCGCAGAGAATCGGTGCAGCGGCCGCCAGGTCCAGCTTCTCGGGGATGCGCACCACGAAGTGCTCGCTGACCACGATGCTGTCCGAATAACCGCCCATGGTGTTGCTGCCATCGACCCGGTCCGGAGTGGCATAGGTCATGGTCGGGCCTTCGAGGCAGTATTGCTCGAGGTTCGACTGGCAGGCTTCGCAGGTGCGGCAGGAGTCGACCATGCACCCGACGCCAACCAGATCGCCTACCTTGTGTTTAGTGACATTCGCACCGACGGCGGTGACTTTTCCGACGATCTCGTGGCCGGGCATCAACGGGTAAACGGCGATGCCCCATTCGTTGCGCGCCTGGTGGATGTCGGAGTGGCAGACGCCGCAGTACAGGATTTCGATGGCGACGTCGTCGGCCCGAGGGCTGCGGCGTTCGAACTTCATCGGGGCGAGGGGCGTGGTGGCCGTTTGAGCGGCATAGCCGATGGCGGTGTACATGTGAAACCTCGCAAAAGCAGTGACAAGTGAGGCGGTGCATTCTGGGCGCCGTCCGCTTGTCCGGCCATGGCGATTCCTCCGGGTGTCATGCCTAATCCTCCGGCATGCGGGGTTGATCGGTCGCATTGGCAAAAGGATCTGCGATGATGCTTTCATCCCTTTTTCCGTGATTTTTTCTGAAGAGCCACCCGATGCATTTGACCCGTCACCTTGATGCCAACGCCACCCTGGTTTCGCTGATCGAACCGCTGGCGCTGCGCGATGGTTACAGCCAGACCGGGCTGCCGGGCGTGCAGGTGTTGCGCGCCAGTTGCGACGTCGCCCGTGGCCCGCACATTTATGAACCGAGCCTGATGATCATCGCCCAGGGCAGCAAACTGGCGTATCTCGGCCCGCGCACCATGGAGTACGGCGCCGGTCATTACCTGATCCAGGCCTTGCCGGTGCCGTTCGAGTGCGAGACCTATGCGTTGCCGGATGCGCCGTTGCTCGGCGTATCGGTGGCGATCGACCGGGTGCTGCTCGGCGAACTGGTGCTGGCCATGGGGCTGGCGCCGGGGCGGCATATTCCGGCGCAGACCCCGGAGTCGATGACGTCGGTGGTGCTCGACGATGACATGCGTGGTTGTGTCGAACGCTTGCTGCGTTGTCTGCACGATCCGCTGGAATGCCAGATTCTCGGCCCGGCGCGGGTGCGGGAGTTATTGTTCGTCGCGTTGCGCGGTCCCCAGGCTGATGTGCTGCGGGCACTGGTCGAGCAGCAGGGGCAGTTTGCGCGAGTGGCGGCTTCGATCAGTCATCTGCATGCGCATTACACCGAGCCATTGAATGTCGAGACATTGGCCGGTTGCGCGAACATGAGCGTTTCGACCTTTCACGAACACTTCAAACGCAGCACGTTGCTGTCGCCAGTGCAGTACCTGAAGCGTTTACGTTTGTTGAAGGCGCAGACGTTGTTGATCGCCGAAGGGCTGGGCGTGGCGCAGGTAGCGCATCGGGTGGGGTATCAGAGCACGTCGCAGTTCAGCCGCGAGTACAAACGCTATTTCGAGCGCAGTCCAGGGGATGAACGCGCGGCTTGATCTTTTACAAAACGCAGGCAACAAAAAGGCCCCCGTTTCGGGAGCCTTGATGTTCAGCGATTCGACTTACATATTCGGGTAGGTCGGACCGCCGGCGCCTTCCGGCGCAACCCAGGTGATGTTCTGCGAAGGGTCCTTGATATCACAGGTCTTGCAGTGCACGCAGTTCTGGGCGTTGATCTGGAAGCGTTTCTCGCCGTCTTCCTTGGTGATCACTTCATACACGCCGGCCGGGCAATAGCGCTGCGCCGGTTCGTCGTACAGCGGCAGGTTCTTCGCGAGCGGAATGCTCGGGTCGGTCAGCTTCAGGTGGCACGGCTGTTCTTCTTCATGGTTGGTACCGGAGATGAACACCGAGCTCAGCTTGTCGAAGCTGATCTTGCCGTCGGGTTTCGGGTAGTCGATCTTCTTGCAGTCGGCCGCGAGCTTGAGGCAGGCGTAGTCCGGCTTGGTGTCGTGCAGGGTGAACGGCAGTTTGCCGCCGAAGATGTTCTGATCCAGCCAGTTGAAACCGCCGCCGACGATGGCGCCGAACTTGTGGATCGCCGGGCCGAAGTTGCGGCTGGCGAACAGCTCCTCGTAGAGCCAGCTCTGCTTGAAGGCGTCGACGTAAGTGGTCAGCTCTTCAGTGCCGTCCTTGTCAGCGAACAGTGCGTCGGCCACGGATTCAGCGGCGAGCATGCCGGACTTCATCGCGGTGTGGCTGCCCTTGATCTTGGCGAAGTTCAGGGTGCCTAGATCGCAACCGATCAGCGCGCCGCCCTTGAACACCATCTTTGGCAACGAGTTCAGGCCACCCTTGCAGATCGCGCGCGCGCCGTAGCTGATGCGCTTGCCGCCTTCCAGATATTGCTTGAGCACCGGGTGATGCTTGAGGCGCTGGAATTCATCAAATGGCGACAGATAGGTGTTGCTGTAGGAAAGATCAACGATCAGGCCGACCACCACCTGGTTGTTTTCCAGGTGATAGAGGAAGGAGCCGCCGGTGTTCTCGGTGCCCATGATGTCCATCGGCCAACCGGCGGTGTGCACCACCAGGCCTGGCTGGTGTTTGGCCGGGTCGATTTCCCAGATTTCCTTCAGGCCGATGCCGTAGTGCTGGGCGTCGGCGTCGCTGTCCAGGTTATAGCGCTTGATCAGTTGCTTGCCGATGTGGCCACGGCAGCCTTCGGCGAACAGCGTGTACTTGCCACGCAGTTCCATGCCCGGGGTGTACAGGCCTTCTTTCGGATGACCTTCGCGGTCGACGCCGAGGTCGCCGGTGATGATCCCGCGTACTACGCCGTTTTCATCGATCAGCGCTTCCTGAGCGGCGAAGCCCGGGTAGATTTCCACGCCGAGGTTCTCGGCCTGCTGAGCGAGCCAGCGGCACAGGTTGCCGAGGGAAATAATGTAGTTGCCTTCGTTGTGCATGGTCTTGGGCACAAAGAAGTCAGGAATTTTCTGCGCGCTTTCGGCGTTTTTCAGCACGAAGATGTCATCGCGGGTGACGGGCGTGTTCAGCGGGGCGCCGAGTTCTTTCCAGTCCGGGAACAGTTCGTTCAGGGCCCGTGGTTCGAATACGGCACCGGACAGGATGTGCGCGCCGACTTCGGAGCCTTTTTCGACCACGCAGACGCTGATTTCCTTACCGGCTTCGGCGGCCTTCTGCTTCAGACGGCAGGCGGCGGACAGGCCAGCGGGGCCGGCACCGACGATGACCACGTCGAATTCCATGTATTCGCGTTCCACAGGCTATCTCCTACTCAAGGCTCAACAGTTTTTTTTCTAATTTGGAGGTTCGGTGTCGTATCCGTTATTGCCTTTACGTTAACGTCAAGGGTAATAATGGGCAAACCACCTTTCTCTCTAGGCGGCGCATTATATCTACACCACTCTAAGCGTCCAATACAAACGTTTGTTTGAATTGGCTCCAGCCCAGAGAAATCAAAGAAGCGCGGCTTATGACAGGGCATTTTGGCGTATTGACCAGAATGGGCGTTCCGGTCAAGATACGGGCGGTTTTGCGCTCGCCGTAGGCTGAATGGTGGTTTCAAGAGCACCTCTAAAGACAGGGCGTAGGCGGTAACCGGTGATGCGCAGCGCAAGTTTGGCGCGCAGTTTACACACCGCGAGGCGGCATGACTCGTCGGTCACGACTGACGAACGGTCATCCCGCTCAGCCGACGTTTTTAGAGGTGCCCTTGTGCCCGATGAGCATCAACCGCCAGGTTCGCCTAGGCGACTTTCTTTTCACCGGAGAGTAACGAGGAATCCATGAAGGTTCTTGTAGCTGTCAAACGCGTTGTGGATTACAACGTCAAGGTTCGCGTCAAGGCGGACAATTCCGGCGTAGACCTCGCCAACGTCAAGATGTCGATGAACCCGTTCTGCGAAATCGCAGTGGAAGAAGCCGTACGCCTGAAAGAAAAAGGCGTTGCGACTGAAATCGTCGTCGTCTCCATCGGCCCGTCCACCGCTCAGGAACAGCTGCGTACCGCACTGGCTCTGGGTGCCGACCGCGCCATCCTCGTCGAATCCGCTGAAGACCTGACTTCCCTGGCCGTGGCCAAGCTGCTCAAGGCCGTGGTCGACAAGGAACAGCCTCAGCTGGTGATCCTGGGCAAACAGGCCATCGACAGCGACAACAACCAGACCGGCCAGATGCTCGCTGCACTGAGCGGCTACGGTCAGGGTACTTTCGCCTCGAAAGTCGAAGTCTCCGGCGACAGCGTTGCCGTGACCCGCGAAATCGACGGCGGCGCGCAGACTGTCTCCCTGAAGTTGCCAGCGATCGTCACCACCGACCTGCGTTTGAACGAGCCGCGTTATGCGTCCCTTCCAAACATCATGAAAGCCAAGAAGAAGCCTCTCGAGACGCTGACTCCGGACGCTTTGGGCGTTTCCACCGCCTCCACCAACAAGACCCTGAGAGTCGAAGCGCCGGCTGCACGCAGCGCGGGCATCAAGGTCAAGTCGGTGGCTGAACTGGTCGAGAAACTGAAAAACGAAGCGAAGGTAATCTAAATGACTATCTTGGTTATTGCTGAACACGACAACAAAGTGCTGGCTCCGGCCACCCTGAACACCGTGGCTGCTGCTGCCAAAATCGGCGGCGACATCCACGTTCTGGTTGCAGGCCAGGGCGCTGGCGCCGTGGCTGAAGCCGCTGCGAAAATCGCGGGCGTGAGCAAAGTCCTGAATGCTGACAATGCCGCTTACGCGCATCAGTTGCCGGAAAACGTTGCTCCGCTGGTTGCTGCTCTTGCCCATGAAGGCGCGGGCGCTGGCTACAGCCACATCCTGGCTGCCGCTACTTCCAACGGCAAAAACATCCTGCCGCGCGTTGCTGCCCAGCTGGACGTTGACCAGATATCCGAGATCATCTCGGTCGAAAGCGCTGACACCTTCAAGCGTCCGATCTACGCCGGTAACGCCATCGCTACCGTGCAATCGACCGCTGCGATCAAGGTGATCACCGTACGTGCTACCGGTTTCGACCCGGTTGCCGCTGAAGGTGGTTCGGCTGCTGTTGAAGCGGTTGCTGCTGCTCACAACGCCGGCACTTCCAGCTTCGTCAGCGAAGAACTGGCCAAGTCCGATCGTCCTGAGCTGACCGCTGCCAAGATCGTCGTTTCCGGCGGCCGCGGCATGCAGAACGGCGACAACTTCAAACACCTGTACGCCTTGGCCGACAAGCTGGGCGCTGCCGTCGGTGCTTCCCGTGCAGCGGTCGACGCAGGTTTCGTACCGAACGACATGCAGGTCGGCCAGACCGGCAAGATCGTTGCGCCACAGCTGTACATCGCCGTCGGTATCTCCGGCGCGATCCAGCACCTGGCCGGCATGAAAGACTCCAAAGTGATCGTTGCGATCAACAAGGACGAAGAAGCACCGATCTTCCAGGTGGCCGATTACGGCCTGGTGGCGGATCTGTTCGAAGCCGTACCTGAGCTGGAGAAGCTGGTCTAATCCGGCTGCTTCACTTATAAAGAGCCCGACCTTTTAGTCGGGCTTTTTTTTTGTCCGGGATTTGAGTGGGAGCGTTTCGCCATGGATCTGCATCGTCGGTTGAGCTGCTCGTGGTTGCTGGGGCTGGCATTGTTGCCGGGCCTGTCAGTGGCGGCTGGCAAGTGCGAGCGGCTGGTCGTCACCGGCAGCCCGGATGCACCGCCGTACCTCTGGCAGGATCCGCAGAACCCCAAACAACTGATCGGTGCAAGTGCCGATCTGTTGCAACAGGTGGCCAAGGAGTTGGGGATCAAGGTCGATCTTTTGTACGCCGGCAAGCGCTCCCAGGCCCTCGATGAAGTGCGCAGCGGGCGCATGGACATGCTGGCCGACGCACCGCTGACCTTTAATGAGCTGGAAAACCTCGACTACATACACCCGCCGTTACTGGAAAACGATTACCTGGTGTGGACGCGCAAGGGGTCGACCCTGGTCTACAGCGAAGCCAAGGACCTGCACGGGCATACCGGCGGCTTGTCGGAAAAGTCTCGAATGACCCCGGCATTTGGCGCTATCGCCGAGCAGCAATTGACCCTGACCCGTACGGCAAACCTGACCCAGGCGTTTCAGAAACTTCTGCTGGGCGAAGTGGAATATGTACTCGCCGGTCGCTACTCGGGCATGGCGGCCGCGCAGGCCTTGGGCATGGCCAACGATCTGCTGGCCTTCGAACAACCCATCGACCGGCCCGGTCTGTTCCTCGCGGTTTCGCACAACTCGGCCTGCAACGATCCGTGGTTGCGCGGACAGCTGGCCAAAAAGATGACAGAATTGCCCGCGTCCGGCCTGACGGAAGCCGCGCTGCAACGCAACATCGAGCGCTGGAAGGCGCAGCAGCAACAGCCGCCGCAACCACCTGTCAGCGCCCCAAAACAGTAGGGATTCTTAGTGAGTAATCGACTTCTTTTCGCGGCCATGGCCGTTCTGGCCCTGGCCGGTTGCGCCAGCGATCCGGCACCCAACGAACAAATGCGCCTGACCGAGCAGGCCCTTGAGCAAGCCAAAGCCGTGGGCGCCACCGCCGAAGACGTGCCGGAGATGAAACTGGCCGAGGACAAGTTCAACCGGGCCAAAGGCAGCATGGCGGGTGAGTCTTACAAGAATGCGCGGATGCGCTTCGAACAGGCCGAACTCGACGCACGTCTGGCGGAAGCCAAAGTCCTGACCCGCAAGAGCGAAGAGCAAGTGAACGTGCTCAACACCCGTATCGTCCGACTGCGCAAGCAACTGGGGGATGCCCAATGAGCCTGAAGTCCAAAACTCTCGGTGCTCTGATCCTCGCCGGTTGCGCCAGCCTGTACGGCTGCGCCGGTCAGCACAGCGAATCCGCATTGCAGCAGGCCAGCACCGACTTCCAGAAGGTCAAGGAAGATTCCAACGTGCTGCGTATCGCGCCGAAAGACGTGATCCGCGCCGGTGAGTCGCTGGCCCGTGCCGATCGTCTGTCGACGTACTGGGGCAGTGGCTCGGACGTGGTGCATTACGCCTATCTGAGTCAGCGCTATAGCGAAATCGCTCGTGAGCACACCAATCAGGTGCTCAACGAAGAGCGTGTGGCGAAGCTGGAACTTGAACGCCAGCGCCTGCAACTGGCCCTGCGCGAGTCCAAGCTGCTGAGTGTGCAACAGCAGGGTAAATGGCTGGAAGAACAGATCGTTGCACTGGCCACTACCCAAACCGACCGTGGCCTGGTGATGACCCTGGGTGACGTGCTGTTCGACACCGGTGAGGCCGAACTGAAAAACTCTGCCAACCGCGTGGTGCTGAAGATCGTGCAGTTTCTGCAACTCAACCCGAAACGCATCGTGCGGATCGAGGGTTACACCGACAGCACTGGCGGCAAGCAGGAAAACCTCAAGCTATCCCGTGACCGTGCGCAGTCGGTAGCTGACGTGCTGACGGACCTGGGCATCGACGAAAAACGCATTCAGGTCGAAGGCTACGGTGATGAATATCCCGTGGACGCCAACGCTTCCGAGCGTGGGCGTGCGCAGAACCGTCGAGTGGAAATCGTGTTCTCCGACGAAAAAGGCCAGCTCGGCGCCGCCCGCTGAGGGTGGCGTTACTGGAAAGCCCGGGCTGTCAGGCAGCACCGGGTTTTTTTACGTCTGTCGATTACCTCACAAAGCAGTACAGATTTAACCGACACAGCACTGTATGGTTGACTAATATGGCAACTGTCCCAGTACACTTCCAAACTGTTCCGGTATTGTTTCACACAAGAATAAAACGCCCGTGAAATCGAGTGCTGCGTCATGACCAATCTCTTGCTCTACCAACGTATTGCTCAACAGCTGGCCGAAGATATCCGCCGTGGCGTCTATCAACCGGGCGAGCGCGTGCCTTCGGTGCGCAAGATGAGTTCGCAGCTCAACGTCAGCCATGCCACGGTGTTGCAGGCTTACGCCAACCTCGAGGATCAGGGCCTGATCCGTGCGCGGCCGCAGTCCGGCTACTACGTGCACCAGACTCCCGCACTGACGGCGCCCACGCCAGACATCGCCCGGGTCGAGCGGCCAGGCCTGGTCACCCGCAGCAGTATCATTCAGCAAGTGCTGGTCGAATCCCGTCGTGAAGGCGTGTTCCCGCTGGGGGCGGCGGTGCCGAGTGTCGATTATTTGCCGGTGCGGGCCCTGCATCAGCAGTTGGCCAAGGTCACCCGCTTTCACAGCCCTCGGGCGTTCAGCTACATGTTCAGCCCCGGTTTCGAGCCGCTGCGCCGGCAGGTGGCGATCCGCATGCGTGATGCAGGCGTGGTCGTTGACCCTTCGGAAGTGGTGATCACCCACGGCTGCGTCGATGCGTTGCAGATGTCGTTGCGGGTGCTGACCCGCCCCGGCGACCTGATCGCCGCCGAATCACCGACCTATTACGGTCTGTTGCAATTGGCCGACCTTCTGGGCCTGAAAGTCATCGAGATCCCCAGTGACCCCGCCACCGGCATGAGCCTCGAAGCCCTGCAACTGGCGGCCAATCAATGGTCGATCAAGGCGCTGGTGCTGACCACTCGCCTGAGCAATCCACTCGGTGGCACCATGCCCGAAGAGCGCCAGAAACAACTGCTGCGCCTTGCCTCGGACTTCGATATCCAGATCGTCGAAGACGACATCTATGGCGAGTTGATGTTCGAGCAGGGTCGCACCAAGTCGCTCAAGGCCTACGACCGGCTCGATCGAGTGATCTATTGCTCGAGTTTTTCCAAGACGTTATCGCCCGGTGTGCGCATCGGCTGGATGATCGCCGGCAAGTACCAGCAGGAAATCCAGCGCTTGCAGACTTTCAGCACCCATTCCGCGTGCAGCGTCACCCAAATGGCTATCGCGGCCTACCTGGAAAACGGCGGCTATGACCGGCATTTACGGTACATCCGCCAGGAATACCGGAAAAATCTCAGCGCATTCCAGCTGGCGGTTCAGCAGCACTTTCCCGAAGGCACACAGATGACCCGGCCGACCGGCGGATTCATTCTGTGGGTCAGCCTGCCGGGACGGGTCAACACCCAGGAATTGCACGTGCGGGCGCTGCAACAGGGCATCAGCATTGCGCCGGGGTTGATCTTCAGCAACACCGAACAGTTCAACCACTGCATCCGGTTGAATTGCGGCATCCCGTGGAATCGCGAGGCGGAACGGGCGCTGATGACCCTCGGCATGTTGGCCACCCAGCTCTGCCAGGAGATGGCCGGCGGATTTTGAACCAATGGCGGAGCTTGTCATGTGACGCCCAACAAGCGAGCATATGGCCCTCTGCCGTTAGCTTCGTTGGGTTCATGAAAGCGAAATTTTCTGCCGTCTGGGTTGTGCTCTGCCTGCTGATGATGGGTCAGGTCCCTGGCGCCATGGCGGCTCAGGAAAAGACGCCGGCGACTGCCACGGCAAAAAAACCGGTCACGGCCAAGAAAACCGTTCAAGCGAAAAAAACACCGCAGAATAAGGCTGCTCCCGCCAAGAAGCGCGCCCCGGTAGCCTCCAAGTCGAAATCGGCGAAGGAGGTGGCCAAGACGCCGCTGCCGCCTGCGAAGCTCGATTTGAGCCTGCCGAAAGACATGGTTCAGGAGTTGAAACCTCCCGGTTCCGTGACGCTGCCCAAGCGCGATCCGGTCCTGCCGCAGATGTTTGGTGAAAAAAACAGCGGGTTCCAGCTCAACGGCCGTTTGCTCAGCAACGAAATGCAGCTGCAACTGCGCAATGAGGAGCGCCGCGAAGTCGAAGGCGCGGCACTGGATTTCGAGTTCAAGCAATAAATCGTCCCCATCGGTGACCCGCAGACCAGACGCTTTGTCGGAGACTGGTCAGTCACTTTCGTTTCTGCGTAAAAACCCCGGTTCAGGCAATTTAAAACAGCCGTTTAAGCGGTTACCCTGTTCCGCGTCCCTTTAACACATTGCCCGCTGCGAGGAACGCGTCGTCATGAAATGCCGTGAAGGCTGTGGCGCCTGCTGCATTGCCCCTTCCATCAGTTCGCCGATTCCAGGCATGCCCGATGGCAAACCTGCCGGTGAACGCTGCGTGCAGTTGTCGGTCGATAACCTGTGCAACATTTTCGGCCGACCGGAACGTCCGGCGGTCTGTTCAGGATTCAAGGCCGATCCCGAAGTCTGCGGCAGCAGCCAGGAAGACGCGATCAGACTGCTCGGCTGGTGGGAGCAGATGACGGCGGCGTGATGTGTCAAACGAACGGAACTTCAACAATAAGGAATAAGACTATGGGTTCGCTGCATCGTATCGCTGTGTTGTGTGGTTTGACTGCCGCGCTGGCCACCTCGGTTGCCCAGGCTGAAGACTGGAAAGTCGCCAAGAACGAGGACGGCATCAAGGTCTCCCTGAGCGAAGTGCCGGGTTCGGACTACAAGTCTTATCAGGGTGTGACCGTGATGAAGACCACCATTGCCAAACTGCGCGCCTTGCAGGAAGACGTGTCCGGGGCCTGCGCATGGATTCACGAGTGCAAGACTCAGAAACTGCTCAAGCACGAAGGCGACCAGAGCTGGACCTACACCCAGTTCAATACGCCATGGCCGGTTACCCCGCGCGACTCCATCCTGCATGTCACCACCGTTGAAGGTGCCGATGGCAGCCTGACCCGTAATCTGGAAGGCGTGCCGAAATACCTGCCTGAAGAAAAGGGCTTTGTGCGGGTCGCTCAGGTCAAAGGCTTCTGGAAGTTCGTGCCAAAGGGCGATCAGGTTGAAGTGACCTATCAGGTTCACACCGAGCCGGGCGGCAGCGTGCCTTCCATGATCGCCAACAAGTTTGTGGTCGACGCACCGTTCAATACCCTGAGAGCCTTGAAAGAACGCGCCGAGAAGTAAACATCGCGTTCATCTGTAAACGCCCCGAAGAACTCGGGGCGTTTTGTTTTCCAGGTTTATTGTGTTTCCGGATATGCGTTGAACGAAATTTTCACAAAGTCTCCAAGACAATTCGCCCGCGCTGTTTGTACCTGTCCCGCGGCGCTGTGCCTTGAATGAAAGTGTCCGGCAGCGGGTACTAATCAATGGCAATGCCGCCGGTGATCGTGCAACATTTGCGCTCCGCGCAAGCCCCGGGGCCTGGAATGGCCAACAGAGGGCAGGGCGCAGCTGAATTTTTGCAACTTCAACTTCCAATGGGTCCTAAAACGACATGGCAAACCCGGACGCCCTGAGTCAGCAGCGATCTTCCAGTCGCCTGCTGCAACCGACCGTCAAATCGCATCTGGCCTACACGCTTCTGTGCGCGCTGGTCATGATGGTGATGTTTTCCGTGCTGCGCCTCGCGCTGCTGGTCTACAACCGCGAGATGATCCTCGACACCCCGGCCTCGACTTTCCTCGAAGCCTTCGCCAACGGCCTGCGCTTCGATATTCGGCTGGTGGTGTACGTCTGCATTCCGCTGGTGCTGGCGCTGTTCAGTGCCCGGGCCATGGCGGCGCGCGGGTTCTTCCGTCTGTGGCTGACCGTTGCTTCGAGCATCGCGCTGTTCCTCGGCCTGATGGAGATGGACTTCTATCGCGAGTTCCACCAGCGCCTCAACGGCCTGGTGTTCCAGTACGTGAAGGAAGACCCGAAAACCGTGATGAGCATGCTCTGGTACGGTTTTCCGGTGGTGCGCTACCTGCTGGCCTGGGCCGTGGGCACGCTGATCCTGACCCTGGCATTCAAGGGCGCCGATCGTCTGACCCGTCCGCGTGGCCCGTTCAGCGGTGGCAACGTCGGCACCCGTCAAGTGGCGCCCTGGTATGCGCGTCTGGCGGTGTTCGTGGTGTGCCTGCTGATCTGCGTGGTGGCGGCTCGCGGCACCCTGCGTCAAGGCCCGCCGCTGCGCTGGGGTGACGTTTACACCACCGATTCGAACTTCGCCAACCAGCTCGGCCTCAACGGCACGCTGTCGCTGATCGCGGCGGCCAAGGACCGGATGGGCGAGGACCGTGACAACATCTGGAAAGCCACGCTGCCGCAGGATCAGGCGCAGAAAGTGGTGCGCGAGATGCTGGTGATGCCGGACGACAAACTGGTGGATGCCGATATTGCCGCCGTGCGTCGTGAATACACGCCGCCTGCCGACAAGACCCTGCCGATCAAGAACGTCGTCGTGATCCTGATGGAAAGCATGGCCGGTCACTCGGTGGGCGCACTGGGCGCGCCGGGCAACATCACGCCGTACCTCGACAAGCTGTCGAAGGAAGGCCTGCTGTTCGACCGTTTCTTCTCCAACGGCACCCACACCCACCAGGGCATGTTCGCCACCATGGCGTGCTTCCCGAACCTGCCGGGTTTCGAATACCTGATGCAGACCCCGGAAGGCAGCCACAAACTGTCCGGCCTGCCGCAGTTGCTCAGTGCGCGTGACTATGACGATGTCTACGTCTACAACGGTGACTTTGCCTGGGACAACCAGTCCGGTTTCTTCAGCAACCAGGGCATGACCAACTTCGTCGGCCGTAACGACTTCGTGAACCCGGTGTTCTCCGATCCGACCTGGGGCGTGTCCGACCAGGACATGTTCGACCGTGGTCTGGTGGAGCTCAAGGCGCGGGAAAACGGCAAGCCGTTCTACGCGCTGCTGCAGACCCTGTCCAACCACACGCCGTACGCCTTGCCGACTCCCTTGCCGGTCGAGCGCGTCACCGACCGTGGCCCGCTCAACGAGCACCTGACCGCCATGCGTTACGCGGACTGGGCGCTGGGCCAGTTCTTCGAGAAGGCTCGCAAGGAGCCGTACTTCAAGGAAACCCTGTTCGTCATCGTCGGCGACCATGGTTTCGGTAACGAGCGTCAGATCACCGAAATGGACCTGGGTCGCTTCAACGTGCCGATGCTGATGATCGCACCGGGCATCCAGGAAAAATTCGGTACCCGTGACCACACCGTGGGCACCCAGATCGACATCGTGCCGACCATCATGGGTCGCCTCGGTGGCGAAGTGCGCCATCAGTGCTGGGGCCGCGATCTGCTGAACCTGCCGCAGGGTGACACCGGTTTCGGTGTGATCAAGCCGTCGGGCAGCGAGCAGACCACTGCCATCGTCACCGCTGACCAGATCCTGGTACTGCCGAAAGAGAAGGAAATGGCGCCGAAGATCTACCAGTACCAACTGGGCGCGAATCCTTCTGCTGAAATCATTCCGGATGCACCGCGCACTGCCGAGCTGAAACTCAAGCTCGAAGCGTTTCTGCAAACGGCCACCAAGAGCCTGATCGACAATACCGCCGGTGTGGTTAACGGCAAGCCGGACTGATCAGTCGGCACAATAAAAAAGAGGCCCTTCACAGGGCCTCTTTTTTTTGTCGGTCAAACAGTCATATCCGACCGAGTAACAACAGCACCAACAGGACTACCAGCACTACGCCGATAATGCCCGAAGGGCCATAACCCCAACTTCTGGAGTGCGGGAAGACCGGCAGACCACCGATCAGCAACAGGATCAGGATGATGATTAGAATTGTGCCCATGTCTATTTCCTTGTTGATAGTGTCTGTGAAGTCTTGGTGTTCAAGGGCAGCTGGAAGTTGAACTAAATCCAGCCGGCTTACAAATTCCGACTGGTGCGCATGAAAGAAAATTCAATGTTTTTTTAAGGTATTTGGCTCGCTCGCTTATTTCGTTTGTTGTCGCGGTTTGCCCTCGCCATTCAGCAATCTGATGGAGCGTGGGTCGCTGCGTATCCTTCGCTACACTCCGCGCATCTTCCCCGGAACAACAAGGCTGTCTGCTATGCAAAATCGCATGATGATCACTGGCGCGGGCTCTGGCCTGGGTCGCGAAATCGCGCTGCGCTGGGCGCGTGAAGGCTGGCAACTGGCCTTGTCCGACGTCAGCGAGCCCGGTTTGCAAGAGACCCTGAAACTGGTTCGTGAGGCCGGCGGCGACGGCTTCATCCAGCGCTGCGACGTGCGCGATTACAGCCAGCTGACGGCGTTCGCCCAGGCCTGCGAAGTGAAACTTGGCGGCATCGACATCATCGTCAACAACGCCGGTGTGGCGTCGGGCGGGTTCTTCAGCGAGTTGTCGCTGGAGGACTGGGACTGGCAGATCGCGATCAACCTGATGGGCGTGGTCAAGGGCTGCAAGGCATTCCTGCCGCTGCTGGAGCAGAGCAAGGGCAAGATCATCAACATCGCCTCGATGGCCGCGCTGATGCAGGGCCCGGCGATGAGCAACTACAACGTGGCCAAGGCCGGAGTGGTGGCCCTGTCGGAAAGCCTGTTGATCGAACTGGCTCAGCAGGAAATCGGTGTGCATGTGGTCTGTCCGTCGTTCTTCCAGACCAACCTGCTGGACTCTTTCCGGGGCCCGACGCCGGCGATGAAAGCCCAGGTCGGCAAGTTGCTGGAAAGTTCGCCGATCACCGCCAGCGACATTGCGGACTACATCTACCAGCAAGTCGCGGCCGGCGAGTTCATGATCCTGCCCCACGAACAAGGGCGCATGGCCTGGGCGCTCAAACAGAAAAACCCGCAATTGCTGTACAACGAAATGACCGCGATGGCCGAGAAGATGCGCGCCAAGGCCAAACAGAACAACGGCTGAACTTGCCCGGGGTTCGTCGCATCGTTAGGGTGGCCGCAACAGTCACCCTGACGAGATGTCTTGCATGCTCAACTACCTGTGGTTTTTTCTCGCCGCGCTGTTCGAAATCGCCGGCTGTTTCGCGTTCTGGATGTGGTTGCGCCAGGGCAAGAGCGCCTTGTGGGTGATCCCGGCACTGATCAGTCTGACTCTCTTTGCGCTGCTGTTGACACGCGTCGAAGCGACCTACGCCGGTCGCGCCTACGCCGCTTATGGCGGCATCTATATCATTGCTTCGATTGGCTGGCTGGCGGTGGTCGAGCGCATCCGCCCGTTGGGTTCGGACTGGATCGGTGTGGCGCTGTGTGTGATCGGGGCCAGTGTGATCCTGTTCGGGCCGCGGTTTTCCGCGAGCTGAATCTTGCAGGCCTGAAGGAAACGTCTGAAGGCTTGCGCGCCTTGGCGCGTAGGGAATGACTGAATTGCCCGGCATGCATTGTAGGGCGCTCGAAAGCCGCGCATCTTCAAGGCTCGCAAACCTTGAAGGACACCTCCCATGCTTGTACTCAGCCGTGTTGTCGGGGAACTGATTTCCATCGGCGACAACATCACTTTGCGCGTTCTGGCGGTCAACGGCTCCAGCGTGCGGTTCGGCGTCGAAGCGCCGGAGCAGATCGGCGTGCATCGCGCCGAGGTCTACGAACGGATCCAGCGCAAACAGGCCAGCGGCAAGGGCCGCTGACCGTTTTCAGTCGAACAGGTGCTTGGGCACGTCGTGCTTGAGCATCAACTGGCATTGCTCGCTTTCCGGATCGAAAACGATCAGCGCCTGGCCTTTGGTCAGCGCCTGGCGAACCCGCAGTACGCGGGTTTCCAGCGGCGTGTCGTCACCGTTGTCGGTACCGTCACGGGTGACGAAATCCTCGATCAGGCGGGTGAGGGTGTCGACTTCGAGCGCGTCGTAGGGAATCAGCATGGGCACCTCGGCTAAATCAATGTCGGGATGCTACGGCGAATGATCGCCGAGGGCCAGACTCAACTGTCCGAACGCTGCCCCACCAGGCTGTCCACCGACGGCACACGGGTGTCGCTCTCCATCTGCGTCTCGTGCTCGATCTGATGACTGAAGCGATCCAGTGACCCGGTGGCCGGTTGCGCATCGCTGGCGAACACCGGCGGACTCAGAATGTACGCCCCCAGCAAGCGACTGAGCGCCGCGAGGCTGTCGATGTGCGTGCGTTCGTAACCGTGGGTCGCGTCGCAGCCGAAGGCGAGCAGGGCGGTGCGAATGTCGTGACCGGCGGTGACCGCCGAGTGGGCGTCACTGAAGTAATAGCGGAACAGGTCGCGGCGCACTGGCAGTTCGTGCTCACCCGCCAGACGCAACAAATGCCGCGACAAGTGATAGTCGTACGGGCCGCCGGAATCCTGCATTGCCACGCTCACCGCGTGTTCGCTGGAGTGCTGGCCCGGCGCGACCGGGGCGATGTCGATGCCGACGAATTCGCTGACGTCCCACGGCAACGCCGCCGCTGCACCGCTGCCGGTTTCCTCGGTGATGGTGAACAGCGGATGACAGTCGATCATCAGCTCCTGACCGCTGTCGACGATGGCTTTCAGCGCGGCCAGCAGCGCGGCGACACCGGCCTTGTCGTCCAGATGTCGGGCGCTGATGTGGCCGCTTTCGGTGAACTCCGGCAGCGGATCGAAGGCCACCACATCGCCAACGCTGATGCCCAGCGAATCGCAATCGGCGCGGGTCGCGCAGTAGGCGTCCAGACGCAATTCGACGTGGTCCCAACTGATCGGCATCTCGTCCACAGCCGTGTTGAATGCATGCCCGGAAGCCATCAGCGGCAACACGCTGCCGCGAATCACGCCGTTGTCGGTGAACAGGCTGACGCGACTGCCTTCGGCGAATCGACTTGACCAGCAGCCCACCGGCGCCAGGGTCAGGCGGCCGTTGTCTTTCACCGCGCGCACGGCGGCGCCAATGGTGTCCAGGTGCGCCGATACTGCGCGGTCGGGACTGTTTTTCTTGCCCTTGAGGGTGGCGCGGATCGTGCCGCGACGGGTCATCTCGAAGGGAATGCCGAGCTCCTCCAGACGCTCGGCGACGTAACGCACGATGGTGTCGGTGAACCCGGTGGGACTGGGAATGGCGAGCATTTCCAGCAGGACTTTTTGCAGGTAGTTCAAATCTGGTTCGGGAATTTGGGTGGTCATGGAAACTCCTGTTGCGGGGCGTCATTCGCGCGTTCAACGCGGGAATGACGCTGAAGAGAGATCAAACGGCCGGCTGACTGTGCGGAAACAACAGATCGACAAACCGCTCCGCCGTCGGTTGCGGCTCGTGGTTGGCAAGACCCGCCCGCTCGTTGGCTTCGATGAACACGTACTGTGGTTGATCCGCCGCCGGCACCATCAGGTCGAGTCCGACCATGGGTATTTCCAGGGCGCGGGCCGCACGCACGGCGGCCTCGGCCAAGGTCGGATGCAGAATCGCCGTGACGTCTTCCAGCGTGCCGCCAGTGTGCAGATTCGCCGTGCGCCGCACGAACAGATGCTCACCGGCCGGCAGGATGCTGCTGTAGTCGTAACCGGCTGCGTGCAGGGTGCGCTGGGTTTCGTGATCCAGCGGAATCTTGCTTTCCCCGCTGGTCGCCGCTTGCCGGCGCCGACTCTGGGCTTCGATCAGGGCGCCGATGGAATGATGGCCATCACCGACCACCTCCGCCGGCCGGCGGATCGCCGCTGCAACCACCTCGAAACCGATCACCAGAATCCGCAGGTCGAAGCCTTCATGGAAGCTTTCGAGCAATACGCGAGTGTCGAACTGTCTGGCCGCTTCGATGGCCTGCTGCACTTCCTCGATGGTCTGCAGATCCACCGCCACGCCTTGGCCCTGTTCGCCATCCAGCGGTTTGACCACCACTCGCTGGTGTTCATCGAGGAACGCCAGATTGTCGTCCGCGTTCCCTGCCAACTGCTGCGACGGCACATTCAACCCGGCGGCTTTCAACACTTTGTGGGTCAGGCTCTTGTCCTGGCACAGGTTCATGCTGATGGCGCTGGTCAGGTCGCTCAGTGATTCGCGGCAACGCACCCGGCGCCCGCCGTGACTGAGGGTGAACAGCCCGGCATCGGCGTCATCCACTTGCACGTCGATGCCGCGTCGATGGGCTTCCTCGACGATGATCCGCGCGTAAGGGTTGAACTGCGCCTCTGGCCCAGGGCCGAGAAACAGCGGCTGATTGATGCCGTTCTTGCGCTTGATGGCGAACGTCGGCAGGTTGCGAAAACCGAGTTTGGCGTAGAGGTTTTTCGCCTGGCGGTTATCGTGCAGCACCGACAGATCGAGATAGCTCAACCCCCGGCTCATAAAGTGTTCGATCAGATGACGCACCAGCACTTCGCCGACCCCGGGGCGCGAACACTGCGGATCGACCGCCAGGCACCACAGGCTGCTGCCGTTTTCCGGGTCGTTGTAAGCCTTCTGGTGATTGAGGCCCATGACGCTGCCGATCACCGCGCCGCTGTCGTCGTCTTCCGCCAGCCAGTACACCGGGCCGCCCTGATGGTGCGGGGTGAGCAAGGTGGCGTCGATCGGCAGCATGCCGCGCGCCTGATACAGCTGATTGATCCCCTGCCAGTCCGCGTCACTTTGCGCACGACGGATGCGGAAGCCACGAAACACGCGGGTGGCCTGACGGTAATCGCTGAACCACAGGCGCAGGGTATCGGACGGATCGAGAAACAGCTGGGTCGGTTCCAGGCCGAGAATCTGCTGCGGCGCGGCGACGTACAGAGCAATGTCGCGCTCGCCTGGTTGCTCGTTGAGCAGTTCCCGGGCAAGGCTGGCTGGATCGGGAAAGGTGTGCCCGATGAGCAATCGGCCCCAGCCGCAATGCACCGCGATCGGTTCGGCGGCAGGCTCGCTGCCATCTTCGGCCAGGCGCGCCTGCAAGCGTTCGTAGGACGGCGTCTGACCGCGCAGCAGGCGTTGGCTGTAAGCCGTGGCGTGAGGTTTCATCGATCAGATTCCTTGTTCGCTGAGCCACAGGTTCAAAGCCGCCAGTTGCCACAGCTTGGAGCCGCGCAACGGGGTCAGTTGGCCTTGTGGATCGGTCAGCAATTTATCGAGCATCACCGGGTTGAACAGGCCGCGATCCTGACTCGGATCGAGCAGCAGTTCGCGCACCCAGTTCAGGGTATCGCCCTGCAAATGCTTGAGCCCCGGCACCGGGAAGTAACCTTTCTTGCGGTCAATCACTTCACTGGGGATGACCAGTCTCGCGGCTTCTTTCAACACCTGCTTGCCGCCGTCCGGCAGTTTGAACTGGCCCGGAATGCGGGCCGACAATTCCACCAGTCGATAGTCGAGAAACGGCGTGCGCGCCTCCAGGCCCCAGGCCATGGTCATGTTGTCGACGCGTTTGACCGGGTCGTCCACCAGCATCACCGTGCTGTCCAGGCGCAGAGCCTTGTCGACCGCCGCATCGGCGCCAGGCTGTGCGAAATGTTCCTTCACGAAGTCGCCGGCGGCGTCATTGGCAGTCAGCCATTTCGGCTGCACGGTCGCGGCGTAATCGTCGTAGCTGCGGTCGAAGAACGCCTGGCGATAGGCCGCATATGGATCGGCCGCGCCGTCGACTTGCGGATACCAGTGATAACCGGCAAACAACTCGTCGGCGCCCTGGCCGCTCTGCACAACTTTGCAGTACTTGGCGACTTCGCGCGACAGCAGATAGAAGGCGATGCAATCGTGGCTGACCATCGGCTCGCTCATCGCGCGGAACGCGGCGGGCAGTTGCTCGATGATTTCTTTTTCGTCGATGCGCAGTTGATGGTGCTGGGTGCCGTAGTGCTTGGCGATCAGATCGGAATACTGGAATTCGTCACCGCGCTCGCCCCCGGCATCCTGAAAACCGATGGAAAAGGTCGACAGGTTCTCCACGCCGACTTCGCGCAACAGGCCCACCAGCATGCTCGAATCGACACCGCCGGAAAGCAGCACGCCGACATCCACCGCTGCCCGTTGGCGGATCGCCACGGCTTCGCGGGTGCTGTCGAGCACGCGGTCACGCCAGTCTTCCAGGGTCAGGTTTTTTTCGTCGTCGTGTGGTCCGTAGGGCAGGGTCCACCAGATTTTCTGCTCGGTGGTGCCGTCCGCTTCAATGCGCATCCAGCACGCTGGCGGCAGCTTTTCGATACCGGCCAGCAAGGTGCGCGGCGCAGGTACCACGGCGTGGAAATTCAGGTAATGGTTGAGCGCCACCGGATCGAGGATCGGGTTGATGTCGCCGCCCTTGAGCAAGGCCGGCAGGGTCGAGGCAAAACGCAGGCGCTGGCCGGTGCGCGACAGGTACAGCGGCTTGACGCCGAGACGGTCGCGGGCGATGAACAGGCGTTGGGCATCACGCTCCCAGATGGCGAAGGCGAACATGCCATTGAGTTTCGGCAGCAGCGCTTCGCCCCAGGCGTGATAACCCTTGAGCAGCACTTCGGTGTCGCCGCCGGAATAGAACGCGTACCCGAGCGCTTCGAGTTCGGTACGCAATTCAGGGAAGTTGTAGATCGCGCCGTTGAAGGCCAGGGACAGGCCCAATTGGCTGTCGATCATCGGCTGCGCCGAGCCGTCCGACAGGTCCATGATTTTCAGGCGTCGATGGCCCAGGGCAATCGGTCCCTGGGCATGGAAGCCCCACGCGTCGGGGCCGCGAGGCGCCAGGTGATGGGTGATTCGCTCGATGGCTGCAAGGTCTGCAGGTTGTTGATCAAAACGTAACTCGCCAGCTAATCCGCACATAAGGTCCTTACCGGTTTTTCCGTTGGGGAAGGTGTCACTGCACCGCGCCGAAATGGCCGGTACTCAGAAACTGACCCGGCTGGGATGTGGGAGTTTTAGAACGATCGGTTATAAGCGGTTCGGCCTGACCGATGGGCCATTAGCTTTCCGCTTGGGTTTATGGGTAGTAGATAAATAGCGAAAACATGCGGATGTCTGCTTGTTTGCCAGCCTGATCACGTAGTTTTTCGTGTTTTTTTTACGCAGGCAGGATCGTTAAGGTAATGGTTCCAAAGTGCGATAAAGGAATATTGCCCATGTCGAATACGCAGTCGGATACTGCGACACCGCTGACCCAGGAACAGATACTGGTTTTTTTGCTGGAAGCCACCGGCGATCTGGATACTGCCCAGGCCTTGCAGAAAACCCTGCCTTCCAGCCTTCTGAAAGCTTCTAGCTCCACATTCGCTGCGCTGGACCAGACCGCGCGTGATTTACACGCCGCTCAGGCCAGGGTCGACGCCGATCTTGGCCGCTTGCAACCCGTGAACAGCTTTTGCGCCGCGCTGTTGAGCAGTGCCCTGAAAGCTCGCTGGCCAGTGCAGTTCGATGTCGAAAAAGACTATCTGGAGCTGCCTGGGGAGTACTGTGGTTGCGAGCCCGTGACGCCGCCCGGCGGAGGATCGCCGGTCACGCCGCCGGCAACGCCGACTCTTCTGGAAGCGGCGATGCAGAACTTCACGGAGCGGGAGGCACAGGACGATTTTTTCCCCGCCGGCAGTGTGGTGCGCATCTCTGGCCAGCCTGCTGGGATTGCGGGCCTGACACCCTCCGCATTCGCCGAACTTTGTCGCGAGCTCGATCTGGGGAAGCACTACCAACAGCATTTTCAACAGGTATTCGGTATCACGGAGGTTGACGGTAAACCGGTTGCCACCGGTCCCATGGTCCGCAACATCACCGACCTGAAAAAACAATTGCTGCAACTGGATCTGCATCTGGCGCTGTTGAATGCCCACATCAGTCAGGACGCATACGAAAGCCTGGAGCGCCTGCTCGAGGCCGGCGGTAGCGCCGATGCCAGAAGCCTGAATTACCAGGGGCGGCCGTTGATCATGCAAGGCATCGAACTGCTCGACTGTTGCATTTGGGGCGTTGTGGTGTTTTCCGAGCGCTCGGTCGAGTCGGACCCGGATCAATGGTGCCTGGTTTACATGCCCGGCGCGCCCTCTCAACCGTTGTACGAGTACGCGAGTTTCTCGGCGTTTCTCGTGTACCTGGAATACCAATTGGGGGTGGCCAGTTACAGGAGCTACTTCACTCATTGCATCGGCGAGGTCGACAAGGCGGATTTCTTCAAAAACTTCGCGGACGCTCGCAGCCTGGGTCGTGCCAAATATTTGCCGATAACCGTGTCGTTGCTCGACTTCATGCACCAAAGCCATATCGGCAAACTGCAGATCGATGCCCGCGCGCTCGCCGTACCGACTGCCGATGTGGATGAAGAGGCGCGCAAGAAGCGCCTGCTCGAGTATCTGGAAATCGGTCTGACGGTTGCCAATGTGGCCGGGATTTTCGTGCCGGTCGTAGGGCAACTGATGATGGGGGTTGCCGTGGGGCAGATGCTGGCGGAAGTTTATGAGGGCGTTGAGGACTGGTCGCGGGGAGATCGTGAGGAGGCGTTTTCGCACCTGCTCAGCGTTGCTGAAAACATTGTGCTGATGGTCAGCGTGGGGGCCGGTATCAAGGGCCTGAAAACACTGGCAATCAAGACGGTGCGCAAGCATCCGGATTTCTTCCAGCCGTTCACGGCCATATTGGACCGTGACGGTCAGCCTCGTTTGTGGAAACCGCAGCTACTCGGTTATGAACAGCCGCTTCCGACAGGTGCCGAACCTGATACTGCAGGCTTGTTCCGGGCGAACGGCAAGCAGTTTGCCCATTTCGACAATCGGGCTTACGAGGTAGCGCTGGAGCCTGCATCCAATACCTGGGAAGTCCAACACCCTGTGCGTGCACAGGCTTATCAGCCGGTATTGAAGCGCAATGATCGCGGAGGCTGGCGTCATGACTTCGAACAGACCGAGCGATGGAGCGGAGCGTACACGCTCAAACGCACTGATCCTGGTCTTGAGGGCTGGGAAGACAGTCGTCTGGAGATGGCCCGTCGGTTGACCGACACCCGGATCGATGAGCTGCATCGCCTGAGCGATGACAACCGGCCGCTGCCTTCTCGCTTGCTGGACATGATCGAGCGTTTTGGAATCGAGCGCAGAGTGCGCGACTACATTGCTGCCATGGAGCGTGGCGAGGCGAGTGATCCGCGTTACGTCAACGAACAGCTGCATGCTTTACCCCGGCTTGCGAACTGGCCGGCCGATCGCTACATCAAAGTCGTGGATGAACAAGGGCGGATCACCGCGACCTACCCGCCCGGATCGATCGACGACGATACCGTGAGCGTCATTGTGAAGCATGCGCAACTGGAGAAGGGCGAGTTGCTGCAAGCGGTCGTCGATGTTCTGCGTCCCAAAGAAGTGGAGGTCTTGGTGGGGGCTGACGTAGCCCCGGCCGATGCCAGTCAGCAGTTGGCGAAAGTGATCGGGGCGGCGATCAAGGCCGATCGAAGGTCGACTTTCGACCATCTCTACAGCCGATACGATCAAGACGTTGCCGGAGAGTTGCTCAAGTTGCGCAGGGCCTTTCCCGATTTGCCGGTGCGCTCCGCCCGGGAGCTGCTCAAACGGACGCCGAGCATTGAACGGATGCGCCTGCGCAGCACCGGGCGGGTGCCCATGGGGTTGGCACAACGGGTGCGTCAGGCTTTGAGCGATGGGCGAGTGGATCGGGCATTGGCTGGTTTTTACCTGGCCGACATCGCCAATGCCGATACAAGGAAACTGGCGATCCGGTTGCTACCCCGTCTCGCAGGCTGGGATCCCGAGTTCTATCTGGAACTGCGGGCGAAATCCTTGAGCGGTCATGTCCTGGAAACGCTGGGCGAAAAACCGCTCGTTACGTCGAGCTCATGCACGCTGGTCAGACTCGACAATGGTTACGAAGTGTTTGGCAGCGACAGGAAGTCACTCGGCAAGATCGCGTCCGGGCCGGAAGATCTCTATCAGGCGATTCTCAAAGGTCTTTCAGCGCAGCAGCGCAAGGCCATCGGATTTGTGCAACCGACGCCGGAAAATGGCGGGCGCCTGCGCGGCAAGCTCTTGGAGAGTGCTCTGGACGAACGTGAGGCATGCGCCCGGGTGTTGGCAGGCGGTCAGTGGCAAGCGGCGACCGCCGAGCCTGCGTGCACGCCTGCCGACTCTCCCGCCGGGTCGAACACTCATTCGCGTCGTTTATTGCGGCAGGTGAAAAAGCTCTATCCCTTGTTTACCGACGTACAAGCCAATGAGTTTCTTGACCAGTTGGGCAGCGACCATCTGACCAGGGCGATCCGGGTTCGGCAGTTGCGAGAGGATCTGAGCCGACTGCAGGGCGTGATGGATACCTGGATCCAGGATGAGGCAGCCATGAAGGTCCTGGGCGGTGATCTGAACGAAATTCGTGAATGCCGGCAAATCGTTGCGTTTGAAATCGAAGACTGTTTTCGCCGTTTGATCTCCCTGCCCGATGACGCCGGGCGTCTCGTCTATGGTTTGAAGCTCGATGGCATGCGCTTCGGCAAGTTTCCGACCTTGCCGGTCGGTTTGACGTTTGATCATGTCAGGCAATTGTCTCTGCAAGACATGTTGCTGGACGACGATGCCGCTTATTTCCTCAAAGCGTTCACGAACGTCGAGTCCCTTGAACTGGATCGCAATCAGATCACCCGGTTGCCCGAGATCATTTCGCATATGCCGAACCTCAGGCGGCTGAGCCTGGCCGGCAATCGGCTTCAACTCACCGAGCACGCCCTGGTGAAGCTGGCCGGGTTGCGCACCTTGCAAAGTCTGAATCTGAGCGGGAACCCCCTCGGCGCCACGGTGGATGTCCGCAACCTGTTCGATCTGACTTACCTCTCCTTGCGTAATACCGGCGCCACGGAGCTGCCAAAAGGCCTGCAGTTTCTACCCAATCTGGATCGGGTGGATCTGCGGGATAACGAAATCCGTGATCTGCCTGCCTGGCTTTTTGAAACGCCCAGACGCTTCAGTGAAACGATCAATTTGCGGCGTAACCCGATTTCCGATGTCAGCAGAACTTACCTTGAAAACTACCGCACGACGGTCGGCGTCGGCATGGGTTACCTGGATAACGATATCGCGCGACTGGACGAAAACCAGGCACGTTCGATCTGGCTGACCGAGACGGGAGGAAGCGAGGGCTCCCGGCATCTGCAGATGTGGAACGCACTCAAGGATGACCCAAGGGCCGAAGGCCTGTTCGCGCTGCTGGCGGAGTTGGGCAATTCCGCCGAGTCAGCCAATGTGCGCGAGGATATGCACCGGCGGGTCTGGACGGTTCTGGATGCTACGCAGGCCGATGCCGAATTGCGGGAGCAGATTTTCGATCTGGCGGCCAACCCGATCAACTGCACGGACAATGCGGCGTTGAACTTCAGCCACCTGGAAGTTGCAGTGCAGGTCCACCATGTGACCCGTGGTCCCAGGGGGCAACGCCCTTCGACGAAGGCGCTGATGAGGCTGGCGAGAGGACTGTTTCGGCTGGAGCAGATTGACCGGATCGCCGCGGAACACGCGCAGGTCCATGCGGCACCTGACCCGCTGGAAGTGACCCTTGCCTACCGCTCCGGTCTGGCGCAGGCACTCGAATTGCCCGGGCAACCTTCGCACATGCATTACGCCTCACTCGCGGAGGTGACAGGGGCGGATCTGGTGGAGGCTATCAATCGAATCCAGACTGCTGAATTGTCTCCCGAGTGGCTGGCGTTTCTGGTTCGCCAGCCTTGGTGGAACGAATACATGAAAAGCAGTTTTGCCCAACAGTTCGACGATGCGCGCGCGCCTCACCAGGAAGAAGCCCTGGCGTTGTTCGAGAAAGCCGAAGAACTCAGCTCGGCCGACTATCTCAACGAAATGAACCTGTGTGCCGCCCGGCAGGAACAGACGGAAAGCGCTTTGCTCGAGCGGTTGACCGAGCAAGTGCTACGACTGGTCGAGGGCAATATCTGCCTGTTGCCCGGTGGTTGATTCCAATCCCGGATTCGCTCATTTGCCCCGGATCAGCCACCGCAAGGCAAACCGGTTCGGATGACACGCCTCTGCGACACCTCTGGGCAGGGGCAGCGGTTCGTTGTCCAGCCAGGCTGCCAGCAGTTCACCGGACAGTGGCGCGGTGATCAGCCCCCGGGAACCGTGGCCACTGTTGACGTACAGACCGTCCAGCCATGGGCAGGCAATGTCCGGCACTTGCCGGGCATCCTTGCTCAAGGCGCGATAGGCCTCGGTGAAGGCTTCGCGATCGGCGAGCGGGCCGACGATCGGCAGGTAATCGGGGCTGGTGCAACGGAAGGCTGCCCGACCCTGAAGACTTTCGGCGTCGAGCTCCCTGACGTGCAGGCGCGCGACCAGATCGGTGGAGATCTCTTCGAGCATCGCCAGATTGCCCAGATGTTCGGCGGTGGTCGGGGTCAGGTCGTCGCTGTTGAAATCGAAACTGGCGCCGAGGGTGTGCTCGCCCAGGCGTGCCGGTGCGACGTAACCTTCGGCGCACACTACGCTGGTCAGCGCATGGCTTTGCGTGGTCTGCGCGAGGCGGGTGATCTGCCCGCGAATGCGCTTGAGGGGCAGGTCGGCGCTCTGGGGGAAACGCTTGATGTCGGCGGCGCCGGCCAGCACCACGACCGGTGCTGTTGCGATCAATCGTTCACCGTCGAAGGCTTGCCACTGACCGTCGACCTTGCGCAACTCCACGGCTTCCTGATGGGGCAGCAGCGTGACGCCCGGTTGTATCGATTGCGCCTGACACAACGCCGGCGGATGCACCCAGCCGCCCTCGGGGTAATACAAACCGCCATGGGCCAGACCGATCCCGGCGCGGGCCTGTGCCTCGGGTTGATCGAGCCATTGCAGCAGGTCTTCGGGAAACGCGGCCGCCAGTTGCGCCTGACGTTCGCGTTCCTTTTCGTTGAATGCCAGTTGCAGCACGCCGCAGTCGTCCCAATCGGTGCCGCGTTGCAGATTTTCCAGCAGGCGACGGGTGTAGCCGAAACCGCTGACGATCAACTGCGACAACGCCGTGCCGTGGGCGGACAGTTTCAGGTACAGCACGCCTTGCGGATTGCCCGAGGCTTCCTGCGCCACCGCGTCATGCCGTTCCAGCAGACTGACCTGCCAGCCCCGCGCCGCGAGGCTGGCCGCCGTGGCACAGCCGGCCACGCCGGCACCGATCACCAACGCACGACGCTCTCCATTGAAAGGCGCCGGGCGGGCGAACCACGGTTTGTCCGCCGCGGGTAAAGGAACGTCCTGCGGCCAGCCGAGAAATTCGCCGCGCAGGATCTCCCATTTGTGGCCGATGCCCGGCGTGCGCTTCATCTTGAAACCGGCGGCGTTGAGCAGGCGTCGAACCCAACCGGTACTGGTAAAGGTGCTGATGGTCGAGCCGGGCGCCGCCAGCCGCGCCAGTTCGGCGAACAGTTCGGCGGTCCACATGTCCGGGTTTTTCGCGGGGGCGAAACCGTCGAGAAACCATGCGTCGATCTGCCCGTCCAGTTGCGGCAATTGCTCCAGCGCATCGCCGATCAGCAGCGTCAGGGTCACGCGGCCGTTATCCAGAACAATGCGCTGAAAGCCTTGATGGATGGCGACGTAATGCTTGAGCAGTTGATCGCAGAAAGGCTTCAGGTCGGGCCACAACGCCAGCGCCCGCTGCAGGTCGGCAGGGCTCAACGGAAATTTCTCGACACTGACGAAATGCAGCCGCGCACCGGGCACCGCGTGCTGTTCGAACAACTGCCAGGCACAGAGAAAATTCAGCCCGGTGCCGAAGCCGGTTTCACCGATCACCAGTCGCCCACCCGCCGGCAGTGCGGCGAAGCGCTCGGCCAGACGGTTCTGTTCGAGGAACACGTAGCGGGTTTCATCCAGCCCCGACTGGTCGGAAAAATACACATCGTCGAACACTCGCGAACGCGGGCGTCCCTGGTCATCCCAGTCGAGTTGGGCGTGGGGCATTACAGGTTTCATGGCAGGCTCGGCAACGGCAAGGCGGCCATTCTAGCCGATCACGCAGGCGGCGCTTGATCCATGGCAAGCCTTGCCGACGATCACTCAAGGACAATCCGCCGCCGGCGGGAATTTCTGTGCCGCGTCAGAGCCCAATCCGCTAGTCTTGCTGAATCCTGGAAGGAGCCGTCCCATGTTCGAATCCGCTGAAATCGGTCACGCCATCGACAAAGACACCTACGAAGCCGCCGTGCCCGCCCTGCGTGAAGCCTTGCTCGAAGCCCAGTTCGAGTTGCAGCAGCAGAAGCGTTTCCCGGTGATCATTTTGATCAACGGCATCGAAGGCGCCGGCAAGGGCGAGACGGTCAAGTTGCTCAACGAGTGGATGGATCCGCGCCTGATCGAAGTGCGCACTTTCGACCAGCAGACCGATGAAGAGCTGGCGCGGCCACCGGCCTGGCGTTACTGGCGGATGTTGCCGGCCAAGGGGCGGATGGGGATTTTCTTCGGCAACTGGTACAGCCAGATGCTGCAGGGCCGGGTGCATGGTTTGTTCAAGGATCCGCGACTGGATCAGGCGATTGCCGGCGCCGAGCGCATGGAAAAGATGTTCTGTGATGAAGGCGCGCTTATCTTCAAGTTCTGGTTCCACCTGTCCAAGAAACAGATGAAGGCGCGGCTCAAGGCGTTGGCCGACGACCCGCTGCACAGCTGGCGCATCAGCCCGCTGGACTGGCAGCAATCGCAGACCTACGACAAGTTCGTCAAATACGGCGAACGCGTGTTGCGCCGCACCAGTCGCGATTACGCGCCGTGGCATGTCATCGAGGGTGTCGACCCGCACTACCGCAGCCTGACGGTCGGCAAGATCCTGCTCGAAGGCCTGCAAAATGCCTTGAAGCGTCCCGATGTGCATCCCCATGAGGTCAACGCTGCACCGCTGGGGACTTCCGTCGACCAGTTGAACCTGCTCGACAGCCTCGATCTGACCCAGCGTCTGGACAAGAAAGACTACGAAGAACAATTGATCACCGAGCAGGCAAGGCTGTCGGGGCTGATGCGTGACAAACGCATGCGCCGGCATGCGCTGGTGGCGGTGTTCGAAGGCAACGATGCCGCGGGCAAGGGCGGTTCGATCCGTCGAGTGGCGGCGGCGCTCGATCCGCGCCAATACAGCATCGTGCCGATTGCCGCGCCGACCGAAGAGGAACGGGCGCAGCCGTATCTGTGGCGGTTTTGGCGACATATTCCGGCGCGGGGCAAGTTCACCGTGTTCGACCGCTCGTGGTACGGCCGGGTGCTGGTGGAGCGGGTCGAGGGCTTTTGCAGCACTGCCGACTGGATGCGCGCTTATGGCGAGATCAATGATTTTGAGGAGCAACTGGCCGACGCCGGGGTGATCGTGGTCAAGTTCTGGCTGGCGATCGACAAGGACACGCAGATGGAGCGCTTCCAGGCGCGCGAAGAAATCCCGTTCAAGCGCTTCAAGATCACCGAAGACGACTGGCGCAACCGTGACAAGTGGGACGCCTACCGTGCCGCCGTGGGCGACATGGTCGACCGCACCAGCACCGAAATCGCGCCGTGGACCCTGGTCGAGGCCAATGACAAGCGCTGGGCCCGGGTCAAGGTGTTGCGCACGATCAACCGGGCGCTGGAAGACGCTTTCGAGAAGTCCGACAAGCGAGCCAAAAAGCACAAGGACTGAACCGATGGGCCCGCATACGCGAGGTGAATGATTGTCGCGGTCGGCGATGGGGGGGACTTATGCTCGGTCCACTCTCAACCGACTGCAACAATGAGGTATGCCATGCGTGAAGTGGTGATCGTCGACAGCGTACGGACCGGCCTGGCCAAGTCCTTTCGCGGCAAGTTCAACCAGACCCGTCCCGATGACATGGCGGCCCATTGCGTCAATGCGTTGCTCTCGCGCAACGACATCGACCCGGCCAGCGTCGAGGATTGCATCGTCGGCGCCGGCTCCAACGAGGGCGCCCAGGGCTACAACATCGGCCGCAACGTGGCGGTGCTCTCGCAATTGGGCACCGGCACCGCCGGCATGACCCTCAACCGTTTCTGTTCTTCGGGGTTGCAGGCGATTGCGATTGCCGCCAACCAGATCGCGTCGGGTTGCAGCGACATCATCGTCGCCGGCGGCGTCGAGTCGATCAGCCTGACCCTGAAGAGTGTCAACACCGATCACCTGATCAATCCGTTGCTCAAGCAGCAGACGCCGGGCATCTACTACACCATGGGCCAGACCGCGGAAGTGGTGGCGCGCCGTTATGGCGTCAGCCGCGAGGCGCAGGATCGCTACTCGCTGCAAAGTCAGATCCGCACCGCTCAGGCGCAGGCAGCAGGGCTGTTCAACGATGAAATCGTGCCGATGACGGTGAAGTACCGGGTTGAAGACAAGAACAGCGGTGAAGTGCAGATCCTCGACGGCATCGTCGACCGCGATGACTGCAATCGCCCGGACACCACCTATGAAAGCCTTGCCGGGTTGAAACCGGTGTTCGCCGAGGACGGTTCGGTGACCGCCGGCAACTCGTCGCAGTTGTCCGATGGCGCCTCGATGACGCTGGTGATGAGCCTGGAAAAAGCCCTGCAACTGGGGCTCAAGCCGAAAGCGTTTTTCCGCGGGTTCACCGTCGCTGGGTGCGAGCCTGACGAAATGGGCATCGGCCCGGTGTTTTCGGTGCCAAAGCTGCTCAAGGCCAAAGGCCTGCAGGCGGCGGATATCGATCTGTGGGAATTGAACGAAGCGTTTGCCTCGCAGTGCCTGTACGCCCGTGATCGTCTGGAAATCGACAACGAGAAGTACAACGTCAACGGCGGCTCGATTTCCATCGGTCACCCGTTCGGCATGACCGGGTCACGGCAGGTCGGGCATCTGGTGCGCGAGTTGCAGCGGCGCAATCTACGCTACGGAATCGTGACCATGTGCGTGGGCGGGGGGATGGGGGCGACCGGGTTGTTTGAGGCTGTGCGCTAGGCCTTGAACGATGCGTTGACCGGCAAATCGTAATCGCGGGCAAGCCCGCTCCCACAGTGTTCGAGTGTGCTCACAATTCAGTGGCCAACCCGGAACCTGGGGGAGAGGGCTTGCCCGCGATTGGGTTCAGCACGGCTTATCTGCCGGAATCCAGCAACTGCATCCGCGCGATGTAGGCCTTTATCTGCTGCTCGGCTTTCTCGTGGCTGTCGAACGGCCCTTCGAGGGTGTTTTCCCGGGTGCTGAAATACAGTTCACCGTTGACCCGGCACACGCGGTCGCTGCGAAAGTGCGTGGCGGGGGCGGTGTCCTGGGCGCGCATGCCTAACATGACGGGTCTCCTTGGTGAATGATGTCCCGGGCTGGATCCAATGAGCTTATGCCTGAATCACTTATCCCGCCCGGCCAGCCGATCAACGGCCCAGCGTCAATTTTCTGCTGCGACCTGCACAGTTTCATTTGCGGCTGGAGCGCAACTGTCCCTGTGTCGCGCAGGGTCTGTGCGCCTAGAATGAGCGCTTCTGTCTCTGGCGCTTGGGGTTCTCATGCACGTTTCATCGGGTCGTTGGGTGTACGGCATGTTCCTGGCGTTATTGACGGCGTTTCTGTGGGGAATCCTGCCGATCAAGCTCAAGCAGGTGCTGGTGGTGATGGACCCGGTCACGGTGACCTGGTTTCGCCTGCTGGTGTCCGGCGGCTGTCTGTTCATTTATCTGGCCGCGACCAAACGCTTGCCGAGCCGCAAGGTGCTCGGGCCGAAGGGCGGCTGGCTGGTGCTGATGGCGGTGCTCGGGCTGGTGGGCAATTACGTGCTGTACCTCATGGGCCTGAACCTGCTCAGCCCCGGTACTGCGCAACTGGTGGTGCAGATGGGGCCGATCATGTTGCTGATCGCCAGTCTGTTTGTGTTCAAGGAACGCTTCAGTATCGGTCAGGGCATTGGCCTGGCGGTGCTGTTGATCGGTTTTGCTTTGTTCTTCAATCAGCGTCTGGCGGAATTGCTCACCTCTTTATCTGATTACACCGCCGGTGTGTTGCTGGTGCTGCTGGCCTCGACTGTCTGGACTTTCTATGCGCTGGGCCAGAAGCAATTGCTGACGGTGTGGAATTCTTTACAGGTGATGATGGTGATCTACCTGTTCTGCGCCTTGTTGCTGACGCCGTGGGTGCATCCGCTCGAAGCACTGTCGCTGAACCCGTTGCAGGGCTGGCTGCTGCTGGCGTGCTGCATGAACACGCTGATCGCCTACGGCGCATTTGCCGAGGCGCTGGCGCATTGGGAAGCTTCGCGGGTCAGCGCGACGCTGGCGATCACGCCGTTGGTGACGTTCGGTGCGGTGGCCGTGGCGGCGGGGGTGTGGCCCGAGTATGTGCATGCCGAGCACATCAATCTGCTGGGGTATGGCGGGGCGGTGCTGGTGGTACTGGGTTCGGCGCTGGTGGCGCTCGGCCCTTCGCTGATTGCCGGGCTCAAGGCCCGGCGGATGCGCATGGCGGCAGGTTAACCGAGTCATCGTTCTTCGCGAGCAAGCCCGCTCCCACTTTTAACCGCATTCCTCACAGGGGATCGCGGTCAAATGTGGGAGCGGGCTTGCTCGCGAAGACTGACTTACAGACGCTGAAGATCTCAGCCCTTGGCACCGGCCTCGATCATGTTTTCCGGCCGCACCCAGGCATCGAACTCTTCATCGGTCAGGTAACCCAGCTCCAGCGCCGCCTCACGCAAGGTTTTGCCTTCGCTGTAGGCCTTCTTGGCGATTTCCGCCGACTTGTCGTAGCCGATGTGCGGGTTCAGCGCCGTCACCAGCATCAGGCCGCGTTCCAGATGCTTCGCCATGACTTCGGCATCCGGTTCAAGCCCGGCGATGCAGTGCTGCTGGAAGTTGCTGCAACCATCGGCCAGCAGGCGGATCGATTGCAGCAGATTGTGGATGATCACCGGTTTGAACACGTTCAGTTGCAGGTGACCCTGGCTGGCGGCGAAGCCGATCGCCACGTCGTTGCCCAGCACCTGACAGGCGAGCATCGACAACGCCTCGCACTGGGTCGGGTTGACCTTGCCGGGCATGATCGAACTGCCCGGTTCGTTGGCCGGCAGGCGCACTTCGGCAAAACCGGCGCGTGGGCCGGAACCCAGCAGACGCAGGTCGTTGGCGATTTTCATCAGCGCCACGGCGAGGGTTTTCAGGGCGCCGGAGAGGGTAGTCAACGGCTCATGGCCGGCGAGGGCAGCGAATTTGTTTGGTGCGGTGACAAACGGCAGGCCGGACAACGCCGCCAGTTCAGCGGCAATCGCTTCGCCGAAGCCGTGGGGCGAGTTGAGCCCGGTGCCGACGGCCGTGCCGCCCTGCGCCAGTTCGCAGACCGCCGGCAACGCTGCGCGAATCGCCCGTTCGGCGTAATCCAGCTGCGCTATGAATCCGGAGATTTCCTGGCCGAAGGTGATCGGCGTGGCGTCCATCATGTGGGTGCGGCCGGTCTTCACCAGTTTCATGTGCCGCGCCGACAGCTCGGCCAGACCGCCCGACAGCTCGGCGATGGCCGGCAGCAGTTGGCCCTGCACCGCTTGCGCGGTGGCGATGCTCATGGCCGTGGGGAAGCAGTCGTTGGAGCTCTGCGAGCGGTTGACGTGATCGTTGGGGTGCACCGGCGTCTTGCCGCCGCGTGGGTTGCCGGCCAGTTCGTTGGCGCGGCCGGCGATCACTTCGTTGGCGTTCATGTTGCTTTGCGTGCCGCTGCCGGTCTGCCAGACCACCAGCGGAAACTGGTCGTCGTGCTGGCCGTCGAGCACTTCGTCGGCGGCCTGTTCGATCAGGCGGGCGATGTCGGCAGGCAGGTCGCCGTTGCGGTCGTTGACCCGGGCCGCGGCTTTCTTGATCAAGGCCAGGGCGTGCAGTACCGGCAATGGCATGCGTTCCTGACCGATGGCGAAGTTGATCAGCGAGCGTTGCGTCTGAGCGCCCCAGTAAGCGTCGTCCGGGACCTCGATCTGGCCCAGGCTGTCGGTTTCGATACGGCTCATCGTGCACACTCCTGTTGGTCTGTTTGCGCAGTTTAGGCCGGTGTCGGCCCGGGTGGTTCCATCCGGTCGATTGTTGACCGGCAAATCCCCGCCAATCAAGCGCGGCAAGGGCCGGGGGTTGAGCCGCAGCGTTATTCAGGCGCAGAATGGTCGCCCTTGGGGTTTTACCTCGCCTAGCTGAAAAGGAAACTCGATGACTCGTCTTCGTGCCATCTGTACCGCGGTTGCCCTGGTCTGCGCCAGCGGCCAGGTGCTTGCCGATACCGCCAGCCACAACGCCAGTGCCGAAGCTTTCCTGACCCTGGCACACGCTGACAAGCTGGGCACTCCGGTGTACATGCAGGTTCAGCAGATGTTCGCCCAGCGTTTTGAACAGACCAAGGCGCCGGAATCCAAGAAAGCCGTACTGGATACCTACCAGGCCAAGGCCAACGCTGCTCTGGACCAGGCCATTGGCTGGAACAAGCTGAAGCCGGACATGGTCAAGCTCTACACCAGCAACTTCAGCGAATCCGAGCTGAAAGACCTGGTCGCGTTCTACCAGTCGCCACTGGGCAAGAAAGTCCTGGAGAAAATGCCGCAGCTGACCCAGCAATCGGCCCAGATGACCCAGGCCAAACTGGAAAGCGCCGTACCGGTGGTCAACAAGCTGCTGGACGACATGACCAACGAGCTGGCACCGAAAGGCGCCGCTCCGGCCAAGAAGAAGTAAGCGGAGTTCGTGATGACCATGCAACAACGCATCGAATCGACGCTGGCGCTGCTTCAGCCTGAGCATCTGCAAGTGCTGGACGAAAGCCACATGCACAGTCGCGGGTTGCAGACCCACTTCAAGGCAGTGGTGGTCAGTGCGCAGTTCGAAGGTCTGAACCGGGTCAAGCGCCACCAGAAAGTCTACGGCACGCTCGGCGAGCTGATGGGCGAGTTCCATGCGTTGGCGCTGCACACCTACACCCCGCAGGAATGGGCAGAGACAGGCGTCGCTCCGGCGTCGCCGACCTGTGCCGGCGGCAGCAAGCATTGAGCCTTGCAGCAATGAACTGAGGTTTTTTGCTAGAATCCGCAACGCGCCGCTCACCCGGCGCGTTTTTTTTCGCATCCGGTTCACCCTTTACGAGGGTAGCCACCTGGAGAAATACCCATGACACAACCGATTGTCGTGGCGGCACTGTACAAGTTCGTCACCCTCGAAGATTACGTCAACCTGCGCGAGCCCCTGCTGCAAGCGATGGTCGACAACGGCATCAAAGGCACCCTGCTGATCGCCGAAGAAGGCATCAACGGCACGGTTTCCGGCAGCCGTGAAGGCATCGACGGCCTGCTGGCCTGGCTGCGCAATGATCCGCGCATGGTCGACATCGATCACAAGGAATCGTACTGCGACGAGCAGCCGTTCTATCGCACCAAGGTCAAGCTCAAGAAAGAGATCGTGACCCTGGGCGTCGAAGGCGTCGACCCGAACAAGAAGGTCGGCACCTACGTCGAGCCCAAGGACTGGAATGCGCTGATCAGCGACCCGGAAGTGCTGCTGATCGACACCCGCAACGATTACGAAGTCTCGATCGGCACCTTCGAAGGCGCCATCGATCCGAAAACCACCAGTTTTCGCGAATTCCCCGACTACATCAAAGAACACTTCGATCCGACCGTGCACAAGAAGGTCGCGATGTTCTGCACCGGCGGCATTCGCTGCGAAAAAGCCTCGAGCTACATGCTCGGCGAAGGCTTCGAAGAGGTTTACCACCTCAAGGGCGGCATCCTGAAGTACCTCGAAGAGGTGCCGCAGGAAGAAACCAAATGGCAGGGCGACTGCTTCGTCTTCGACAACCGTGTGACCGTGCGCCATGACCTGAGCGAAGGCGACTACGATCAGTGCCACGCCTGCCGCACCCCGGTCAGCGTTGAAGATCGCGCCTCCGAGCATTACGTGGCCGGCATCAGCTGCCCGCACTGCTGGAACTCCCTGAGCGAGAAGACTCGCCGCAGCGCCATCGACCGCCAGAAACAGATCGAACTGGCCAAAGCGCGCAACATGCCGCACCCGATCGGCTACAACTATAAGCAAGCATCCACCGAGGCTTAATCATGTCTGCACGCCTGCTCTATGTGATGGATCCGATGTGTTCGTGGTGCTGGGGATTTGCCCCGGTAGCCAAGGCGTTGGTGGAGCAGGCGCAGGCAGCCGGGGTGGAATTGCACCTGGTGGTCGGCGGGTTACGCACCGGCAGCGGTGCGGCGCTGGAGCCGACCACTCGGCGCTACATTCTTGAACACTGGCAGGCGGTCACCGAGGCCACCGGCCAGCCGTTCAAGTTGGAAGGCGCGTTGCCGGACGGTTTTGTCTACGACACCGAACCTGCCTGCCGCGCCATCGTCACCGCGCGCAGCCTGGCGCCGGATTGCGCGTGGAAACTGGTCGGGTTGATCCAGCACGCGTTTTACGCCGAAGGTCGCGATGTCACTCAGGCCAGCGTTCTGGTGGAGCTGGCCGAGAAGGCCGGTGTCCCGCGCATTGAATTTGCTGCCCTGTTTGATCATGCCGATCAGCACAAGGCGACCCAGGCCGATTTCAGTTGGGTGCAGGATCTGGGCATCGCCGGATTCCCGACCCTGCTCGCCGAGCGCAACGGCCAACTGGCGTTGCTGACCAACGGCTACCAGCCGCTCAGTGAACTGTCACCGTTGCTCGGTCGATGGCTGGAGCGCGCGGCCTGTGTCTGACCCAGCCGATGACACGCCAGCCGTCAAGCGTGTCGACCGGCTGAGCTGGACTGAAGTCCGGCGACTGGCACTTCATCACAAAAAATCCCTGTGGATCGCCAACGGCGTGGCCGTACTGGCGACGCTGTGCAGCGTGCCGATTCCGTTGCTGCTGCCGTTGCTGGTGGACGAAGTCCTGCTCGGCCATGGCGATGCCGCATTGAAAGTCATGAACCATGTGCTGCCCTCGATGTGGCAGCAGGCGGCGGGTTACATCGGCCTGATGCTGGTGGTGACATTGACCCTGCGTTGCAGCGCTCTGTGTTTTGGCGTATTGCAGGCGCGATTGTTTGCGCGGTTGGCCAAGGACATCGTGTATCGCATCCGCGTGCGGCTGATCGAGCGTCTGAAGCGGATCTCCCTCGGCGAATACGAAAGCCTGGGCAGCGGCACCGTTACCACGCACCTGGTCACCGACCTCGACACCCTCGACAAGTTTGTCGGCGAAACCCTCAGCCGTTTTCTGGTGGCGATGCTGACCCTGGTCGGTACCGCCAGCATCCTGATGTGGATGCACTGGAAACTGGCGCTGCTGATCCTGCTGTTCAACCCGCTGGTGATCTACGCCACGGTGCAGTTGGGCAAACGGGTCAAGCATCTGAAGAAACTGGAGAACGACAGCACCTCGCGCTTCACTCAGGCGCTGAGCGAAACCCTCGATGCGATCCAGGAAGTGCGCGCCGGCAACCGCCAGGGCTTCTTCCTCGGGCGCCTCGGCCTGCGGGCTCAGGAAGTGCGCAACTACGCGGTGAATTCGCAGTGGAAGACTGACGCCTCCAACCGCGCCAGTGGCCTGCTGTTCCAGTTCGGTATCGACATCTTCCGCGCGGCGGCCATGTTGACGGTGCTGTTTTCCGACCTGTCGATCGGGCAGATGCTCGCGGTGTTCAGCTACCTGTGGTTCATGATCGGCCCGGTCGAACAACTGCTGAACCTGCAATACGCCTACTACGCGGCAGGCGGTGCGCTGTCGCGGATCAACGAACTGTTGGCCCGCGCCGACGAACCGCAATACCCCGGCGGCGTCGACCCGTTCAAGGGCCGCGATACCGTAGGGATTCAGGTGCAGGGTCTGAGCTTCGGTTACGGTGACGAACTGGTGCTGGATCAGTTGAACCTGTCCATCGCGCCGGGCGAGAAAGTGGCGATTGTCGGCGCCAGCGGCGGTGGCAAAAGCACCCTCGTGCAATTGCTGCTGGGTCTGTACACACCGCTGGCCGGCACCATTCGTTTTGGTGGATCGACCCAACAGGAAATCGGCCTGGAAACGGTTCGGGAAAATGTCGCGGTGGTGCTGCAGCATCCGGCGCTGTTCAACGACACCGTACGCGCCAATTTGACCATGGGCCGCACACGCAGCGACGAAGCCTGCTGGCAGGCGCTGGAAGTTGCCCAGCTCGAACCCACCATCCGCGCCTTGCCGGACGGCCTGGACAGCATCGTCGGCCGCTCCGGCGTGCGGCTGTCCGGCGGCCAACGGCAACGTCTGGCCATCGCCCGGATGATCCTCGCCGAACCCAAAGTGGTGATTCTCGACGAGGCGACGTCAGCCCTCGACGCCGCCACCGAATACAACCTGCACCAGGCCATGGCGCGTTTTCTCCATGGCCGCACCACGCTGATCATCGCCCACCGCCTGTCAGCAGTGAAGCAGGCGGACCGGGTGCTGGTGTTCGACGGCGGGCAGGTAGCCGAGGATGGCGACCATCAGCAACTGATTGCCGATGGTGGGTTGTACGCCAAGCTGTATGGGCATTTGCAGCGGTTGTAGGTTATTTCCAGATGACGTTCAGCCAATCGTCAGCGCCTGTATGACCGAACGCCTTTACGATCACCGCGCAAGCTTCGCAGGGCGGCATGGTGGTTGCGATGTTGACTGAGCGGATGGCCTGTTTATCGGGATATTTCTGGTGGATGAAACTGATCAACTTGCTTTCACTGTCCAGTGAAGTGGGTACCTCTGGCAGTGCGGGATAGGTTTTCGGAATGGCCAGAAGATTCTCCTGGCTATCCATCAGAAGGCCACTTGGGGTGGGTGGACCGCTCAAGTCGACATTGAAGTAAGTCGCGTCGCCCCTCTGGACGTACTCGGCTCCCAGATAGGTTTTGAACAGAGGCAGTTTTCCTGTTATGTCCTGCGCCCCGGAAACACTGACATAGACCTCCCTGACTCCATCGGTCTTGATGACTTCTGCATACGCGATGTTTCTGGGGTTGGAACGTCGTTGTGATCTAGGCAACAGGTCATTGAGCTTTTTCATCGTGCGATCGATCCTGAACAGGCTTTCTGTGTTCTGAGGGATCGTCTGCTCCATGAACAATGTGTCGAAAATTTCGGCTGTTCGTTGGCGCAATGTTTCCGAAGCTTCATGGCTGCGTGACCATGTTGTTGCGCCTTCGGACGATTGTGTGACGATCATTCTCATCCTTTGATCGAACATCAGGGCTTCGCCGGGGCTGGTATCGAGTTTGATCCATTGCAT
The DNA here is from genome assembly GCF_052046055.1 of Pseudomonas sp. 22082. Lineage (NCBI taxonomy): Bacteria > Pseudomonadati > Pseudomonadota > Gammaproteobacteria > Pseudomonadales > Pseudomonadaceae > Pseudomonas > Pseudomonas sp. 22082. The sequence goes on from NZ_JBQEQB010000005.1 coordinate 105,663, forward strand.
ATTGGCGGGTGGGTTTGGGGGGGTGCCCAAGGGGATGGCGATTCGCTTCATGGTTTTCATTGCACGCTCGACTGCATCTATACCGTAGACCGCCACGAGATTGTTGGCGGTCAGTGAGCCTTCATACGCTCGCAACAGCTCGGCACCCTGTTTGCCTTCCATGAGATCGGCTTGAAATAGTCGTTGCAGAGTGAGCGTCTGCAGCTCGCCCAGGTCTTTATCTGCAGGAAACGTCGCCAGGTAATATTTATCGGTATTTACGCGAGTAAAGAGGAGATTGTCGGAGGTAACGAGAGACGGTACGACAATCGCGCCTATTCGGTGCAGTTCATCACTGCCTTGATAGGTTCCCTGGATTTCTATTCGTACATAAATGCCCTTTTGAAACTGCAGGTCGGCCAGGATTGCGCTTTTGGGGACCGGCCATTTTTTGGGGAAGCCCAAGCGGGTGAAATCACCTGTCCACCTCTTCAGTTTGCCATTCAACAATTGATAGAGCAGGCCATCGCGCAGGAAGTACTCCCCCTCTGCTGAATGCCGCGCTTTTGGCGTGCACAACCGTTCACCAAACCAGGGGGCATAACCTTTGTCCGGGTCGAATGAGCGAAGCGGCGGGGTATCGGGATGGGGATCGCCAGTAATGAATTCATTAACGCAAATGTCGCTCCCTGGCGCGCGTTTGCTGCGGCAGGGAATACGTTTCATATTCGCGCTTTCATCAATCAGTTCGATACGCCGCAACCAGTCCCCATCCAGTCGATAGGGCACATCGTCGATATAAACGGTGATTCGGCCATCGATTTCCGGCAACTCGCGGATTCTGGCGTGTTCTGCTACTTCGACGACGACGTGCTGATCGGTTTTTTGAATCGGGCGATAGGCAGAGCGGCCCAGCGACAACCGGTAAAGCTTGTCGGCCAGAGGCGGTCCAAAGGGTTTGTCGGTCATCGGATCAAGCATTCGATAATCAAGCAGCGTCGCGCTGTCGACTCTGCGAACCGGAAGGTCATCGAACCCTCTGGTAGAGACCAGGTTGTCAGAAGCGGCAAGCAGCTTGTAGCTGCCCGGGTCCGTGACTTGCGGTAGTCCTTTTACGAAGTCGTATGAGCCAGTTCTCCCGGCCAGCCTGTTGATTTGCCTGATGGCGGCCCGCAGTGCCAGCCGGTTCACGGCATAAAGTCCATGCACCAGTACTTTCGCCAGAGTGGGCGCGCCATCCATTGGGTTGAAGTTGCGTAAGGATGTGATCAGTAGTTTTTGGGTCAGGCGGGAAAATTGTGGCAGTACTTGTTTGTAACCCAGGCGAACAGCGGTGGAGGCCAGTCTTGCAGAGCCGGAAACAAATTTTCCAAGGGGGAGGGCGAAGGAAAGTGTATCGGTCAACATGCCGAAGATTGCGTTAATGCTTTTTCGGGGATCATCGGAATGAAGATCGTCGAGGTTGCCAAAGAAAGGTACCCACTTCCCGATCTTGATAAGCAGGGTATGACGCTTATCTTCCGATTTCTCCAGTTCCGTCTGCTGCCGTGCGTTGGCGTAAAGCTTGTCTTCCTCTACATAAAAGTGGTCGCGTGCGATGAATATAGCGATCTCCGAGGCGCGACTGGAGGTGATGGCAGGGGGATAACCCGTCGGCGCCTGAGGGGAAAAGGCTTCGCCCAGTTGTTCGATGATAGCGACGCATGTGGCCTCTTTCTTGGGGGCTCGGCCGCTTTCGTAGGCATCCCAGTCCAGTGGTACGGGTTTGCCACGCCGCACCGTTACCCGCACCTTGCCGCGCATTCGCCATTCTTCGGTTGTAAGGCGACCGTTGAGCATGTCCGCGGTGAAGTCGGTACGCTGGCGAATGATTCCGGCGCGCGGCAGGCATTCATACCAGCAGGTCCGGTCGTTGTAGGTCATGGAAAGGATAAAGCCCATTCGCAGCCTCAACGGCATTGTGAGTGAGGGCTTCTCCTGGGAAGCTTCCAGGTCTTTGGTCGACGATCTCACGGTGTAGATTTTTGTCTCACCGTATTCGATGGCCAGACGATCATCATTGGGCAGATGGCTGAACAGGCTGATCAGTAATTGCCGGTAGGCACTTTTTGTCGTGTTGAGATAGCTGTTGTATTGACTCTCGAACAACACATTGACGTCTGGCAGTGTCCTGAGCCGGATGGCTTCCGGGATCCATTTGGCGGTCGTTTCAATGCTCCCGTCCGATCGAATGCTGAAACGGGCGGTGCTGACACTTTCGCCATCGTTTCCGGTAATGAGCCAGGTTTTGTCTTTATGTCCCTTCCACATATAGACATCGCGAAAGGACACGCTTTTCTGTCGTATATCCGGCACGAACCTTGACCCAGTGTCGGGCCCAAAATATCTGACCAGTTTTCGACCATCGCTGGTGAACACCTGTTGACCGAATACTTTCTTGATTTCCTGGTCTGCGATCTCCCAGCGTTTTGGCGGATCGATATCCAGTTGTTTCAAAGTGTTTTTCATCACCTCTGTATGCTGGTCGAGGGCCTCCATTACACGCTCCTTGGTGGACTCGCTGTACTCGGCGTATCTGTCTTCTTGCACGATGCCGTTGGCGACAGCCCAGTCCATCGCGGGAGCAATCCTGCTCCAGGCGACAATAGCCAGTTCCTGTTCAGTGGCTTCTGTGGATTCCTCCAGAGGAAAGTCAACCAGTTGCTGGAATGTCATGTGAGGCACACGGTCCGGTTCGATGGCGTCAGCCAGATGAAGTCCATGGACAAAGTTCACCCAGACCAGAGAGCTTCTATAAGGCAGGTCGACGGGAATGTCGGAGCGATGGAAGTCGATTGGAAATTCGCAGCGGTACAGGCAGGCCAGCAGGACCGCCTCGATCTCCGAAGTGACCCGGTTGCTGCTCAGAAGATGGTCTTCGAATTCGCTCCATATGGCCTGGTAGCTTTTCCCGTAGTTGGAGCGCTGATGCCAGGGATACCCTGCGATATCTCTCTCTGCATCAGTGTCACGTTGCTCCCACAAGCGGATTGCCCTGCTCAGCAGTTTGTTGCGAACGAGCGGTGAATCGTCTTGTTCAGTGTCGCTGCCGTACCATCCCAGTTTTGTCAGCAGCGACTTCGCCAGCTGGCTGGCGTCGGCCGATTGAAGGATTTGCTCCAGGTACACTGTGGGGGTCTGGCGAACACGCGCTGCGGTGATATCGGAGGCGAGATTTTTCGCGAGATGGCCGATCAGCGATTTGACTGACGCCGGCAAGAACTGTCCGATGGCTTCACGGATTTTGCTCTCGGTCAGACGGCCCAGCAGGGTCGAGAGGGGCAAGCGTTCTTTGGGTGGTAATCTCGGGCTTTTCAGCAAAGCCTGGCGTTCCTCGAGGTTCGGAGTGCAGGCCAGCGAGTCGACGTCAATGCCGCGTTCCAATTGCAGCCCATGACGGGCGCGCTTTTCTTCCAGGGCGCGCAATGCGGCTTGGTGTTCCTCTTTATCGGCAGGATTCCAGGGGGAGATACCGTAATAAAGCGCCATCCGGGCGAGGCTGAACTGCCCGTCCGGGCGTAGAGTCAGTTTCAGTTTTCGGGCGATGGACGGTTTTTTTGCATCCAGGTCCAGAGGCGAGCCGGGATGTGGTTTGAGGTAGGTATTGGTCAAGGCACTAGCGGTTGAGGGCGTGTTTCGCAGTTTTTCCAGCAACCTGCTGTACTCTTCCAGTAAGGCCTGATGCCGCGCGGGATAAGAGGAGCCTGCGTCGAGCGGTGCGTTGGAAGTCGAAGGGGGCAGCATGTTTGATTGTCCTTTTGGTGTGGAGGGATCCGTAAGGCTTTAGCCCTCAGGGGGGCGGTTTGCAGTAGATCGCTTCCAAAAGGCAGAAGGGCGGTACATATGTCTTGTCGCAAAGGAGTTGAAGCGCCTGTCGCTTGCCTAGATTCACAAGCCAACCTAGTCTCGTGATAGCGATTTCGTCCGGACGACGAACGGACTGTGCTCACGCAAGGAATCCCATGAAGCAAAAGCGGACTCTCGGAACGCCTCGGTTGCTGGGCATCGTCTGGCCATTTATCGCCGTCGTGTTGTTTCAAGCCTTGCTGGGAGGCGTGAGCCTCTATGTCCTGTCGGCCGTTCGTGGTTATGTGGCGGGCGAGAGTCTCTGGTCCAAGGGCCAGAAAGACGCCATCTATTACCTCAATTTGTATGCCGACAGTCGTGACGAGGCGATTTACCTCAAATATCAGAACGCAATCGCCGTGCCTCAGGGCGGTCATCAGTTGCGTCTGGCACTGGACAGACAACCGCCCGATCTGCAATCGGCGCGCGAGGGCATCCTCAAGGGCGGCAACCACCCGGACGATGTTTCCAGCCTGATCTGGCTCTACCTGAATTTCCGTCACTTCAGTTATCTGGAAATCGCCATCGACCGCTGGACGCTGGGTGACGCCTATCTGGTGGAACTCGATGATGTCGCCCGGGAGATGCATCGGTCCATCATTGCCAATGCTGCCACCGAGGCGGATATCCGGCGCTGGAAGGACCGGATCTTTGCGATCAACGACGGCGTGACGCCCGCCGCCAAGGCCTTCAGTGATGCCTTGGGTGAAGGGTCGCGGGTGATCCTGCGTCTGTTGCTGTTCACCAACCTCGCCACGGCGCTGGGCCTGATCGTGCTGGCATTGCTGCGTACCCGCAAACTGCTCAAGCAGCGACATGCCTTCGCCGAGGCCTTGCAGCTGGAAAAGGATCGGGCTCATATCACGTTGCAATCGATTGGCGACGGGGTGATCACCACCGACGTGAGCGGGGCCATCGAATACATGAACCCGGCCGCCGAAGCCCTGACCCACTGGAAAGCCGAGCAGGCGGCCGGGTTGCCACTCGCGGCACTGTTCAATCTGCTGGACGACAACGCCCAGACCGAAGGACTGACCCTGATCGAGCATATTCTCAGTGGCCAGCTCAGCGGAGGCAGTGAACACTCCAAGCTGATCCAGCGGCTCGATGGCAGTACCGTGTCGGTGACCCTGGTCGGGGCACCGATTCGCAATTCCGACAAGGTCAGCGGCACCGTGCTGGTGCTGCATGACATGACCCAGGAGCGGCAATACATCGCCAATCTGTCATGGCAGGCGACCCACGATGCACTGACCGGCCTGGCCAACCGCCGCGAGTTCGAATACCGCCTCGAACAGGCCCTGCATAACCTGACCCGGCAAGCTGGACGCCATGCGCTGATGTTCCTCGACCTCGACCAGTTCAAACTGGTCAATGACACCTGCGGGCACGCGGCCGGCGATGAATTGCTGCGGCATATCTGCGCGTTGCTGCAATCCGGCTTGCGCGAGGGCGACACCCTGGCGCGGCTGGGGGGGGACGAGTTCGGCATCCTGCTGGAGAACTGTGCCCCGGAGGCCGCCGAGAAGATCGCAGAGAGTTTGCGCCAGACCGTACAGAACCTGCATTTCGTCTGGAAGGGGCGACCGTTCCTGACCACGGTGAGCATTGGCCTGGTGCATGTGGCGCAGACGCCGACCACCCTCGAAGCCTCGCTGCGGGCTGCCGACATGGCCTGCTACATGGCCAAGGAAAAGGGCCGCAACCGGGTGCAGGTCTACCATGCCGACGACTCGGAACTGTCCCTGCGCTTCGGCGAGATGGCCTGGGTTCAACGTCTGCACATGGCCCTGGAAGAAAACCGCTTTTGTCTCTACGCCCAGGAAATCGCGCCATTGGGCTCGGTTGCCGGTGGTGCCCGCGGGCACATCGAAATTCTGCTGCGTCTGCATGACGAAGCGGGCCGGATGATTCTCCCGGACAGTTTCATACCGGCGGCCGAGCGTTACGGATTGATGACATCGCTGGATCGCTGGGTTGTGCAGAATGTATTTAAGGTTATTGCCCAATGTATTAACGATAAGTGTCAGGGTCCTCTGGCAATGTGTGCGATTAATCTTTCAGGCATTACTATCGGAGATGACGCGTTCTTGCACTTTCTGCGGGAACAGTTTGATAACTACGGCATACCGCCTGAAATGATTTGTTTTGAAATTACAGAAACCAGTGCCATTGCAAATCTGGGTAGTGCAATCAGATTTATCAATGAACTCAAAGGCTTGGGTTGTTACTTTTCCCTGGATGATTTTTGCGCCGGAATGTCTTCATTCGCTTATCTGAAACATTTGCCTGTAGACTTCCTGAAGATCGACGGGAGTTTCGTAAAGGATATGCTGGACGACCCGATTAACCGCGCTATGGTCGAAGTGATCAATCACATCGGGCATGTCATGGGTAAGCAGACAATTGCCGAGTTTGTCGAGACAGCGCAGATCGAGCAGGCATTGCTTGAAATCGGCGTGGATTACGCTCAGGGTTATGTTATTGAACGCCCGCAGTTGTTTACCTGTGACAGTTTGCAAAGTCGGCCCGCCAGACCGCAGCCGTTGTTGTTCAAGGCGCCTGGCACATTCCGTTGAAGTCTCTTGCCGATCCTTACAATCACAAATCAAAAGGAGCCGAACAGTGATCGACACATTCAACCGAACCGGACCACTCATGGAAGCTGCAAGTTATCCCGCCTGGGCGCAACAGTTGATCCAGGATTGCAGCGAGAGCAAACGCCGGGTTGTCGAACATGAACTTTATCTGCGCATGCGTGATAACAAGCTCAGCGCCAGAACCATGCGCCAGTACCTGATCGGGGGCTGGCCCGTCGTTGAGCAATTCGCGTTGTACATGGCGCAGAACCTGACCAAAACCAAATTCGCCCGCCACCCGGGCGAGGACATGGCGCGGCGCTGGCTGATGCGCAACATCCGCGTCGAACTCAACCACGCCGATTATTGGATGCACTGGAGCCGGGCCCATGGGGTGAGCCTGGAAGACCTGCAAGCGCAGCAAGTGCCACCGGAGTTGCATGCCCTGAGCCACTGGTGCTGGCACACCAGTTCGGCGGATTCGCTGATCGTGGCCATCGCGGCCACCAACTACGCCATCGAAGGCGCGACCGGGGAGTGGTCGGCGCTGGTGTGTTCGACGGGGGTCTATGCCGCCGCTTTCCCTGAAGAAGATCGCAAACGGGCCATGAAGTGGCTGAAGATGCACGCCCAGTACGATGACGCCCACCCGTGGGAAGCGCTGGAGATCATCTGCACCCTCGCCGGGCTAAACCCGAGCAAAGCCTTGCAGGCGGAACTGCGACAGGCCATCTGCAAGAGTTACGACTACATGTACCTGTTCCTTGAGCGCTGCATGCAGCTTGAGCTGGCGGAGCGGGTGTTGGTCGGGCGTGAGCGTCGGGCGCTGGTCGAGAGCTGATTTCGGCGACACCCATAAAAAACGGGAGCCTTGGCTCCCGTTTTTTGTTGGCGGAGAAAATCTAGCCTGCCATGGTCAGGCGATTGCGGCCTTCGCGCTTGGCGACATAGAGCGCGCTGTCGGCGCGACGCAACAGGCTGTCGGCGGATTCGCCCGGCAACAGGGTCGAGCAGCCGAGGCTCACGGTCAGTTCGATCAATTGATTATTGGCGAAGTAATCCTGGGCCTGCGCCGCCTGACGCAGGCGCTCGCCGACCATGGCGGCCGCATCGCGACCGGTGTTGGACAGCAGAATCAGAAATTCTTCCCCGCCATAACGGAACACCATGTCGACATTGCGCAACTGGCCCTTGATTGACGCGGCCACGGCTTTGAGGACCTCATCGCCGGCGCTGTGACCATGAAGGTCGTTGACCTGTTTGAAGTGGTCGATATCCAGCATCAGCACCGACAGTGGTTGCAGGTGCCGGCGCGACATTTCGATTTCTCGCAGCAACGTCTGCTCCATCGCAATGCGGTTACCGGCTCCGGTCAACGGATCACGCAGGGCACTCTGAGTGGCGGCGCGGTAAAGCAATGCATTGCGCATCGGGTACAGCAGGGCCGACAGCAGTGACTCGAGATAACCCAGTTCCTGTTCGTTGAAGCGCTGGTTGCGGCGGAACACCAACTCACCCATATGCTCGCCTTCGTGGCTGAGACTATAGCTGGCCGAATGGTGCCCGCGAGCACCGAACTCCAGGCGCAAGTCGCTGCCGTCGTGCACGTAGGTCAGGGCGTCCAGCGGCACCAGGCGCTGAACTTCGCGGAAAAACAGACCGAGGATGCGTTGAGGCTCAAGGCTGGTTTGCAGTTGCAGGCTCATGTGCTGGCGCAATTGCGCCAGGCTGACAGGTCGCGCCAGCAGGGGAGGCTGCTGACCAAAGCCCAGGCGTTGCAATTTGGCACTGTCGAAGTCAATTGCAGTGGTCTGGGAGGGTGATTTCATATGGCGTGAGCCCCTAAGCAGTAAGTCTGTCTTACAGGCTGGGTGAGAGCGGCTATGGGCTGCGCGTCATACTGATCCATCAGTCCCGTAGGACATTTGGGGTAAGTTTAGTCTGCCCGATGACGATTAGTCAGCTATCGCATCAGGCCCTGCCCGGCTGCCTTCACTCGGCGTGCTTTGAGGAGATGTAGAGCGAAAGTCATGCCATACGGTTCATATTTTTTGAAAACCGATGAGAATCAATAACTTGGATTTTTTAGAGCGGAGTAGGTGGTGGTTGTTTGACAGAGTTGGAGGTACTGAAGGCGGCAATTGCCTGCCGCGACGGGATTCCGCCACGGCAACAATTGCGACGTATGGCATTACTGGGCGTTGAAGGCCTGGCCATTGATACCCGTGCTATCCGGGCCCATCAGGTACAAATAGACCGGCATGATCTCTTCCGGTGTCGGGTTGTTCAGCGGGTTCTCACCGGGGTACGCCTGTGCGCGCATGCTCGTGCGGGTGCCGCCCGGATTGATGCTGTTTGAGCGTACCGGCGCCACGCCGTCGATTTCATCGGCCAGAGTCTGCATCAGCCCTTCAGTGGCGAACTTCGACACGCCATAGGCGCCCCAGTAAGCACGGCCCTTGCGCCCGACGCTGCTGGAGGTGAACACCACCGAAGCATCCTGTGAAAGCTTGAGCAGCGGCAGCAGGGTGCTGGTCAGCATGAACATCGCGTTGACGTTGACCTGCATGACGCGCATGAAGTTTTCACCGGACAACTGCTCGATCGGCGTGCGCGGGCCAATGATCGAGGCGTTGTGCAGCAGGCCGTCGAGGTGGCCGAACTCGGTCTCGATCATCGCCGCCAGCTCATCGTATTGATGGGGCAGGGCGGTTTCGAGGTTGAACGGGATCACGGCGGGCTGTGGATGCCCGGCTGCTTCGATCTCGTCATAGACCTGGGTCAGATTGGCTTCGGTCTTGCCCAGCAGCAGCACGGTCGCGCCGTGGGCGGCGTATGTCCTGGCGGCCGCCGCACCGATGCCACGACCGGCACCGGTGACCAGAATGACCCGATCCTTGAGCAATTCGGGGCGAGCGGTGTAATCAAACATAAAAAACCTCATCAAGAGTCAGATCGTTCCCCTGCGCAGCAAAGGAATGCAGCCAACGACGCTCCGCGTCAGGTCTCAGCAGCTGCAGAGTGCGTTATCCAGCACCTTGCGCAATTCCAGCGGATGATCCACCACCACGTCCGCGCCCCAGTGCCGAGGGTTGTCGTCCGGGTGGATGTAGCCATAGGTCACGGCAGCGGTTTTGGTGCCGGCGTCACGGCCGGATTCGATATCGCGCAAATCATCGCCGATGAACAGGACGGTCGACGGATCCAGATCAAGCATCTTGCAGGCCAGGGTCAGCATCTCGGGATCCGGCTTGCTGTTCTTCACGTGATCCGGGCAGATCAGCAGGGCCNGCCCCAGCTGCTGCATGATCGGCTCGGCGAAGCGCAGCGGCTTGTTGGTGACCACGCCCCAGACCAGATTGGCTTTCTCGATGTCGGCCAGCAATTCGCCCATGCCGTCGAACAGCTTGCTGTGCACGGCGCAGCCCACCAGATAGCGCTCGAGGAACTCCAGGCGCAACTCCTCGAAGCCCGGCGACTCCGGATCCATCGAGAACGTCACCGCGACCATGGCCTTGGCGCCGCCGGAAATTTCGTCGCGGATGTGTTTGTCGTTCATAGGCGGCAAACCGCGATCCGCACGCATCGCCTGGCAAATGGCGATGAAGTCCGGCGCGGTGTCGAGCAGCGTGCCGTCCATGTCGAAAAGGACTGCTCTGATGGCCATCGGCTTATTCCTCGCGCAGGGTCTGGATCATGTAGTTGACGTCAACGTCCGCCGCCAGCTTGTAGTGCTTGGTCAGCGGGTTGTAGGTCAGACCGATGATGTCCTTGACGGTCAGGCCGGCCATGCGGCTCCAGGCGCCGAGCTCGGACGGGCGAATGAATTTCTTGAAATCGTGAGTGCCGCGCGGCAGCAGCTTCATGATGTATTCGGCACCGATGATGGCGAACAGGTAGGCCTTCGGGTTGCGGTTGATGGTGGAGAAGAACACCTGGCCGCCGGGCTTGACCATGCGGAAGCAGGCGCGGATCACCGAGGACGGGTCCGGTACGTGCTCGAGCATTTCCAGGCAGGTGACCACGTCGAACTGCTCGGGCATTTCTTCGGCCAGGGCTTCGGCGGTGATCTGCCGGTATTCGACGTTCACGCCGGATTCCAGCTGATGCAGTTGCGCGACCGCCAGCGGCGCTTCGCCCATGTCGATGCCGGTCACGGTCGCGCCGCGCTGGGCCATGGCTTCGCTGAGAATGCCGCCACCGCAACCGACGTCGAGGACCTTCTTGCCGGCCAGATTGACACGCTCGTCAATCCAGTTGACCCGCAGCGGGTTGATGTCGTGCAGCGGTTTGAACTCGCTTTCGCGGTCCCACCAGCGATGGGCCAGGGCTTCGAATTTGGCGATTTCGGCGTGGTCGACGTTGCTCATGATTCAATCCTCTAAAACTTGAAAAAGGCTGTAGCCCCGGAGTGTGCCCCGAGGTGTTTACGATTCGGTGTGGCCGCTGATGCGTCGGCCCCAGGCCCGGGCGGTTTCGCCGAGCTGTTGTTCGTCCAGTCGGGTCAGACGCCGGTCGTCAAGCAACTGCTTGCCGGCGACCCACAGGTGTTTCACGCAGTCGCGATCGGTGGCATATATCAGTTGCGAGACCGGGTCATAGACCGGTTGTTGCGCCAGACCGGACAGATCGAAAGCGACGATGTCTGCGGCCTTGCCGAGCTCCAGCGAGCCGGTCTCGGCTTCGATTCCCAGGGCTCGCGCGCCGTTCAACGTGGCCATGCGCAGGGCCCGGTGGGCGTCCAGCGCGGTGGCCGAGCCGGCGACGGCTTTGGCCAGCAGGGCGGCGGTGCGGGTTTCACCCAGCAGGTCCAGGTCATTGTTGCTCGCCGCGCCATCGGTGCCGACCGCGACGTTGACCCCGGCTTGCCACAGACGCTCCACCGGGCAGAAGCCGCTGGCCAGTTTCAGGTTCGACTCCGGGCAGTGGATCACGCTGGTGTTGCTTTCTACCAGCAACGCCAGGTCGTCATCGCTGATCTGGGTCATGTGCACGGCCTGGAAGCGCGGGCCGAGCAGGCCGAGACGACCGAGGCGGGCCAGCGGGCGTTCGCCGTGCTGTTCGAGCGCTTGCTGCACTTCGAAAGCGGTTTCGTGGACGTGCATGTGGATCGAGGCGTCCAGTTCTTCGGCGATCACGCGGATTTTTTCCAGGTTCTCGTCGCCCACGGTGTAGGGTGCATGAGGGCCGAAGGTGATCTTGATGCGCTCGTGATGCTTCAGGTCGCCGAACAGTTCGACGCCCTGACGAATGGCTTCATCGGCGCTGGCGGCACCCGGAATCGGGAAGTCGAGGATCGGAATCGCGATCTGCGCACGGATTCCGCTGTTGTGCACGCGCTCGCTGGCAACCTTGGGGAAGAAGTACATGTCCGAGAAACAGGTGATGCCACCTTTTATCTGCTCGGCGATGGCCAGATCGGTGCCGTCACGCACAAAATCTTCATCGACCCATTTGCCCTCGGCCGGCCAGATGTGGTTTTCCAGCCAGGTCATCAGCGGCAAATCGTCGGCCAGACCACGGAACAGCGTCATCGCGGCGTGGCCGTGGGCGTTGATCAGGCCGGGGCTGAGCAGCACGTCCGGCAGATCGCGGACTTCGGCGGCGTTACACTTCAGCGCTTCGGCACGCGGGCCGATGAACACGATGCGGCCGTCGCGGATGCCCAGGCCGTGCTCCTTGAGCACAACGCCTGCGGGTTCGACGGGTACCAGCCAGGTCGGCAGCAATAATAAGTCGAGCGCAATGGCAGGTTTCGGCATCGAGGGTCGGTTCCAGTGCTTTTGTAAAGGATGGCGAAGTATACCCGAGCGTCTTCGCGGGGGGATCGCTATAATCGGCGGCTTTTGTTCATGAGTGCGGGGTGAGGGATGCGCGATCGACTGTTGGCTGCGGAGAAAGTAAAGGCCATCGATTGGCGTGATGGCGCGCTCCACCTGCTGGATCAGCGCGTTTTGCCGTTCGAGGAAAACTGGATCGCCTACACCAGCGCCGCCGGCGTGGCCGAAGCGATTCGTTCGATGGTGGTGCGCGGTGCGCCGGCCATCGGCATCAGTGCCGCCTACGGCATCGTACTGGCGGCCCGTGCCCGGATTGCCGAGGGGGGCGACTGGTACGCGGCGCTGGAAGAGGATTTCATGCTGCTGGCCGATTCCCGGCCGACAGCGGTCAACCTGTTCTGGGCGTTGAACCGCATGCATGACCGGCTGGACCGTTTGAAGGAAAACGCCGATCCACTGGTGGCGCTGGAAGCCGAGGCCATCGCCATTCATGAAAGCGATCGCGAGGCCAACCTGACCATGGCTCAGCTCGGCGTCGACCTGATCCGCAAGCATCAGGGCAATGCCCAGGCGATTCTGACGCACTGCAACACCGGCGCCCTGGCTACCGGCGGTTTCGGCACGGCGCTCGGGGTGATTCGCGCAGCGTTCATCGAGGGCATGGTCGAGCGCGTCTACGCCGACGAGACCCGGCCGTGGCTGCAAGGCTCGCGCCTGACCGCGTGGGAACTGGCCAACGAAGGCATTCCGGTGACCCTGAACGCCGACTCCGCCGCTGCGCACATCATGAAGACCAAAGGCGTGACCTGGGTGATCGTCGGCGCTGACCGGATCACCGCCAACGGCGACGTGGCGAACAAGATCGGCACCTATCAACTGGCGGTCAACGCCATGCACCACGGCGTGCGTTTCATGGTGGTGGCGCCGAGCTCGACCATCGACATGAATCTGGCGAGCGGTGATGACATTCCGATCGAAGAACGCGACGGCGCCGAGTTGCTGGAGGTTGGCGGCAAACGTGTCGGGGCTGACGTTGAGGCGTTCAACCCGGTGTTTGACGTCACCCCGGCGGACCTGATCGATGCGATCGTCACCGAAAAAGGCATCGTCGAGCGCCCGGACACCGCGAAAATGGCGCAGTTGATGTGCCGCAAGCGCTTGCATTGATTGGCTTGATGTCTGCGTTGTCCTCTTCGCGAGCAGGCTCGCTCCCACAGGTTTTGTGATCGCCACAGAACCTTGTGGGAGCGAGCCTGCTCGCGATGGGGCCTTGAAAGTCAATAAACATCCGCAATTTCGCCCCGAAATTTGCATTCAGGGAAGCTCTGAGCCTCTCTCGTCCCCGTTAAGCCTGTCATCGGTCATCTAACTATGCTCCATGCGCATCTGGGGGATAGGTGCGTGGCGGCTCTTGTGATAACATCCGGCGTTTTCCGAGGCGGCCCCACGGGGTTGTCTTCACTGCGCAAATCCAGGGTCAACTTGTCGATTTGTCGTAAGTCGGTGCATGGCACTCGGCCTGCATCGACGAGCTTCGTGCGTCCCCTATGGATATGGCGAAGTTTCACCAGAAAAAGGAATCAGGCTTCTCATGGGCGAACTGGCCAAAGAAATCCTCCCGGTCAATATCGAAGACGAGCTGAAACAGTCCTATCTCGACTACGCGATGAGCGTGATCGTCGGCCGTGCACTGCCGGATGCGCGCGATGGCTTGAAGCCCGTGCACCGTCGCGTGCTGTTCGCGATGAGCGAGCTGGGCAACGACTTCAACAAGCCGTACAAGAAATCTGCCCGTGTCGTCGGTGACGTGATCGGTAAGTATCACCCGCACGGTGATACCGCGGTGTACGACACCATCGTCCGCATGGCGCAGCCATTCTCCCTGCGTTACCTGCTGGTCGACGGCCAGGGCAACTTCGGTTCGGTGGACGGCGACAACGCCGCGGCCATGCGATACACCGAAGTGCGCATGACCAAGCTGGCGCACGAGCTGCTGGCCGACCTGCACAAGGAAACCGTGGACTGGGTGCCGAACTACGACGGCACCGAACTGATCCCGGCGGTCATGCCGACCCGCGTGCCGAACCTGCTGGTCAACGGTTCCAGCGGCATCGCCGTGGGCATGGCGACCAACATTCCGCCGCACAACCTCGGTGAAGTCATCGACGGTTGCCTGGCCCTCATCGACAACCCCGAGCTGACGGTCGATGAGCTGATGCAATACATCCCCGGCCCGGACTTCCCGACTGCCGCGATCATCAACGGCCGCGCCGGCATCATCGAAGCCTACCGCACCGGCCGTGGCCGCATTTACATGCGCGCCCGTTCGATCATCGAAGACATCGACAAGGTCGGTGGCCGTCAGCAGATCGTCATCACCGAACTCCCTTACCAGTTGAACAAGGCACGTCTGATCGAGAAGATCGCCGAGCTGGTAAAAGAGAAGAAACTCGAAGGCATCACTGAACTGCGCGACGAGTCCGACAAGGACGGTATGCGCGTCGTGATCGAACTGCGTCGCGGCGAAGTGCCAGAGGTGATCCTCAACAACCTCTACGCCCAGACCCAGCTGCAATCGGTATTCGGCATCAACATCGTTGCCCTGATCGACGGCCGTCCACGGATCCTCAACCTCAAGGACCTGCTGGAAGCCTTCGTCCGTCACCGCCGCGAAGTGGTTACCCGCCGTACCGTGTTCGAACTGCGCAAGGCGCGCGAGCGTGGTCACATCCTCGAAGGTCAGGCCGTTGCCCTGTCGAACATCGACCCGGTCATTGCCCTGATCAAGGCTTCGCCGACTCCGTCGGAAGCCAAGGAAGCGCTGGTCAGCACGCCGTGGGAATCCTCGGCTGTGGTCGCGATGGTTGAGCGTGCCGGTGCCGATTCGTGCCGTCCGGAAAACCTCGATCCGCAATACGGTCTGCGCGACGGCAAGTACTTCCTGTCGCCAGAGCAGGCGCAAGCCATTCTGGAACTGCGTCTGCACCGCCTGACCGGTCTGGAACACGAAAAGCTGCTGGCCGAGTATCAAGAGATCCTCAACCAGATCGGCGAGCTGATCCGCATCCTCAACAGCGCCGTGCGCCTGATGGAAGTGATCCGCGAAGAGCTGGAAGTTATCCGCGCCGAATACGGCGATGTGCGCCGCACCGAAATCCTCGATGCTCGTCTCGACCTGACCCTGGGCGACATGATCCCGGAAGAAGAGCGCGTCGTGACCATCTCCCACGGTGGCTATGCCAAGACCCAGCCGCTGGCTGCGTACCAGGCCCAGCGTCGTGGCGGTAAAGGCAAATCGGCGACCGGCGTGAAGGATGAGGACTACATCGCTCACCTGCTGGTCGCCAACAGCCACACCACGCTGCTGCTGTTCTCCAGCAAGGGCAAGGTGTACTGGCTGAAGACCTACGAAATTCCGGAAGCATCCCGCGCCGCCCGTGGTCGTCCGCTGGTCAACCTGCTGCCGCTGGATGACGGTGAATACATCACCACCATGCTGCCGGTCGAGGAATACACCGAGGGTCACTACATCTTCATGGCGACCGCCAACGGCACCGTGAAGAAGACCCCGCTGGAATCCTTCAGCCGTCAGCGCAGCGTCGGTCTGATCGCGCTGGAGCTGGATGAAGGCGACGTGCTGATCTCTGCAGCCATCACCGATGGCGAGCGAGAAGTGATGTTGTTCTCCGACGGCGGCAAGGT
The DNA here is from genome assembly GCF_052046055.1 of Pseudomonas sp. 22082. Classification (NCBI taxonomy): domain Bacteria; kingdom Pseudomonadati; phylum Pseudomonadota; class Gammaproteobacteria; order Pseudomonadales; family Pseudomonadaceae; genus Pseudomonas; species Pseudomonas sp. 22082. The sequence continues at coordinate 121,588 of NZ_JBQEQB010000005.1, forward strand.
GACCCGCTTCAAGGAATCCGATGTTCGTGCCATGGGCCGTACCGCCCGCGGTGTGCGCGGCATGCGTCTGCCGGAAGGGCAGAAGCTGATTTCGATGCTGATCCCGGAAGAAGGCAGCCAGATCCTCACCGCTTCCGAGCGTGGCTACGGCAAGCGCACCGCGATCACCGAGTTCCCTGAGTACAAGCGTGGTGGCCAGGGCGTGATCGCCATGGTCAGCAACGAGCGTAACGGCCGTCTGGTCGGTGCGGTTCAGGTGCTCGACGGCGAGGAGATCATGCTGATTTCCGACCAGGGCACGCTGGTGCGTACCCGTGTCGATGAAGTCTCCAGCCTGGGTCGCAACACCCAGGGCGTGACCCTGATCAAGCTGGCCAAGGATGAAACCCTGGTCGGTCTGGAGCGGGTTCAGGAGCCTTCGGAAGTGGAAGGTGACGAGCTTGAAGGCGAAGAAGGTGTCGAGCTGGAAGAAGGCGTGATCGGCGCCGAACCGGACGATGCGGTCGACAACCTGCAGGCGGACGCCGCAGACGAAGAAGAGTCGCAAGACTAACCAAATCGTAGCAGGGCAGAGTGTTTGCTCTGTCCGCTACCGTGATTGCATAGCGAGAGTGGATGTGAGCAAACGAGCCTTTAACTTCTGCGCAGGTCCCGCTGCGCTGCCTGAAGCTGTCCTGTTGCGTGCCCAGTCCGAGATGCTCGACTGGCACGGCAAGGGTCTGTCGGTCATGGAAATGAGCCATCGCAGCGATGACTACGTGGCCATCGCCGAGAAGGCCGAACAAGACCTGCGCGACCTGCTGTCCATCCCCTCCAATTACAAAGTGCTGTTCCTGCAGGGCGGTGCGAGCCAACAGTTCGCCGAGATTCCGCTGAACCTGCTGCCCGAGAACGGTACTGCCGACTATGTCGAAACCGGCATCTGGTCGAAGAAAGCCATCGAGGAAGCGCGTCGCTTCGGCAACATCAACGTTGCTGCCAGCGCCAAGCCTTATGATTACCTGACCATCCCTGGCCAGAACGAGTGGAAGCTGACCCCGGGTGCGGCCTATCTGCACTATGCGTCCAACGAAACCATCGGCGGCCTGCAGTTCGACTGGGTTCCCGAAGCCGGTGACGTTCCGCTGGTGGTCGACATGTCCTCCGATATCCTCTCGCGTCCGATCGATGTGTCGCAGTACGGCCTGATCTACGCCGGCGCGCAGAAGAACATCGGCCCGAGCGGTCTGGTCGTGGTGATCGTCCGTGAAGACCTGTTGGGCCGCGCTCGCAGTTCATGCCCGACCATGCTCGACTACAAGATCTCCGCCGATAACGGCTCGATGTACAACACCCCGGCCACCTATTCCTGGTACCTCTCGGGCCTGGTTTTCGAGTGGCTGAAGGAGCAGGGCGGCGTCGCCGCGATGGAGCAGCGCAACAAGGCAAAGAAAGATCGCCTGTACGGCTTCATCGACAACAGCGACTTCTATACCAACCCGATCAGCACCAACGCCCGCTCGTGGATGAACGTGCCGTTCCGCCTGGCTGACGAGCGTCTGGACAAGGCGTTCCTGGCCGGCGCCGACGCCCGTGGCCTGCTCAACCTCAAGGGCCATCGTTCGGTTGGCGGCATGCGTGCCTCGATCTACAACGCCCTGGGTCTGGACGCTGTCGAGGCGCTGGTCGGCTACATGGCCGAATTCGAGAAGGAGCATTCCTGATGTCCGAGCAGGAGCTCAAGGCGCTGCGCGTTCGCATCGATAATCTGGATGAGAAGATTCTCCAGCTGATCAGTGATCGCGCGCGCTGCGCAGAAGAAGTTGCTCGGGTCAAGATGGCCAGTCTGGCCGAAGGCGAGCAGCCGGTGTTCTACCGTCCCGAGCGTGAGGCGCAGGTCCTCAAACGCGTGATGGAGCGCAACAAGGGGCCGCTGGGCAACGAAGAGATGGCGCGCTTGTTCCGCGAAATCATGTCTTCGTGCCTGGCCCTCGAGAACCCGCTGAAAGTGGCTTATCTCGGTCCGGAAGGCACCTTCACCCAAGCGGCGGCCATGAAGCACTTCGGTCATGCGGTGATCAGCAAGCCGATGGCGGCGATCGACGAAGTGTTCCGTGAAGTGGCGGCCGGTGCGGTGAATTTTGGCGTGGTGCCGGTGGAAAACTCCACCGAAGGCGCGGTCAACCACACCCTCGACAGCTTCCTCGAGCACGACATGGTGATCTGCGGCGAAGTCGAGCTGCGGATTCACCACCACCTGCTGGTCGGTGAAAACACCAAGACCGACAGCATCAGCCGCATCTATTCCCATGCCCAGTCGTTGGCGCAGTGCCGCAAGTGGCTGGACGCCCATTACCCGAATGTCGAGCGCGTGGCGGTGTCCAGCAACGCCGAAGCGGCCAAGCGGGTCAAGGGTGAGTGGAATTCGGCAGCGATCGCCGGTGACATGGCGGCCGGGTTGTACGGCCTGACTCGTCTGGCCGAGAAGATCGAGGATCGCCCGGACAACTCCACGCGCTTCCTGATGATCGGTAACCAGGAAGTGCCGCCGACCGGCGACGACAAAACATCGATCATCGTGTCCATGAGCAACAAGCCCGGCGCGCTCCACGAGCTGCTGGTGCCGTTCCATGACAACGGGATCGACCTGACCCGGATCGAAACCCGTCCGTCGCGCAGCGGCAAATGGACCTACGTGTTCTTCATCGACTTCGTCGGTCATCACCGTGATCCGCTGATCAAAGGTGTACTGGAAAAGATCAGTCAGGAAGCAGTAGCACTCAAGGTGCTGGGTTCCTACCCGAAAGCAGTTCTTTAAGGGGTGGTAGCAATGAGTGGCAACTTCCTCGCTCTGGCACAGCCGGGCGTGCAACAACTTTCGCCATACGTGCCGGGCAAGCCCGTGGACGAACTGGCGCGCGAGCTGGACCTGGATCCGGCGAGCATTGTCAAACTGGCGAGCAACGAAAATCCGTTGGGTGCGAGCCCGAAAGCGCTGGCCGCGATCCGCGAAGCGCTGGACGAACTGACCCGTTATCCGGACGGCAACGGTTTTGCCCTGAAATCCCTGCTGGCCGAGCAGTGCCGTGTCGAGCTGAACCAGGTGACCCTGGGCAACGGCTCCAACGATATTCTCGAACTGGTGGCGCGCGCCTATCTGGCGCCGGGCCTGAATGCGGTGTTCAGCGAGCACGCGTTCGCGGTGTACCCGATCGCGACCCAGGCAGTCGGCGCTCAGGCCAAGGTCGTTCCGGCCAAGGATTGGGGGCATGATCTGCCGGCCATGCTGGCCGCGATCGACGCCAACACTCGCGTGGTGTTCATCGCCAACCCGAACAACCCGACCGGTACCTGGTTCGGCGCCGAAGCGCTGGACGAGTTCCTGCAGGATGTGCCGGAGCATGTGCTGGTGGTGCTGGACGAGGCCTACATCGAATATGCCGAAGGCAGCGATCTGCCGGATGGTCTGGATTTCCTCGCCGCTTACCCGAATCTGCTGGTCTCGCGCACGTTCTCCAAGGCTTACGGTCTGGCGGCGCTGCGCGTTGGCTATGGTCTGTCTACCCCGGTGGTGGCGGACGTGCTGAACCGGGTACGTCAGCCATTCAACGTCAACAGCCTGGCCTTGGCGGCGGCGTGTGCGGCGCTGAAGGACGAGGAATATCTGGCGCAGAGCCGGCAGCTCAACGAGTCCGGCATGCAACAGCTGGAAGCAGGTTTTCGTGAGCTGGGTCTGAGCTGGATTCCGTCCAAGGGCAACTTTATCTGCGTCGACCTCGGTCAGGTGGCGGCTCCGGTGTTCCAGGGCCTGCTGCGCGAAGGTGTGATCGTGCGTCCGGTGGCCAACTACGGCATGCCGAACCATCTGCGGGTGACCATCGGTCTGCCGGCGGAAAACAGCCGCTTCCTCGAAGCGCTGCGCAAGGTTCTGGCTCGTGGGTGATGTCACTGCGCTGCAATCTGCTGCACCTATGATCGGGCGCCTGGTGGTGGTCGGTCTGGGGTTGATCGGTGGTTCATTTGCCAAAGGCTTGCGTGAAAGTGGCGTGTGCCGCGAAGTGGTCGGGGTCGACCTCGACCCGCAATCGCGCAAGCTGGCGGTCGAGTTGGGTGTGGTGGATCGCTGCGAAGACGATCTGGTCAAGGCTTGCCAGGGCGCGGACGTGATCCAGTTGGCGGTGCCGATCCTGGCCATGGAAAAAGTGCTGGCCCGTCTGGCCGGCATGGACCTGGGGCAGGCGATTCTCACGGATGTCGGCAGCGCCAAGGGCAATGTGGTGCGTGCGGCGACCGAGGCGTTCGGCGGCATGCCGGCGCGTTTCGTGCCGGGGCATCCGATTGCCGGCTCCGAGCAGAGCGGGGTGGAAGCCTCCAACTCAGAGCTGTTCCGCCGTCATAAAGTGATTCTGACCCCGCTGGAGCAGACCGATCCGGCTGCCCTGGCGATGGTTGATCGTTTGTGGCGCGAGCTGGGCGCCGACGTCGAGCACATGCAGGTCGAGCGTCACGATGAAGTGCTGGCCGCGACCAGTCATTTGCCGCACCTGCTGGCCTTCGGTCTGGTCGATTCGCTGGCCAAGCGCAATGAAAACCTTGAGATCTTCCGTTACGCTGCGGGCGGTTTCCGTGATTTCACAAGAATCGCCGGAAGCGACCCGGTCATGTGGCATGACATCTTTCTCGCCAACCGCGAGGCTGTCCTGCGCACTCTCGATACATTTCGCAGCGACCTCGACGCCTTGCGCGACGCGGTCGATGCAGGGGATGGGCACCAATTGTTGGGCGTCTTCACGCGCGCCCGGGTTGCCCGCGAGCATTTCAGTAAAATCCTGGCCCGCAGGGCCTATGTGGACGCTATGAATTCCAACGATCTGATTTTCCTGGCTCAACCTGGTGGCCGCCTGTCCGGTCGGATTCGCGTACCGGGTGACAAATCGATTTCCCACCGTTCGATCATGCTCGGTTCCCTGGCTGAAGGCGTCACTGAAGTCGAAGGCTTCCTCGAGGGCGAAGACGCTCTGGCGACCCTGCAGGCGTTCCGCGACATGGGCGTGGTCATCGAAGGCCCGCATCATGGCCGCGTGACCATCCACGGTGTCGGCCTGCACGGCCTGAAACCTGCGCCGGGCCCGATCTATCTGGGTAACTCCGGCACTTCGATGCGCCTGCTGTCCGGCCTGCTGGCCGCGCAGGATTTCGACAGCACCCTGACCGGTGACGCTTCGCTGTCCAAGCGTCCGATGAATCGCGTCGCCAACCCGCTGCGGGAAATGGGCGCCGTGATCGAAACCGCTGCCGACGGTCGTCCGCCGATGACCATTCGTGGCGGTCACAAGCTCAAAGGCCTGACCTACACGATGCCGATGGCCAGTGCTCAGGTTAAGTCCTGCCTGCTGCTGGCGGGTCTGTACGCCGAAGGCAAGACCACCGTGACCGAGCCGGCACCGACCCGTGATCACACCGAGCGTATGCTGCGCGGCTTTGGCTATCCGGTGAGCGTCAACGGTGCCACGGCATCGGTTGAGTCTGGTGGCAAGCTGACCGCGACCCACATCGAAGTGCCTGGCGACATCTCGTCGTCGGCGTTCTTCCTGGTGGCCGCATCGATCGCTGAAGGCTCGGAGCTGGTGCTCGAGCACGTCGGCATCAACCCGACCCGCACCGGCGTGATCGACATCCTGCGTCTGATGGGCGCCGACATCACTCTGGAAAACCAGCGTGAAGTGGGCGGCGAGCCGGTTGCCGACCTGCGTGTGCGAGCAGCTAAACTCAAGGGTATCGAGATTCCGGAAGCGCTGGTTCCACTGGCCATCGACGAATTCCCGGTGCTGTTCGTGGCCGCGGCCTGTGCCGAAGGGCGCACCGTACTGACCGGCGCCGAAGAGCTGCGGGTCAAGGAATCGGACCGTATCCAGGTCATGGCGGACGGTTTGCTGGCGCTGGGCGTCAAGTGCGAACCGACCCCGGACGGCATCATCATCGACGGCGGCCAGATCGGCGGCGGCGAAGTGCATGGTCATGGCGATCACCGCATCGCGATGGCATTTAGCGTGGCCTCACTGCGCGCCACTGCACCGATCCGCATCCATGACTGCGCCAACGTCGCGACATCGTTCCCGAACTTCCTGGCGCTGTGCGCGCAGGTCGGCATTCGTGTGGCGCAAGAGGCTCAGTCGTGAACAACATTGCACCGGTCATCACCATCGACGGGCCAAGCGGCTCGGGCAAAGGCACCGTAGCCGGGATTCTGGCCAAGCGTCTGGGCTGGAACCTGCTGGACTCCGGTGCGCTGTATCGCCTGCTGGCATTTGCTGCGCACAACCATGGTGTCGACCTGACCAATGAAGAGCTGCTGAAGAAACTGGCGGCTCATCTGGATGTGCAGTTCATCGCGGCGACCGACGGTCAGCTGCAACGCATCATTCTGGAAGGTGACGAAGTCAGCGATGTCATCCGCACTGAAAGCGTCGGATCCGGCGCTTCCCAGGTGGCAGCGTTACCCGCCGTCCGCGAGGCGCTGCTGCAGCGCCAGCGTGCTTTCCAGGAATTCCCGGGTCTGGTGGCTGACGGTCGCGACATGGGTACGGTGGTATTTCCGAACGCGCCATTGAAGATTTTCCTGACCGCCAGCGCCGAGGAGCGGGCGCGCCGCCGATATTTGCAGTTGAAGGGCAAAGTCGAGGGTGTTAGTCTGTCGAGTCTGCTAGATGAGATCCGTGCGCGCGACGAGCGTGATACCCAGCGAGCGGTGGCCCCGCTCAAGCCGGCGGCTGACGCCATACAGCTGGATTCCACGGAGTTGTCCATCGATCAGGTGCTTGAACGCATCATGAGCGAGATCGCCATTCGCGATATCGCCGGGTGACCAAGAAGGTTGCAGGGGACCAGTCATAGTCCTGTGGCGCTTCTTTTAAATGAAACTAACCCACATTGTCTGGGATGTGGAGATGGGCGTATTTTTCGCCCTAATCAACAGGAATTAAAATGAGCGAAAGCTTTGCGGAACTCTTTGAAGAAAGCCTAAAGACCCTGAACCTTCAGGCAGGCTCCATCATCACCGGTGTTATCGTTGATATCGATTACCAGGCTCGCTGGGTAACCGTTCACGCTGGCTTGAAGTCCGAAGCACTGATCCCGCTGGAGCAGTTCTACAACGACGCTGGCGAACTGAACATCAACGTCGGTGACGAAGTTCACGTTGCGCTGGACTCGGTTGAAGACGGTTTCGGTGAAACCAAGCTGTCCCGTGAAAAAGCCAAGCGCGCTGAATGCTGGATCGTTCTGGAAGCAGCCTTCGCAGCTGAGGAAGTGGTCAAGGGCGTTATCAACGGTAAGGTTAAAGGCGGCTTCACTGTCGACGTTAACGGCATCCGTGCGTTCCTGCCAGGTTCCCTGGTTGACGTCCGTCCAGTGCGCGACACCACGCACCTGGAAGGCAAAGAGCTGGAATTCAAGGTCATCAAGCTGGACCAGAAGCGCAACAACGTTGTCGTTTCCCGTCGCAGCGTCCTGGAAGCCGAGAACTCCGCCGAGCGTGAAGCTCTGCTGGAATCCCTGCAGGAAGGCCAGCAAGTCAAAGGTATCGTCAAAAACCTCACCGATTACGGCGCATTCGTCGATCTGGGTGGCGTGGACGGCCTGCTGCACATCACCGACATGGCCTGGAAGCGCATCAAGCATCCTTCCGAGATCGTCAACGTTGGTGACGAAATCGACGTCAAGGTTCTGAAATACGATCGCGAACGCAACCGTGTTTCCCTGGGCCTGAAACAACTGGGCGAAGATCCATGGGTTGCTATCAAAGCCCGTTACCCAGAAGGCACTCGCGTTACCGCTCGTGTAACCAACCTGACCGACTACGGCTGCTTCGCTGAGCTGGAAGAAGGCGTTGAAGGTCTGGTACACGTTTCGGAAATGGACTGGACCAACAAGAACATCCACCCTTCGAAAGTCGTACAAGTCGGCGACGAAGTGGAAGTCATGGTTCTGGACATCGACGAAGAGCGTCGTCGTATCTCCCTGGGCATCAAGCAGTGCAAGTCGAACCCATGGGAAGACTTCTCTGGCCAGTTCAACAAGGGCGACAAAATCTCCGGCACCATCAAGTCGATCACCGATTTCGGTATCTTCATTGGTCTGGACGGCGGCATCGACGGTCTGGTTCACCTGTCCGACATCTCCTGGAACGAAGTGGGCGAAGAAGCCGTGCGTCGTTTCAAGAAGGGCGACGAGCTGGACACCGTTATCCTGTCGGTTGACCCGGAGCGTGAGCGTATCTCCCTGGGTATCAAACAACTGGAAAGCGATCCGTTCTCCGAGTACGTCTCGGTTAACGACAAAGGCGCAATCGTGACTGGCACCGTGAAAGAAGTTGACGCCAAAGGCGCCATCATCGTTCTGGCCGACGATATCGAAGCGACTCTGAAAGCCTCCGAAATCAGCCGTGACCGCGTTGAAGACGCGCGCAACGTTCTGAAAGAAGGCCAGCAAGTAGAAGCCAAGATCATCAGCGTTGATCGTAAGAGCCGCGTAATCCAGCTGTCGATCAAATCGAAAGACGATGCTGAAGAGAAAGAAGCCATCCAGAGCCTGAAAGCAGCTCCGGAAGGCGAAGCAGCTGACACCACTATGGCGGCACTGCTGCGTCAAGCAATGGCCAAACAGAACTGAGTTCTGTCTGATCATCAAAAAGGGCGACTTCGGTCGCCCTTTTTTGTGCCTGCGATTTAGTGGGGGACTGCTTTCCGGTCAATCGGTGAAACCATTCCCTTCGCCGGGAGGTCTGTTTCTTTAATCGGATCAATCGTCTATTCGCGTCTAGGCTTAGGCTGAAGATCGCAGTAGTCGGGCAGGCGCCTGGCATAAGGAAGTTAATGAACAAGCTTATAGTTCTGTTGGGTTTGCTGGTGTTGGCAGGCTGTACTACCAGCGCCAAGACCCATGCGGTGCGTGGAGTGAGTGGCATCGAGGTTGACTGCTCCGGCTTGGGTTCAGGCTGGGAAAGGTGTCAGAAGCGCGCTGCCAAGGAATGCAAGGGGGCAGGTTACAAGGTGATCACGCGTTCTGATGATGCTCGGGATGAAGATGGGTTTCCCTTCGGCTTCAATCCTGCCGGCTACGTCACTCGCACCATGTTGGTGATTTGTCGGTGAGTGTCGCTCAGGCTGCAATTCGATGCCCTGAAACCGGGCGTTGTAGCGAGTTGAAAGATATGTCAAGTCCTGGGCTGTTCAAAATCTTCCGGGCGTGCTAAAACCTTTCAAGCGCTGACCTAGCTGCTTGAAAAAGAAGGGAAAAATATGACGAAGTCGGAGTTGATCGAACGAATTGTCACCCATCAAGGGCTGCTCTCATCCAAAGATGTGGAGTTGGCCATCAAGACCATGCTTGAGCAAATGTCCCAATGCCTGGCTACTGGAGATCGTATCGAGATCCGTGGTTTTGGCAGCTTTTCCTTGCACTATCGTGCGCCGCGCGTCGGTCGTAATCCAAAGACCGGTCAGTCCGTCAGTCTGGACGGTAAATTCGTTCCGCATTTCAAGCCAGGCAAAGAGCTGCGCGATCGCGTGAATGAAGAAGAGGAGGAGGGGGCTTGACGGTCACCGTTACGCAAGGAGTTGCTCATGAGTAATCTCAAGCGCATTTTGTTTTCCGTTTTAATTCTATTGCTTGTATTGGCGATCCTTGCGTTCGTTCTCGAAAATCAGCAATCGGTTTCCCTGTTGTTTCTTGGCTGGGCGGGGCCGCAACTTCCGGTATCAGTGATCACGGTTGGTGCATTGCTGGCGGGTATGCTGATCGGGCCTGTTTTTGGCTGGTTCCTGGGACGTGCGTCCAGGGCTTCACGCAAGCGTCTTGTCTGATTGCGACATGGAACGAAAGGCGAACTAAAACTTTAGCCACAGCTTGTCTATATCCATTAGTAAAACGTTCATTAAGCTGTAAAATGCAGCGCCTGTCCGATAGTGGCATATTCCCACGTCGGTGCAGACTGGCTCTGTCAGAAGCCCCGGCTGAATTGATGGCTTTTGCATTTATGGATTAGACAGTGCTCGGTTGGCAGCCCTGTCAGCAACTCAAGGGTATGGTTTCGCGTGAAAATTCTAGTAACCGGCGGCGCCGGGTTTATCGGCTCAGCTGTTATCCGTCATATCATTTCCAACACTACCGACGCAGTGGTAAACGTCGACAAGCTGACGTATGCCGGTAACCTAGAGTCGTTGGCCGAAGTCAGCGGAAACTCGCGTTACACGTTCGAGCGCGTCGATATCTGCGATCGTGAGCAGATCGACCGTGTCCTGCGTGAGCATCAACCGGATGCGATCATGCATCTGGCCGCAGAGTCTCACGTCGATCGCTCCATCTCGGGTCCTTCCGAGTTCATTCAGACCAATATCATTGGTACTTACACGCTGTTGGAAGCGGCACGCCATTATTGGACTGCGCTGGATGATGCGCGCAAGGCCGCTTTCCGCTTTCACCATATCTCGACGGACGAAGTTTACGGCGACCTCGAAGGTCCGGAAGATCTCTTCACTGAAACGACTCCCTATCAGCCAAGTTCGCCGTATTCGGCAAGCAAGGCCAGCTCCGACCATCTGGTCCGTGCCTGGGCTCGTACTTATGGTTTGCCGACGCTTGTGACCAACTGCTCGAACAACTACGGTCCTTGCCACTTCCCTGAAAAGTTGATCCCGTTGATCATTCTCAATGCGCTGGAAGGCAAGCCGTTGCCGGTCTATGGCAAAGGAAACCAGGTACGTGACTGGCTTTATGTCGAAGATCACGCGCGTGCGCTTTACAAGGTCGTGACCGAAGGCGTCATTGGCGAGACGTATAACATTGGCGGTCACAACGAGAAGCAGAATATTGAAGTTGTGAACACTCTCTGTGCTCTTCTCGACGAATTACGTCCCGACTCTGCGCATCGTCCGCATGCGAGCTTGATCACTTACGTTCAGGATCGTCCAGGTCATGATCAGCGCTATGCCATCGATGCCAGTAAAATCCAGCGTGAACTGGGCTGGACACCGGAAGAAACCTTTGAAACCGGGATTCGCAAGACTGTCGAGTGGTACCTGAATAACACTGAATGGGTCGCTCACGTCAAAAGCGGAAGCTACCAGCAGTGGATCGATCAGAACTACGCAGATCGCTCGAACCAAGCATGAAAATTCTCTTACTGGGTAAAAATGGTCAGGTAGGGTGGGAGCTGCAACGCTCCCTCTCGCCGCTTGGTGAGTTGGTCGCGCTGGATCGTCATGCTGTCGATGGTCTGTGTGGTGACTTGTCGGATCTGGACACCTTGCGTGCGACAATCCGCACGCTCAAACCTGATGTCATTGTCAACGCAGCTGCCTACACCGCAGTCGACAAGGCCGAATCCGAAGTCGAGCTGGCTGATCGCGTCAACGGCCATGCCAGTCAAGTCATGGCTGAAGAGGCGGCTTTGCTGGATGCCTGGCTGATTCATTACTCAACCGATTACGTGTTCAGTGGTGAGGGTTCTGCGTCATGGCAGGAGACCGATGCGGTCGCACCGGTCAATCATTACGGTGCAAGCAAGCTCGCCGGTGAGCAGGCAATCGCTGCGTCGGGCTGCAAGCATCTGATCTTTCGAACCAGTTGGGTCTATGGTGCTCGCGGCAATAACTTCGCCAAGACCATGCTTCGACTGGCAAAAGATCGCGAAACACTCAGTGTGATTGCCGATCAGATAGGGGCTCCTACAGGGGCTGACCTGATCGCCGATGTCACGGCAATCGCGATTCACAAGGTGCTTCAGCAGCCGGAGCTGGCGGGTGTGTATCACCTCGCAGCGAGCGGCGAAGTATCGTGGTACGGCTATGCAAGCCATGTCATCGCGTTCGCTCGGGACAATGGCGAGCAGCTTGCAGTTACTGCGATCAATCCGATCGATACGACTGCATATCCGACACCCGCTCGTCGGCCTCTGAATTCACGTTTGAATACTCAGAAGCTGCGCGATAATTTTTCTCTACACTTGCCGGATTGGCAAAGTGGTGTAACCCGAATGCTTAGGGAAGTTCTTAATAAATGACCACGACAAATCGTAAAGGCATCATTCTCGCCGGTGGTTCGGGTACGCGCCTGCACCCGTTGACCCTTGGTGTTTCCAAGCAGATGCTGCCGATCTACGACAAGCCGATGATCTTTTATCCGCTGTCAGTGCTGATGCTTGCCGGGATGCGTGAAATTCTGATTATTTCAACCCCGGAAGATTTGCCTTGTTTCCGTAAACTATTGGGCGATGGGAGTCGTTACGGAATCAAGCTGACTTATGCCGAGCAGCCAAGTCCGGACGGTCTGGCGCAGGCCTTCATCATTGGTGAAGAATTCATCGGAAAGGATCCTTGCTGTCTGATCCTGGGCGATAACATCTTTTATGGTCAGCACTTCTCTGACAACTTGCGTTCGGCCAGCTCTCAACAGCACGGCGCGACTGTATTTGGTTATCACGTCTCTGATCCCGAGCGTTTTGGTGTTGTGGAATTTGATGCGTCCGGTCGCGCGTTGAGTATTGAAGAGAAGCCACTGAAGCCAAAATCCAGCTATGCGGTTACAGGTCTTTATTTCTATGACAATCAAGTCGTGGAGATTGCGAAGAACATCAAGCCTTCCGAGCGGGGAGAGCTGGAAATCACTGATGTGAACCGCGCCTACCTGGAGCAAAAATCCCTGAATGTCGAGATGCTCGGTCGCGGCTTTGCCTGGCTGGACACGGGTACTCACGACTCTTTGCTTGAAGCCAGTCACTTCGTTCATACCATTGAGCAGCGTCAGGGTTTGAAAGTGGCCTGCCTGGAAGAAATTGCGTACCACCATGGCTGGATCACCGCCGATCAGCTGGCTGAGCAAGCTGATGCATTGAAGAAGACGGGCTACGGTCAATACCTGCAGAAGTTGCTGGACTCGCCTTCTCACTGATTCGAATAACAAAGCGTTTTCGGGTGAGAAAGTTAAAATCGGTGCAAGCAGGAAGGCTATGCCAGTAAAACATCCCAAGGTTGCGGTTTTGCTGGCGGCCTTCAATGGAATGCAGTGGATCGAAGAGCAACTCGATTCGATTCTTCGACAGTCCGGTGTAGACCTGAGCGTCTATATCAGTGTTGATCCCTCGACTGATGGTACCGAGGCCTGGTGCCTAGCCTATGCGGCCAGGTGCCAGAGTGTTCATGTGCTCCCTGGCGTCGGTGCGTTCGGTGGTGCCGCACGCAACTTTTTCAGATTGATCCGTGATGTATCCCTCGAAGAATACGACTACATCGCGTTCTCCGATCAGGATGATGTCTGGTATCGGGACAAGCTCGAGAGGGCGATCGGCGAAATTCAGGCGCGAGGCGTGGATGCCTACTCCAGCAATGTTGTCGCGTTCTGGCCGGATGGCCGCACACAACTGCTGGACAAGGCTCAGCCCCAAACCTCCTGGGATTTCCTGTTCGAGGCCGCTGGGCCGGGATGTACATACGTCTTCACTCGTGAGCTGATGCATTCACTCAAGGCCGCCATGCTGGGCAGCTGGAGCGACTTGCAGAATGTCAGTCTCCACGATTGGTATTTTTACTCTTTCGCACGTAGCCGTGGATTTCTCTGGTTCATCGACGCGCGTCCCTCCATGGATTATCGCCAGCATGAAAGTAATCAGGTAGGCGCAAACGCCGGCATCGGTTCTCTGATCATGCGTTACAAGACCATTCATGACGGGTGGTGGTTTTCTCAGGTCAGGCAGATCGTTCGGCTGGTGGGGCTTGAGCGGAATTCATTTGTCGAGCCTTGGCTGCCTTTGGGACGCCGGCAGCTGATAAAGCTCTCGTTCAGTGCCAGAGACTGTCGGCGCAGGGCACGAGACAAGCTGTTTTTCTTTTGCATCTGTTGGGCTACAGCGCTGGTTGGAAGCAAGGCTAAATGATCGGTACTCAAGTTTTGGTGACCGGCGCGACCGGGTTTGTCGGAGAGGCACTCGTGTTTCGACTGCTGCGCGACAAGGTATTCAGCCCTGTTGCTGCTGTGCGCGGCGAAACCAGGTTGAGTGGTCTGTGCCGGGTTGTGGCATTTGACATGGGTGACAGGGCCCTGCTGCCTCCTCTGGCTGGCATTGACGTGGTTGTTCATTGTGCCGCGCGAGTGCATGTGATGAATGATTTGGCAGAGGGGGCTCTTGAGCGGTTTCGCAAAATCAATGTCGAAGGGACTGTTCGTCTGGCACGCAGTGCAGCTGAAGCTGGCGTTAAAAGATTCATTTTCGTCAGTTCGATCAAGGTCAACGGTGAAATGACCCTGCCGGGAGTTGTCTTCAAGGCGGACGATCTACCGGCGCCGCTCGATCCTTACGGCCTATCAAAACGCGAAGCAGAGGACGCCTTGCGAGCAATCAGCGTCGAAACGGGTATGGAGGTCGTCGTCATCCGGCCGCCATTGGTCTACGGCCCCGGTGTCGGGGCCAATTTCCTGAGCATGATGCGCTGGCTTGAACGAGGTGCTCCGCTGCCGCTTGGGGCGATACATAACCATCGCAGCCTTGTTGCGCTTGAGAATCTGGTGGATTTGCTCAATGTCTGCATCAGTCATCCAGAGGCGGCGGGAAACACCTTTCTGGTCAGTGATGGAGAAGACTTGTCCACCACTCAATTGCTCAGACGCATGGCGAGTGCCCTGGGTGTAAAGCCTCGCTTGCTGTCGATTCCTTCCTGGGTATTGAAGACGGGCGCATCGCTGATCGGTCGTGCTGATCTCGCGCAGCGATTGTGTGGGTCATTGCAGGTCGATATCAGTAAAACCATCGATAGGCTGGGATGGTCGCCTGTCATTGGCGTCGACGATGCGTTGAAGCGAACGGCGTACCAGTATCAATCGCGGCAGCGTACTTGAGTGGAGACGTGTGACCGTTGATGGCCTTTGCCTGCTACATCGGCATTGGCAAACTGCCACCCTTTTTCTAACGATGGTGGCTTGATACCCTACGCGCCGCCACCGCGGCGCTCATCTGCAATATTCACGTTATCCATGTCTTGTCGGGGCTGACGGTCCTGCTTCCAGCGTTTGCAAAGCGATAATGTCACTGGGCTATCAAATGGCAATGTTTCGTCGTTATAATTGCAAATTTTGCGCAGCTGGAAGTGGCGCATGAGCCGTTCCGAGGGCGCGCTCCTTGCCCGTCGAATGCTCGCTCGTGTTGAACGAATCGGCACAGGTGAAATTTTCTCCTTTAAGCAACGGAGTGCTCGGTGGTAGCCCCTCTTTTCCCGGATGTTCAAAACAGCAGTCCGGATCACCGCATTGTCGACCGGCTTCAGCAGGAACCAGGTGGTCCTTCCGGACGCGTCGCCGTTCTGTTGTGCACCTTCAATGGCGAGCGTTTTTTGGCACAGCAGCTGGAGTCCATTGCGCGACAAAGCTATCCCCACTGGTTTGTCGTGGTGTCAGATGATAGTTCTGACGACTCTACCCTGGAATTATTACGCGAATACGCCGAGCGCTGGGGAGAGGGCAAACTGTCGATTCGCCAGGGACCGGGACGTGGATACGCCGCCAACTTCCTTTCGCTGACCTGTGACCAATCCATCGAGTCCGATTTCTATGCCTGGGCCGATCAGGATGATATCTGGCAAGAAAACAAGCTGGAGCGTGCTCTGTGCGAGCTTCAGGGCACCTCCCCACAGGAGCCGGCTCTTTACTGTGGCAGGACCGAATTGATCGATGAGGAAGGGGCACCAATAGGTTTGTCTCCTCTGTTTGAGCGTCCCGTCGGATTTGCCAATGCGCTAGTGCAAAGCGTGGGAGGGGGCAACACAATGGTCTTCAATCAGGCTGCCCGTATGCTGTTCCTGCAGGCAGGCTCCAGTCTGGACATCGTTTCGCATGACTGGTGGGCGTATCTCCTCGTCTCAGGTGCTGGAGGGCGAGTCACTTACGACGTTTGTCCAACCATTCTCTACAGGCAGCACGGAGCAAACCTCATCGGCTCTACATCGGGCCTGATGGCGCAATTGAACAGAGTACGGATGCAGTTCCGCGGTCGTTTCCGTGGGTGGAATCAAAAGAATATTGCGGCGCTGGAGTCGACCAGATTCCAGTTGAATGAAGAAAGCCGGATGAGGCTGGATCTGTTTCAGCGGGCGCGAAATTCTCGCGGATTGGCGCGGATCATCTGGTTACGGCGATCTGGCGTCTACCGGCAATCCTTATGGGGCAACCTTGGGCTGCTTTTGGCGGCGGTATTCAATGGAATCTGATACGCAGTCGGACTTGGCCTTTTTCAGGAAGAGTGTTGTGGTAATTCAAGTGATGGCAGGACGAGAGAGTTTGCTGAGGAATTTAAACTCCCTCGGATTTATTGAGGTTTTGAGACAATGCTGAACTTTTCTGCTTCGCCAAAGGAGATGCTCAATAGCATCTGGCGCAACAAAGGTCTCATCCGGGCGCTGGTGCAGCGGGAGATCGTTGGGCGTTACCGCGGGTCGATCATGGGCATGCTGTGGTCACTGTTCAATCCGATTGTGATGCTGGTGATTTACACATTCGTATTCAGCGTCGTGTTCAAAGCCCGATGGAGCGTCGATAGCAGTTCGAAAACCGAGTTTGCGCTCATGTTGTTTGCGGGCCTGATCGTTTTCAATCTGTTTGCCGAGTGCATAAACAGAGCCCCGGGTCTGATTATCGGCAACGTCAACTACGTGAAGAAAGTGGTGTTTCCGCTGGAAATACTTCCATGGGTTACGCTGGGCGCGGCCATGTTTCACTTTCTCGTCAGCCTCAGTGTCTGGCTGATTGCTTATCTGATTTTCTTCGGAAAGCTTCAGTACACCATTCTGTTGCTCCCGGTATTTCTGGCTCCTCTGATCATTTTTGTTGTCGGCCTGGTCTGGTTTCTCGCCTCAATGGGCGTGTACCTGCGAGATGTCAGTCAGATCATCGGTGTCTGCACTTCCGTCCTGATGTTTCTTTCACCGATTTTTTATCCGATCACGGCGCTGCCTGAAGAATACCGGCATCTGCTCTTTTTGAACCCCCTGACCCCGGCAATTGAAGATACCCGGGCTCTGCTCTTCAGGGGTGAACTGCCGAGTCTGATTCACTTGGGTTTCTACTATATCGCTGCAGCTCTTGTCTTTTGGCTAGGATTTGCGTGGTTCCAAAAAACGCGTAAAGGGTTCGCCGATGTCCTCTAATACCGCCATTGCCGTCAACAACCTGAGTAAGTGTTTCCATATTTACGACAAGCCGAGAGATCGGCTGATGCAGATGTTCGCACGCGGACGCAAGCAATATTTTCGTGAATTCTGGGCCCTGCAGGATGTTTCGTTCACCATCAACCGAGGCGAAACGGTTGGTATCCTCGGGCGAAACGGTAGCGGTAAATCGACACTTTTGCAGATGATTTGCGGCACGCTCAATCAGACACACGGCGACATCATGACTCATGGTCGTGTCGCAGCCTTGCTGGAGCTGGGTTCCGGATTCAACCCTGAATTCAGTGGTCGCGAAAACGTGTACATGAATGCTGCCGTACTTGGCCTGACACGAGACGAGACTGAAGCCCGTTTTGCCGAGATCGAAGCCTTTGCGGAAATCGGCGAATTCATCGATCAGCCGGTCAAGACCTACTCCAGTGGCATGATGGTGCGCCTGGCTTTTGCCGTGGCGATCAATGTTGACCCGCAAATCCTGATTGTTGATGAAGCGCTGTCGGTCGGCGATGAATTGTTCCAGCGTAAATGCTTCGCGCGGATCGAGGCGATCAAGGCGAGTGGCGCGACCATCCTGTTTGTGTCGCATTCCGGGAGTGCCGTCATCGAACTGTGTACGCGGGCGATTCTGCTGGATAAGGGCGAGAAGCTCGCCGAAGGTGTGCCCAAGGTCATTGTCGGCCAGTACCAGAAGCTGCTGTACGCGCCTGCGGACAAAGTTGCGGAAATCCGCGAATCGATTAAGACCGGTGTGCTCGAGCGCCTTGAACTCCAGCGCGAGGCCAAGCGCACCGAGGTGGCAGTCGAGGCGTCACAGGCGAAGGACAACGGACTTGAGGAGTACTTCGATCCTCATATCGTTTCCAAAAGTGTGATGTCCTACGAATCTCACGGCGTGCTGATCAGCGAGCCGCGCATCCTCAATGCGGCCGGCAAACAGGTTAACTGTCTCAAGCGCGGTGACAGCTACCGTTATACCTATCGCGTAGCTTTTTCGACGGGGGCGGGGGCTGTTCGCTTTGGCATGATGATCAAAACGCTCGCCGGTATCGAGATCGGTGGCGCGGCGAGCGCGGCGAGCGCTCAGGACGCCATCGCCTACGTGGCAGCTGAAGCTGAAGTCGATGTTGAATTCGAGTTCGAGTGCAATTTGAACCCCGGAACGTATTTCCTCAACTCAGGAGTGGTCGGTGTCGTAGGGGAAGCGGAGACCTATCTGCATCGTTTGATCGATGCCTGCCTGTTTCGCGTTCTGCCGGAGACTGCGATCACAGCAACCGGGACAGTAGATTTCAAATGTATCCCAGCTTTTACCATTTCAAGTGTTGAGCATAATTAATCTTATGGATCATAAACAAATAGTCGTAGTTCTGGGCATGCACCGAAGCGGTACGAGTGCCATTACGCGTGGTTTGAAAGTCCTTGGTGTCGATCTGGGCGATAACCTGTTGCCTGCCGAGTCGGGCAATAACGAAAAAGGCTTTTTTGAAGACGCAACGATTACCGCTTACAACGAAGAGTTGCTGGCGGATCTGGGGCACGCCTGGGACAGTCTGCTTCCCATTCGCCGGGAAGAGCTGGACTCGCCGGTCGCGCAGAGCCACAAGGCGCGAGCAATCGAGCATCTGCGCGATAAGCTCAATGAGATCAAGTGTTTTGGTGTAAAAGACCCGCGGATGTCCCGACTGCTGCCATTTTGGCAGGAGATCTTTGCCGAACTGGGTCTGCAGGTCAGCTATGTCATTGCTTTCCGTAATCCGATAAACGTTGCGCATTCATTGGTCAAACGGAACGAGTTTGAAGTTGAGAAAGGCTACTTTCTCTGGCTTGAGCACATGCTGTTCAGCTTGAAATACAGCCAGGGAGCATCGCGCGTTTTTGTAAATTACGAGTTGATGCTTCAGGAACCCGAGAAGCAGCTGCGACGCATGTCTGAGTCGCTGGGGTTGCCGTTTGACCCGCAGGGCTCCGAGTTCCTGGAATATCAGAGCAACTTTCTCCAGCGGTCGCTGCAGCACAACAGCTTTACGCTGGACGAGCTCAAAAAGGATTCCGCAGTACCGGCCGATGTCTTGAACCTCAGCCTTCTGCTATTGGAACTCTCGCGTGATGAGCGTGCAGATGACCAGGCGGTCGTCAGCACTGTCAACAGCCTTTGCGAGGCGATGAACGAACGTTTGCCTGCCTATCGACTCATGCGTCGTTTCGATGAAAACAACGCTGATCTGAATGTGCAACTGAGGCTGAAAGAACAAAACATCACGACGCTTGCCGCCGACTACGGCGAACTTGATAAACGACACGAAGCGTTGAAGGCCGATTACTCAAACCTCGACGGACACCGTCGTTGGCTCGAGACTGAGTATGGTGTTTTCAAGACGTCTCTTTCAGACGCGGAGCTATCAATTGAGAGCCTTGAGGCTGACCTGCGTCGTTATTCTTCTGGACGCTTTTTGCTGAAATCCCTTGTCTCGCGCATTGCAGAGCGGTTCGGTCTTCGCTATCGAGATGATCATCCGGCTCAGAGCGAGCTGTTCGATGCCGCTTACTACCTCAGTACCTACAAAGATGTTCGGGCGGCGGGTGTCGACCCGTTGCAGCACTATCTTGAGCAGGGCTGGCGTGAGGGGCGTGACCCGTCGGCAGGATTTTCCACCAAATCCTATCTCGACAACTATCCGGACGTGCGGTTACGCCGTATCAATCCGCTGATCCATTATTTGCGCCACGGGTACTACGAAGGCCGGTCGATCCACGACACCAAAGGTCGTAACTACCATCTATCCCGCAAGGTCGGCCGCCATCGCGTCGCCATACAACTGTTGAATCTGCTTGCGCAACAGCCGCAGCTGCTCAGCCGTTTTGTACGCGAAGCTCGCCGTGGCGGTTTGCGTCATGCACTGGCTATTGCAGTCCGCAAGCTCAAGCTCAGCCAGAAGCGACTGGCGTTGAATCAGGTTTCAAAACCGCTTGGCGACGCCGCATTGACTGAGTACGAAGTACTCAAAGTGGTGCCTTACTACCTGGATCCTTACCTGCCAGAGGCACCAACAACAGCGCCTGGAATGGTTGCCGTTCATCTTCATTTGAGCGGTGAGCAATTGTCGGGCCATTGGCTCAGCTACCTCAAAAATGTCCCGGTCGAATTCGATCTGTTCATTTCTCGCAGCAGCGGCGATAGCTCGAAGTTTGACGACAGAGCGTTACGTGCAGCAGTGCCTCTGTTGCGCAAGTTGGTCGTTGAGGTTGTCCCTGGGCAGGTTGGAGCGATTGCTGCGCTGATTGTCCAGTTCGGCAGTCGATTGAAAGCTTACGACGTAATAGCGCACTTCCATGACGAAGCCGGCAGCGCCGATAACGATGATGGTTCGGGGTTGAAAGAGCGCCTGGAGCTACTATGCGGTTCCCCTGCCAATGTCGGGCAGATTCTTCAATTGCTCGATGGGGACGCGAAGGTTGTATATCCCGTCGACACCCGACCTGAGTCTGCCATCTACCACCAGGCTGGCTGGACTGATGCCGGAAACGTGATTGCCACGGCTCTGGAAAAGTACCGCGAGATCGATGCGACTACTTTCCCTAGTGCGCAATTCCCTCGAGTCGGGCTGTTCTGGGCACGGGTTGGCACTATCAGTGACCTGCTGCAGTTGCCATTGCAATTCGAGCACTTCGCGAGCAGCGAAGACGCCGTTGCCGGCGATCTGCTGAGCCGTTCGCTGGAACGCCTGATACTGGTCAATACGACCACCAGTGAGGGACGTAACTATCAGTTGGAAGCTCCGCAGATTTCGCATGAGCCTCGGGAATATTACGAGCCACAGGTTGATTACTCTGCGAGCATCACACACGACACCATCAAGGTGCTGGCGTACTACCTGCCGCAGTTTCATCCGACACCCGAGAATGATGAATGGCACGGCACCGGATTTACCGAGTGGTACAAAGTCCGTTCGGCCAATCCGTTGTTCTATGGTCATTATCAGCAACATGTCCCGCACGAGGACATCGGTTACTACCATCTTGACGGCCCGGCCAGGTTGGAACAGCAGGCTGAAATGATGAAGAAGTCAGGTGTTCACGGCCTGATTTTCTATCATTACTGGTTTACCGGCAGAATGATCCTCGAGAAGCCGGCACAGATGCTGCTGGATAATCAGCAGATCGATATGCCGTTCTGTTTCTGTTGGGCGAACGAGAACTGGACTCGCCGCTGGGATGGTAATGAGGCGGAAATTCTGCTGGGACAGGTCTATTCGAAAGAAGATGCCCGTGGTTTTATTCGCTATCTCATCCCGTTCTTCAAGGACGAGCGCTATATCAAAGTAGATGGGCGTCCGATGTTGCACGTGTATCGTCCATCCTCGATCGAGCATATCGACGAATACTTGGCTGTGTGGCGCGAAGAGTGCGAGCGCGAGGGCCTCAAGGCACCATACATGGTGGCGACGCTGACGCGCGGTGCGACAAATCCGCAAGACCATGGCATGGACTCTGCCGTCGAACGGGTACTGCATGACTGGACTGCCGACGCGGTTCAGGACACTCGCAGCCAGTTGCGCCCTTACTGGCCTCTGGAAGGTAACGTCATTAACTACAGCGAAGTTGCCGATCACTACATGGGGCAGGATCTGGGCAAGGATTTCACGCTGTTCCGGTCGCTGGTTCCAACCTGGGATAACACTGCTCGTTACGGTAACCGGGCGTACGTGCTTAACCACTTCACTACGGAAAAATTCCAGAGCTGGATGGAGTATCTGGTGGATTACTCCGAGCAGAACCTGCCGGAAGATCGCCGCTACGTAGTGGTAAACGCCTGGAACGAATGGGCTGAGGGGGCGCACCTTGAGCCCGATACCCGCTTTGGTTACGGCTACCTCAACTCCATCGGACGTGCATTGTCCGGCCAGTCATTTTCGGCGACCACCAATTGTGTCCTGCCAGCAGAATTGAAGCTGAATGTCGTGCTGACACCTGAAGCCGTGGCACGCCTGGAGGCTGAACCTGAGTTGCGCCGCAAGTTCCTGACATGCCTTGCCAATTCAGGGGCGTTCAAGGCTTGCTCGGTTTCTGTCGAAAACGCAGAGCTTCACCAGGCGTTGCAGGGACAAGGTGTGAAAATCTCCGGTCATGTGCCTGCCGAATCTGACTTCACGCTGCGCTTCAGTGATATTTGCCTGTTCCCTGCAACGGCCGTCGAGTCGTTGCTGAAAATGGCGAAGCGGCACGAGGGTTATTCCGTGTCGGCCAGTTTGCGAAACGATCCGTCGTTCGTGCAGGGCGAAGGCACTGCCAACTTCAGTATCGAGGCTGATCAAGTTGCCTGCATGGAATTGCGCCCGAATGCTCCGGCGATCGGCTACAAGATATGCTGCGAAGCCTCATGTTTCCGACTGTTGCCGGAGGACGGTGTCCACGGTTCTGCGCTCGATACCGTATCGACAATTGTGCGCTACCACCGTCGTGGTGACCGGGCATCGCTGATCAATGCACTTCTTTCGTTGATCGCTCAGTCCGGTAGTCAGGTGTTGCCTGTTCTGGCTATCCAGGACATGGATGACGAGGAAATTGCAACACTTGAAACGCAACTCGCTCAATTGCCGTGGAGTGAACATTGTGCTCCGGTGATTCGTCGTTACTTCTCGACGGAGCAAACGCCGGACCTGCGTTCGTTGATGCTCAATGACGCGCTTAAAGCAGTCGGTAGTGGTTACGCAGCATTTCTTGATTATGACGACATGCTGTTTCCGTGGGCTTACAGCTCACAACTGGAACAGATCAAGTCGAGTGGCAAAAATGCAACCTTTGCACGTGTCTACTCCACCATGGTGGATTCGGCGACTGGTTGCATCGTCAAGCGTGAAAAGATTTTCGATTACGGCGATAACTACCGTGATTTCGTCGAACATAACCACGCGCCGCTGCACAGTTTCCTCCTCGATCTGAACAAGTGCGATCTGGAAGCCGTCACGTACTTTGATGATATGAAGTACATGGAAGACTATTATCTGACCCTGCAGTTGTTCACGCGCGACGGGACGGATTGGGCATCACTGCGTACCTGTGATTTTATCGGTGATTACATTCACCGGATCGGTTGCGATACCCATACGCTTGCGCTGACCGATGAGCAACAGCGTGCTGACTTGCTGGCTAGTGAGTCTTACCGGATCTGCGAGGCTCGCATCAAGGCCCTGCGTGATCGCCTGTTGCCCCACGCTTAGAGCAGAAGGCCCGCCAGTTGCTGGCGGGTCTTGTAGTCTGATTCGAATAAGGTTAATCGTATGAGCAAGGATCTGGTTTTTCACGCTACCGCCATCAGTGCGTCGGCAAGAGCTCAGGTAAAGGGGCAAAAACCGGCTGTTATCTGGCTGACGGGTTTGAGTGGCTCGGGCAAGTCGACGATCGCCAATGCTCTGGAGCAGGCACTCGTGGCCAAGGCCCGGCACACATTTCTGTTGGATGGCGACAACTTGCGCATGGGTTTGTGCAAGGATCTGGGTTTTACCGATGCTGATCGGGTCGAGAATATTCGACGTGTTGCAGAAGTGTCGAAGTTACTCATCGACGCCGGGTTGATCGTGATTACCGCGTTCATTTCCCCGTTTCATCGTGATCGCGCCATGGCGCGTGACGTCATCGGCAATGAAGCATTTGTCGAAGTCTTTATCGACACCTCGCTGGAAGAGTGTGAGCGACGCGATCCGAAAGGACTCTACAGCAAGGCAAGAGCGGGCCAGATCAAGAACTTCACCGGGATCGACTCTGCCTATGAGGCACCGGTCAATCCGGATATTCGCATCAACACTGTTGCCGAAGAACTGTCCGAATCCATCGCAAGAGTACTGGAATACCTGGATAAAAGGTTTGATCAATGAAAACCCTCGTCATCATTGGCGCTGGTTTCAGCGGTGCAGTAACGGCAGCACAATTCTTGCGTCGCAGCCTCTCCGATGTCCGAGTCGTACTCATCAACCGCTCCGGGACCATGGCGCGAGGATTGGCGTACGGCACCAACAGCCCGTTACACCTGCTCAATGTGCCTGCGGGGAATATGAGTGCGGACGTCGATGATCCTGAGCACTTTCTGCGCTTCTGCCAGGCGAGGGATCCTGCCTGCACGGCATCGTCATTCATTCCGCGCAAGATTTATGGAGAGTATCTGACGTCGGTTCTGGATGATGCCGAAAAGCATTGCTCGAAGAGCGTGCGGTTGGAACGACTAGTTTCCGAAGTGCATTCAATAAAGGCACAAGGTGCGCAAGGCGTTGTTGAGTTGGCCGGCGGTGAAAAAGTTATCGCGGATCGAGTGGTGCTCGCGTTTGGTAACTTTTCACCTGTTGATCTGGATTGTTTTACATCTCACGTTGAATCTGATCTTTATGAATCTGACCCTTGGGCGATCAGTAAAGCAGCCACTCCAGATGTCGACTTACCGATTCTGCTTGTGGGGGCCGGGCTAACCGCGCTCGACGTTGCGCTCGGACTGATACATGAAGGGCATCGGGGCCCAATTCATATGCTCTCGCGTCGCGGTTTGTGCCCTGCTCCTCATCGTGCAAGCCGTAACGCTGAGCTGCTGTCTACGGACATCGTTGCTAAGTTAATGAGCACTGCGTCAACCGTACGTAGTTACATGCGGGTAATTCGTACTGAAGTCGATTTGTGTGAGCAGCGGGGTGTTGACTGGCGAGATGTTCTGGGTGCATTGCGGCCCATTACTCCTACGTTGTGGAAACATCTGCCCAACATCGAGCGTCAACGGTTTCTGCGGCACCTCCAGCCTTATTGGGATGTTCATCGCCATCGAGTGGCCCCGGAGGCGTACAGCCGCTTCGAGAGGGCTCAGTCGCGCGGGCAAATTCGCTCAATAGCGGGACGGATCAAGGCTGTAACAACTTGTGCAGAAGGCATGAATATTGATATTCAAGCAAGAGGCGAGCAATCCGTTACAAGCTTGAAAGTTGCCAAAGTCGTAAATTGTACAGGACCTAACACCAATCTTAGGCGGGTTGAGGATCGTTTGATCCGACAGCTGGAGCGCGATGGTCTTTTGAAGGTCGATGCGTTAAACCTTGGGTTGTGTGTTAGCAGTGAATTGGCCGTGCTAAGTCAGCAGGGAAAGGCGTCCGATTGGTTGTTCTATATAGGGCCTATGTTAAAGGCGGACTATTGGGAGGCTACCGCTGTACCAGAGTTGCGTCAGTATGGAAAAGTATTGGCGTTAAAACTGATTGTGGATTTTGAGCTGGGCTCTTGACTGGATGGTTTGCTTATAGATACCCATCGCCCCCTCCCCATCCCCTCCGTTTATCCCTTTATATGTACCGAACACCTGTTAATCAAGTGTTCGGTACATGAAACTCTTGATCAAGGGGTTATTTCGAAGGGGTAGGCAGCACGCAATGACTGCGCTGATCAATGAGTTCTTTAATGAGCAGGCAAATCAACATTAGGCTTATCATGTCACCTGCCAATAGAACCCTGTAGCCCGATTCATATGCTGTCGGAGAAAGACCTACCAGAGTCGTAACTGCGGTATGCAGGAGCAGGAAGAAAGTGGCGAGATAGAAGCTCGCGTCATTTTCTAACAGTTGTTTCATGATGTAGATCATGCTGACAAGGGAAAGAATACTAAGCGTGTAGGACAAAAAGTACTCCAGGCCGAGTCCTGTGCTTGCGTAGCGCAGGGAGTAATACTCATTTGTTCCTATGTTGAAGATGTTAGAAAAAATACTTCCTTGGAATACTCCGATCGCCATCAATACAAAGGCAATTTTTTTGAATTTGAATTGTTTTTGAAAGGCAAGCATCGTTATTAGTATTCCGATCGCTTTTGGGTATAGATTTCTTGTGTCGGTGTAGTGGGCGTTGAAAACATCAAAGCCAGTCGAGATTTTCTTTATTATATTGTAGTCATTGAATTCTGGCATGTAGCGCAATTCGGAGACGAGGCGCAGGTAGTTCCCTGGGGCGGTGATAAGAAACGCAAATCCAATGGCAACGATTACCAGTAGTGTGCTTCTATATGCTAATGAACTCTTTTTGTCCCATAATAAAGAAACGGTAAACAGTGCGAGTGTTGATATGCCGGCCTGCTCGGACTGTGATGCGATCAGTGCGAGAGGAATGGCGAGAAATTTCTCGGGGGTAGAGAATAACGAGGGGCGCATGAATGTTGCGCATACAAAAACTGCTGCTGAAATCGGCAGCAAGTAGTTATAAAATCCGGTCACGTAATATATGGTGGTGTCGAGGATGTTGTGGCCTGTTAACAGCATTAAAGCCATGCAGATCGGAATGCCATAGCGGAAGTCGATTGTCTTGGAAAAGAAAACTCTCCAGGTGGCGTAGATGCTAAGTAGCAATAAAGTAGGTATTGCCAGTTTCCAGAACGCAGAATAGGCGATCGTGGTGTACATGACTGCTTCAATAACGATCCTACCTGTCCAGACGTTGTAGCGCCTGGCTAAATAATGGAGCGGTGATTCGCCTGATGTGGCAACTGATAGAAAAGTTACATCGTCGGAAAAAGGTTTGAGTTCCAGAGTTAGAAAGAAGTACAAGTAGAACAAGGCAATAAATAACACAAAGGCCAGTGTCTTTTGGGTGTTGGAATCAATTTGCTGTGCAGACATTTTCGCCTCCGTAGTGAATTAAGCCCTTCGAGTCTTCAATGAAGATTTTTACTTTTTCACCATACCGCTGGCTCAGGTTGCGCCCTATTGCTGATGCGTAAAAACCGTGCAAGTGGAAATCACTGTGAATTTTTAGAAAGTCACTGACATCTTTTCTTTGCAGGCGCCGTGTTGTCAGTTTTATAGAGCCGCCTGGCCCGGTGGCAAATAGGTGGATTTTTGTCGCGCTGTCAGGCCGGTCCAATAGTGCCCAGCCATTTACAGTTATCCAGTATTTTCCAGTTGTGCACTGATCAAAGTTAACCTTCAGTGCGGGAATATAATTTTCTTCTGGTGGGAGTGGTGCAGGGATAGTTGTGTTGTTGGCAATAAAAAAAATAACACCAACTGCCATGGAGAGCAGAAGAGCTAAGCCATAACTAAGCGGTGAGAACAAGGCGTTTGTGACGCGCTTGTTGATGGGGGTGGTCGGCACTTTTTGTGTCCTTGTGTAGTGTCTTTTTTAATCGATATCTGTTTTTTTGTTGAATACAAATTTTTTGTTCAGAGCGTAAAAGCTGATGGTGTAAGAAATCATGGCAAATACTTGCGCGATTTTCGGATCCAGGCCCGCCAGGCGATACCCGGAGATCAACACCAGCTGGTTGATTCCAAAAGCAATGCCGAAAGCAACAATGAACTTCGGTATCGTGCTTCGATCAGTGGTGGATTGGTTGAACACAAAAGTCTTGTTGAGGATGAACGCGGCTATCAAGGCAATGACATAGCCAATGGCGTTCGCATAGGAAGGGTTCATGTCCAGCAATGTGACAAGTAGCAGGAAAACGCCATAGCCGATGGCCGTATTGGCGACGCCTGCAAATATGAATTTGAGCGGTTGCATTGTCAGCGAGTCTTCCTAGTCGGACGGTAATTCTTCGAACAGTCGAGTGAAGACTTTCTGCCCTGTACTTGTGTCTGCTTGTGCTTGCAGCGATTTCCAATAGTTGAGGGTATTGTCCAATTGGTCGGTGTTTCTGGGGCCAATGACGATCCCGGACAGCGACGGGTTTACAAAGGAAGCGGCGAGGGCCAGTTCGTTGAGCGTTGTGGGTCTTGGTTCGAATGCGTGCGGCTCGTTGAGGAAGTCGACGAGCTTCTGTGTAAACGCCTGAGGAATATTGATGTTGCGCAATTCCATCGAACTGTTTGTCTTGGCCGCTTCGGTCTTCAGGCCGCCAAGATTGATACCGTAGGCCAGATACTTCGCATCGGGAAACCAGGCTTCGTAGGCTGCGCGAGCAGCATGGGTCTTGAGGTTCTCTTTGACCTGAATGGCCCACTTGCGAGAGAGCGACGGATCGGCCTTGTAATAAAGCTCGGGATGTCTGATACCCGAAAGACCGATACCGAGACCCTGCTGTTCAAGTCTGGACATGGCCTCGACGGTATCTGCAATGGTCGCGCCGTCGATGTCGTCCTCTGCGCGATTGTCCCAGTGGATCGAAACGCAGGAAAGTGCCGAACCAAATTGACTGTGCAGGGTACTCGATGCGCGATCTATATCATCCGGGCTCAGACTGACTTCAGGCGAGCCCATATTGTCCTTCGAGCCGATTTTGACAGTCAGTGCGAGTTTGGAGCTGGTGTTTTGCCTGACCCAGTCAGCAATCCAGCGAACAGCGAGACCGAAGTCCTCCTGACGCTTGTTGATAGGGTAGTTCGTCGCGGTGTCGACCATTGTTCCGCCGCTGAGCAAAAACTGCTCAAGCAACTCATATGCCTGGGCACGTTCAATACCCCAGCCCCAGAGGGCGGTACCCAATATCAACTGTTTATGGTCTGGCGAAAGACTCGTGTTCTTCATGCTTCACGCTTTGAGTTGTTCAGGCGTTGGCGCAGGGAAAACATCGCTTTGAGGTACTCGATGGTCAGTTTGAGCACTTTCACCTTCGAGTTCGGATCATCAGTCCAGGTGACCGGCAAGTCCATCACGCGGTATTTCAAGTGTTCCCCGGTGATCAGCAACTCGGTTGCAAAAAACCATCCGTCACTGTTGGCGCCTGTCTGCATCAAAGGGGCGAGAACACTGCGCTGGAGAAATTTGAACCCGCACATCCCATCGCTGAATGACGTTCGGAAAATCAGTTTGACGATGAGGTTAAAGCCAAAGCTGGTAACGTTTCTGAGGGGTTTGCGTCCGATGACCTTGGCGCCTTTGGCCAGGCGCGAGCCAGTCACAATATCTGCCTTGTTGGCTTTCAGCGCTTCGAGCGCCGGGCGCAGGTGGCTCAAGTCGGTGGCCAGGTCGAGATCCATGTAGCCGACGATGTCGGCGCTCGATTGTGTCCAGGACGCTTTTAGCGCACGACCGACTCCGCGCTGTTCAAGGCGCAGGTAGCGAACGTCGGACAGGCTTTTTTGCAGCTCCAGAGCAATTTCTTGAGTTCGGTCGGTGGATCCATTATCCGCGAGGACAATGCGGATGATGCCGATATCGCTCAGGTTGGTTTGAATATAATCGTGGGTTTTACGAACCTGTTCCGCGAGCGTTGACTCTTCGTTCAGGACCGGAATAGTAATTTCAATCAGCGAATTCATTGTGCTTGCTCGGAAGAGGTGGTTTGCGTGCCGGACAGGTTTTCAGTCTCGAGCTTTTCCAGCACGTCATAAATATTGTCGATCTTGCCACCCAGGATGGAATAACAGCCCGGGAGGGTTTCGTGTTTCTCGAACAAAATAGGTCGGCCGTCGTCGCCTTCATTTTTGCTGAGAATGGTTTTGACCTCGAAGAGTGAGTCGACGTATTCGGAGCCCAGTACTGAAGGCAAGTAGCGCCCAATATCGCGAATCATCCGATCCACGCGTGTATCCCTTTGATAGGTGTCCAGCTTTTGGTAGGGATTTGTATTAGGGTCGTCGGCCCAATGCAGGTGGGGCGTGTAGCGAACATGCGAAACCGTATGCAAGCCACGAGCTGGAAAGGGCATAACGGAAAAGAACGGTCCATCCATTACGGTGATACCCAGATCGCTGAGTGCTGGCGGCATTCGCATGAGCGCCATTTCGGTAATTTCCTGTTTCAACGCAGTGCGAGTGCCAGGAAAGTCGCCGCCAAACTGGTTCAGACCACTGTAGGTGCAGTTGAAGACGTATCGAGCGCTGATCTGTTCCCGATCTTTGCCGTCGGGGGCCAGGGTAATGTTCAGCGATTGGTTCGGGCTGTTGGCAATGGCCACGGCCTGGGTATTCAGGCGAATGCGCACACCGCTCTCCTGCAGTTCACGTATTGCCCATCTCGCCAGTTGAGTCGAGTCGAATGCGTACTCTTCAACCAGAAAAACCTCTTCGATCAGCCTTGGCTCGAATAGTGATCGAAGCGCAGGGCTGGCCAGCTCGATTTTTGCCCCAATTTCCCTGTAAAAGCGTTCGAACTGGTTGGCAGTAACCTTCGAATTGCGTCGTGCGATTGCATACAGCTTGGTGAAGTCCTGTTTTACGGCTTCAGGCCAGTCTTGAACGAATTTCGGAAGGTTGACCCGGCTGCGGTATGCCGTGGTGAAACTGCGCGGGTAGTGGTAGCCATTGTGTACGCGAGCCTGATTGTTATAAGAGGCCCGGCTCAACAGCGAAGATTCACGCTCGATAAGCATGACCTGTTTCATGCCGCGTTGTCTGGCAAGGTAAACCGCGATCGCTGCGCCGTAGAACCCCCCTCCTACAACGACCGCATCCTGCATATTAGTCGTCGACATCACGCCACTCGGCCTGAGGAGGATTGAGGCGTCTCGGGCGATGCGACCTCTTCGATATTCAGTTTTTCCCGGCGGGTTATGCGCGCGCTGGTGAACTCCTGGGCAATATGATAGAGCGGACCTTCATTGGTCAGGCTGGTCATGTGCAGGATGTATTCGCCCAGTACCAGGAGCACCAGCGAAATCAGGAAAAACATGCCGGATTGTTGTAAGGAGAGACTGATCCAGCCCGGTGCAATGTCTGTTTTGAGAAAGCCGCTGGCGACCACATAGAAGCTGTAAATGAGATTCGCGACTGCGCCAAACAGCGAAAGGGAAGTAACCAGCCGCATGGGCGCCCGAGTGGTCGACACCAACAGGAGCATGCCCCGATCAATACTTTCGCGCAGACGTTTCTTCTGTGTTACTCGAGGGCTGGAACTGTAGTTCAGATTGGCACGGGCAAAACCGCCTGTCGCCGGGAGGTGGCGATAGGTTACCGAAGGTTGAGGGTGCTGCAGGATGAAATTGATGACGCGCTTGCTGAGCACCCGATATTGCGGGGCCTCGGTGGCAAGATGTATGCCGTTGAACGATTTGTATACTTTGTTGAAGACCGAATAGGCGACTTCGTAAGCGAGACTTTGTGCGGGTTTCTGTTTGTTCTTGGCGAAAACCACGTCGGCGCCGCTGACTGCCTTGTCGAGCATCTCAGGCAAGAAAGCGATGTCATCGACTAGCGGATCGATCACTGCGACGAAATCGCCCAGAGCGTTTTCCAGGCCAGCCCACGATGCGGTATCGGCATCGACTTCTTTGGTCAGTGCATAGACTTGCAAGTTGGGCAGACCGTTTTCGCCGGTCAGGCTTTTTAGTATCGATATGCTGTCGTCATCCGAAGCGTTATCGACAACAATAAGTTCATAGTCGCTAACGAGCGTGGACATCCGTTCAACTGCGTCTGCCAGGATACTTCCAATATGGTTAGATTGGTTGCGCACTACAAAGACAACCGAAAGAAATACCGGAAAAAATACCATTTACAGTCCCTCGAGACGTCAGCCATCGGCTGTCGTCCATCATTTCGAAAAAAAGCCCGTAATCTTAATCTGCAAGGTAGGTCGCGTCATCCTTTTCATTCATGGCCTTTTGCACGAAAACTTGCAAAATACAGCCCATCCGCCACTCACGACGATTGCTGTCGGCCATCCGAGGTGCAATCCGTCGTGTATCCTTAGCCGTTTTGGTGCACCGGGCGCGGCCTGCCGCCGTCTCCCCTCATTTGCCAGCTCACTTGTTTTCTCAAAGAGAGCGTGGGGCATCACGTGTGACACGTTTTACCTTTTGGAGTGATGTACTCGATGATTTTCTGGTGGCTCATACCTGCTATCTGCGGCCTTTCGTTTGCATTGACTGCCGGCCTTCGCCGATATGCGTTGGCCCGCAGCATGCTCGACGTGCCGAATGATCGCAGCTCTCACGCCGTTCCCACTCCGCGTGGCGGTGGGGTATCGATCGTCGTGACCTTTTTGTCTGGCCTGGTGGCAATATGGTCAGCAGGGTTGATCGATTCCGGCTTTTTTCTGGGCGCTGCCGGTGCGGGCGCCTTGGTGGCTGTGATCGGATTCATGGATGATCATGGCCATATTGCGGCTCGCTGGCGTCTGCTCGGCCATTTTGCTGCGGCGGCCTGGGTGTTGTGGTGGACCGGCGGACTGGCACCGGTGGAAGTGTTTGGTATGACCTTGGATCCGGGCTGGGTCAGCAATGTCTTCGCACTTTTTTATCTGGTATGGATGTTGAACCTTTACAATTTCATGGACGGAATCGACGGCCTGGCCAGCGTCGAGGCAATCAGTGTCTGTGGTTCAGCCTGCCTTCTCTATTGGATCACCGGTCATGAGGGCTTTATCTGGGCACCATTGCTGTTGGCAATGTCGGTCCTGGGGTTTCTGGTCTGGAATTTTCCACCGGCAAAAATTTTTATGGGTGATGCCGGAAGCGGATTTCTGGGAGTCATTTTGGGGGTCCTTGCATTACAGGCGGCATCGCTCAACCCGGATCTCTTGTGGGCATGGCTGATCCTGCCGGGCGTGTTTATCGTCGATGCGACGTTTACGTTGCTCAGGCGTTTGCTGCGAGGCGAGAAGGTGTATGAAGCTCATCGAAGTCATGCCTACCAGTACGCCTCGCGGGCTTATGGAAGGCATTTGCCGGTGACTATTGCCGTGGCG
Organism: Pseudomonas sp. 22082; assembly: GCF_052046055.1. NCBI lineage: Bacteria > Pseudomonadati > Pseudomonadota > Gammaproteobacteria > Pseudomonadales > Pseudomonadaceae > Pseudomonas > Pseudomonas sp. 22082. Next base: position 154,356 of record NZ_JBQEQB010000005.1, read on the forward strand.
TTGATCAATGTGCTGTGGCTACTGCCGGTTGCCATCGCCGTGGTAGTGACGGGGCTGGATGGAGCGACAGGCCTGATAATTGCCTATGTGCCATTGCTGGTTCTGGCGGTGAAGTTTCATGCGGGTGAGTACGAAGTCAAAACTGTGCGGGGCAAGGATCGTTAGACAAAATCCGTCTGGCCTCTAATTATTACGTACAATGAAGGCGGATTAAGTAGGCCAACGTGCCTGGTCGGTTGAGGTTTATGGATAAATTACGCGCCTTTTTGTTAGGTTTGCCACGCAGGCAAAAACGACTGATTCAAGTTGCCACAGATGTGTTTCTGGTCTGGGGGTCTCTTTGGCTTGCGTTCATCGTCCGGCTCGGCATCGACGATATGTACAACCCGCTTAAAGTACATTTCTGGTTGTTCGTCAGTGCCCCGATCGTTGCAATCCCGCTTTTCATTCGCTTCGGAATGTACCGTGCAGTCATGCGTTACTTCGGTAACGATGCGCTGATCGCGATCGTCAAGGCCGTCAGTCTTTCATCGCTGATCCTGGCGCTGGTGGTTTATTGGTACAGCAACCACGAGGCCGTGGTTCCCCGCTCCATCATTTTCAACTATTGGTGGCTCAGTCTCGTCATCATAGGCGGTTTGCGCCTGTGCATGCGCCAATACTTCATGGGCGACTGGTTTACCGCAGCCCAGCACGTGCCCTTCACCAACCGCGACGACGGGCTGACCAAAGTGGCAGTGTACGGTGCCGGCGTGGCGGGCAATCAACTGGTTGCGGCACTGCGCATGGGCCGGGTGCTGCGTCCCGTGGCGTTCATCGATGATGATCCGGGTATCTCGGACCGCTCGATTTCCGGGCTGCAGGTCTACAAGCCCAAACATATCCAGCAAATGATCGACGTGACCGGTGCCCAGGAAATTCTTCTGGCACTGCCTTCCTCGACTCGTGCCCGTCGTCGGGAAATTCTCAACCTGCTGGAAGGTTTTCCGCTGCACGTTCGCAGCGTTCCCAACTTTACTGACCTGGCCAGTGGCCGGGTAAAAGTCGAAGACATTCAAGAAGTCGATATTGCCGACCTGCTGGGGCGTGACTCAGTGCCGGCTCAGCCGGATTTGCTCGAACGCTGCATCAAGGGCAAGACGGTGATGGTCACCGGCGCAGGGGGATCCATCGGTTCTGAACTGTGCCGGCAGATATTTTCGTTGCAGCCGACGACGCTTCTGCTGTTCGAACATAGCGAATTCAACCTCTACAGCATTCTCTCGGAGCTCGAGCAGCGTGGCAGTCGTGAGTCGACGCCCGTTCGTTTGCTGCCAATTCTCGGCTCGATCCGCCATCAGGACAAACTGCTGGATGTGATGAAAACCTGGAAGGTCGACACCGTTTACCACGCGGCGGCCTACAAGCATGTGCCGATGGTCGAGCACAATATCGCCGAAGGCGTGTTGAATAACGTGATCGGTACGCTCAATACGGCACAGGCGGCGTTGCAGTCGGGCGTTTCGAATTTCGTGCTGATCTCGACCGACAAGGCCGTTCGTCCGACCAACGTCATGGGCAGTACCAAGCGTCTGGCGGAGCTCACGCTTCAGGCATTGAGTCGAGAAGTTGCGCCAGTGTTGTTCGGCGACAAGGCCAACGTTTCACGCGTCAACAAAACCCGCTTCACCATGGTCCGCTTCGGCAACGTACTGGGCTCGTCCGGTTCGGTGATCCCACTGTTTCACAGTCAAATCAAGTCCGGCGGCCCTCTGACGGTCACCCACCCGAAAATCACCCGCTACTTCATGACGATCCCGGAAGCCGCCCAACTGGTGATTCAGGCGGGCTCCATGGGGCAGGGCGGCGATGTGTTCGTGCTGGATATGGGCGAGCCGGTAAGAATCGTGGAACTGGCCGAGAAAATGATTCATTTGTCCGGTTTGAGCATACGTTCCGAACGCAATCCGCAGGGAGATATTTCCATCGAGTTCACGGGGTTGCGTCCCGGTGAAAAGCTCTATGAAGAACTGCTGATTGGCGACAATGTTGCCGCGACGCCGCATCCGATGATCATGACGGCCAATGAGGACCACTTGCCTTGGGATGTTCTTAAATCCCGGTTGGGAGAGCTGCTCGCTGCTGTCGATGCAGATGATTACTCCCGAGTCCGCCAACTCCTGCGCGAAACCGTCAGTGGTTATACCCCCGACGGCGAGATCGTCGACTGGATTTATCAGCAGCGCCGTCTCGAACCCTGATTGTTTCACATCCTGTAACGGACGCATTTTTGACTTGTCCCGATCATCGCCTAAGTTTTGAGAGCAGCTTCGGAAAAGCTGCTTTCTCAATTGATGAAGGAGCGTCACTTATGCGTACCGGATATTTCTACTCCCTGATTTTTGCCCTGCTGACCAGCGCCTCTATTGCTGCCATTGCTGCGCCTCTGGGTTCTTCAGAAGCGAACAAGGCACCCGTGGTGATGGACGCGTCAGCCACTTCTGAAAATCAGAAGGTCGATCTGAACGGTGCCGACGCGGCCACTCTGCAAAAGGAATTGGCAGGCGTGGGCGAGGCCAAGGCGAAAGCGATTGTTGCTTATCGTGAAACAAACGGGCCGTTTGCGTCCGTGGATGAGCTGCTGGAAGTGAAGGGGATCGGCAAGGCGATCCTGGATCGCAATCGCGACAAGCTGGAAGTGAACTAAGCTGATTGTTCAACGCCAAGGGGCCGGTCATTGACCGGCCCTTTTTGCTTCCAGGTTGAGCACAGCACAGGAGGGCGACAGCCTTTCCGTCGGGAAATGGAAAATTATGGCTATCATATTGTCTTGAGATTATGCCTATAATAATTTCAGTCGCCACTGAAGCGTTCTGCTTTTTAGCGGTCGTTCATTCCTAACGCATCCCAGGAGTATCGTCATGAATTCACCGAAATCCCAAGGCACGGCGCTGGTCACGGGCGCTTCTTCCGGCATCGGTGCCGTGTATGCCGAGCGATTGGCGGCGCGTGGTTTCGATCTGCTGCTGGTCGCTCGTGACAAGGCGCGTCTGGAATCGGCTGCGAGCAAACTGCGAGACGTCCATGGCGTTCAGGTTGAAGTGCTCAAGGCCGATCTGACGCAGAAGGAGGAAGTGATCAAGCTTGAGCAGCGTCTGCGCAGCGATTCCAGTATCAGCCTGCTGGTCAACAATGCGGGAGTAGCGGTCAACGGATTGCTGGCCAACGCCGACCCGGACGAGCTGGAGAAACTGATTCAGTTGAACGTCACGACGCTCACCCGACTGGCCTCGGCCGCTGCCGCGGCATTCACCAACGCCGGGCGTGGCACGATCATCAACATTGCATCCGTGGTCGCCTTGTTCCCCGAGCGCTTCAACGCCACCTACAGCGCCAGCAAGGCTTACGTGTTGAGCCTCTCCCAAACGCTGAATGCGGAACTCGAAGGCACAGGTGTCAAGGTGCAAGCGGTTCTGCCTGGAGTGACGCGCACCGAAATCTGGGAGCGTTCGGGTCTGGATGCCACCAATATTCCGGCGGAAATGGTCATGGAAGCGGGCGAGATGGTCGATGCCGCGCTGTCCGGTCTGGATCAGGGCGAGCTCGTCACGATTCCTTCGCTGCCCGATGCCGGGGAATGGCAAGCCTTCGTCGCTGCCCGTCATGTGATGGCGCCCAACCTGTCCCACAGCTCGGCAGCCAGTCGTTACAAGTAAATCAAGTCGAGAGAGGTCAACCCGATATGGATCAGCGTCGAGTAGTTGTCACGGGTATGGGCCTGGTATCGCCCTTGGGAAGCGGCGTCGAAGTGGTCTGGCAGCGCTTGCTGGCCGGGCGTTCGGGATTGCGAAACTTGCCGGAAGCGGTGATTGCCGATCTACCGACCCGGGTTGGCGGTGCGGTGCCGACGATGGAGGAGGACGCCGAAGCGGGTTTCGATCCTGACCGTGCCACGCCGCCCAAAGAACAGAAGAAAATGGATCGTTTCATTCTGTTCGCGATGGAGGCTGCACGGCAGGCGCTTGAACAGGCCGGCTGGCACCCGACCGAATCCGGCGCTCAGGAACGCACCGCCACGATCATCGGCTCCGGTGTCGGCGGCTTCGGCGCTATCGCCGATGCGGTACGCACCACCGACAGCCGTGGTCCGCGACGGTTGTCGCCGTTCACCATTCCCTCGTTTCTGGTCAATCTCGCCGCAGGGCATGTCTCGATCCAGCACGGTCTCAAGGGCCCGCTCGGTGCGCCGGTCACCGCGTGTGCCGCCGGGGTGCAGGCGATCGGTGATGCGGCCCGGCTGATTCGTGCCGGTGAGGCCGACATCGCGGTGTGCGGCGGTGCGGAAGCCTGCATCGATCGCGTCAGTCTTGCCGGTTTTGCGGCAGCGCGGGCTTTGTCCAGTGGCTACAACGACACGCCTGAGCGCGCCTCGCGTCCGTTCGACAGCGGACGTGACGGTTTCGTGATGGGCGAGGGCGCCGGTCTGCTGGTGATCGAGTCGCTGGAGCACGCACTGGCGCGCGGCGCACAGCCGCTGGCCGAACTGGTCGGTTATGGCACCAGCGCCGACGCCTATCACCTGACCGCCGGGCCGGAAGACGGCAGCGGTGCACGGCGGGCGATGACAGTGGCGCTGGCCCAGGCCGGTATAGCGCCGGATCAGGTGCAGCATCTGAATGCGCATGCGACCTCGACACCGGTGGGCGACCTCGGTGAGCTGGCGGCGATCAAGTCGGTTTTTGGCGCACAAAACTCAATTGCCGTGACCTCGACCAAATCCGCGACGGGGCATTTGCTCGGTGCGGCGGGAGGTCTGGAAGCGATCTTCACGCTGTTGGCGATCCGCGATCAGATCGTTCCGCCCACCCTTAATCTGGAAAATCCCGATCCGGCAAGCGAAGGCGTAGACATCGTCCACGGTCAGGCGCGGTCGATGCCGATCGAGTATGCGTTGTCCAACGGGTTCGGTTTCGGCGGGGTCAATGCCAGCGTGCTGTTCAAGCGCTGGCAGGCTTAGTCTTCGGAGCGTTTGAGGTGTTCGCGGGTGACGTCGAGGATTTGCTGCGCAAATTCAGGATCCGCGACACTGCGTGACAGCAGGAGCGCCCCGGCCAGTGTCGCCATGATGACGATGCTGCGCTCGGTGGCGTTCTCGCCTTCAAGGGTGCCTTCGATCTGGTCCAGGCGAGCCTTGAGCACTTCATCGCTGGTCGGGCTCGGCTGGCCGCGCAATCCCAACTCCGATGAAATGGTCAGCAGTGGGCAGCCTTCATGCGGCGTGGTCTGGTGCCATTCGGACAGGTAGGTGTCGATGAACAGCTCAAGCGGGTTTTCCTGGGCGAAGATCTCCGCACACAAGCCAGCCACTTGATCTCCGGCCGCTTGCAGGGCTTTTTCAACGAGTTCGTCCTTGGACTTGAAGTGCGAGTAGAAACCGCCGTGCGTCAGGCCCAGCGCTTTCATCAATGGCTGCAGTCCGGTCGCACCGATGCCGTCCTTGCGAAAACGCTCGGAAGCTTCCTTGATAATGCGCTGATGGGTCTGGGCTTTATGATCCTGCGAGTAACGCATTTAAACTCTCCGCAACAAGATCGCCATCTTAACCAATGGGAATTGGATGGTGACTGTACTTCTACTTCTAAAAAAACGCCCGGTCACTCCGACATGTTCGTAACAGCCATCAACGGTTGGCACGGATAGTGGTTGCAGCTTGCAAAGTTGCCATCACTTGAGGAGCAGGAGAATCATGTACAAAGACTACCCGGCCGCCTATCAGGTCAGCAAAGGCTCGGCGTTGCAGGTCGATACACCTTTCTACGAACGGATTCGCGACCGCAAGGACGGGCGCACGCTGATCGAGCAATTCGAGGTGCCGATCCGCACCGGCCGCGCCTGGCACGTGCCGGCGGGGCATGTGTTTCGCGTCACCACACCGGTCGGGCCCCAGGTGGGCGATTTCAATGTGTGGAACGCACATGATCCGCGCGAACGGATGTGGGCGGCGCGCACCCGGCAATTGCAGGGCGCGCATGTCAGCACCCACGATCGCCTCTGGTCGAACCTGCCTTTCCTGCGACCTCTGGTGACCATCACCGATGACAGCCTGGCCGACTATGGCATCGACGAGCACGGCGGGCGCCTGCACGATTTGCTCGGCACGCGCTGCGATCCCTATGTGAACAAAATGCTCACCGGCGAGGATTTCCATCATCACTGCCATTCCAATCTGACTCGCGCCGTACTTCCGCATGGCCTGACCGAGTTCGATGTGCATGACGTGCTGAACATCTTCCAGTGCACCGGCCTGAATCACGATGACCTGTATTTCATGAAGGCCTGCCCGGCGCAGAAGGGCGATTACCTGGAGTTCTTCGCCGAAATCGACTTGCTGTGCGCGTTGTCGACCTGTCCCGGTGGTGATCTGTCACTGGCGATGTGGGGGCCGGATGCGCAGGATCCGCTGACCGTGTGCCGCCCGCTCGGGGTGGAAATCTATCGTCTGGACGACGCGCTGCTGGAAGGCTGGAGCCAGCCGGAGCGTGCAGCTTACAAAGGCCTGCATGGCTTGCACATTGCCAAGGCCGAGTGGGAAAAGTAACCGCGACAAAAAACAAACCCCGCCGATTCAGGCGGGGTTTTTCGTTCAGCGGTCCTGCGCGTCCTTGATGTCCGCTTCGGCATTGCGTTCAGCGACGCGCTTGCGTTGTTCATCGGTCAGTTCGACCTTGTTGGCGGTGTCACGCAACATCATCAGACCGCCGACGATCGAGCCGATTGCAACGACCAGAATCAACCAGGCATACCAGGGCATAACGGCTCTCCTTAAGGCAGGTCGACGGGCGAGGGTTTCGCCGTGCAACGCTGCATACCACTTTGAGCGAAGTGCATTCGCAGTGGTTCCATTCTAGGCCGGTTATGCCCGTCGTGGTTTACAGTCCGGTGAGCATGGCGTCTGCCGGGGCGTTGGCGCGCAACTGGCCGGTCAACAGGAAGTAGCCGAAACCGACGGCCATGAAACCGAGGAAGATCAGTCCGATCAACGCATTGAACCAGGCCATCGCCACCAGACACACCACGGCCAGCACCAGTGCAATCAATGGAATCAGCGGATAGCACGGCGCACGGAAGGTGCGCTCCAGATTCGGTTCGGATTTACGCAGTTTGAACAGGCTGAGCATGCTCATGATGTACATCACGATCGCGCCGAACACCGCCATGGTGATCATCGCGGCAGTGAGGGTCATGCCGCCCAGATTGATCAGGCCGTCGCTGTAGATCGCCGCGATGCCGATCACGCCGCCGGCGATGATGGCGCGGTGCGGGGTCTGGAAGCGCGACAGTTTCGCCAGCGAGGCGGGCAGATAACCGGCGCGGGCGAGGGCGAAGAACTGCCGTGAGTAGCCAAGAATGATGCCGTGGAAACTCGCCACCAGCCCGAACAGACCGATCCACACCAGCATGTGCAGCCAGCCGGAGTTGTCGCCGACCACCGCTTTCATTGCCTGAGGCAGCGGGTCGTTGATGTTCGACAGGGTGCGCCAGTCACCGACGCCACCGGCGAAGAACATCACGCCCATGGCCAGCAACACCAAGGTCAGAATGCCGCTGATGTAGGCCTTGGGAATCGTGCGTTTCGGGTCCTTGGCTTCTTCGGCCGCCATGGCTGCGCCTTCGATGGCGAGGAAAAACCAGATCGCAAACGGAATTGCCGCGAACATCCCGGCAATCGCCGGAGCACCGAAGATGTCCGAGCCGGCCCAGCCATTGAGCGCAAAGTTGCTGAAACTGAACGCCGGGGCGACCACGCCCATGAACACCAATAGCTCGGCGACGGCCAGGACGCAGACGATCAACTCGAAGGTCGCGGCCAGTTTCACCCCGAGAATATTCAGACCCATGAAGACGATGTACGCGCCGACCGCCGCGTGTTTCGGATCGAGCGCCGGAAACTGCACGTTCAGGTACGCGCCAATCGCCAAGGCAATCGCCGGCGGGGCGAAGACGAATTCGATCAGCGTCGCCAGTCCGGCGATCAATCCGCCTTTTTCACCGAAGGCGCGGCGACTGTAGGCAAACGGCCCGCCCGCGTGGGGGATCGCCGTGGTCAGTTCGGTGAAGCTGAAGATGAAACAGGTGTACATGGTCGCGACCATGAACGAAGTCACCAGGAAACCCAGGGTTCCCGCTACGCCCCAGCCATAACTCCAGCCGAAATACTCCCCGGAAATCACCAGCCCCACCGCAATGCCCCACAGGTGCAAGGTGCCCAGCGTGGGTTTGAGTTGTGTGTTCATGTGTTTTGCTCCCTGAACGGTTTGGAAAGCTCGGGGAAGGGCGTGTGCAGTGGCCGTGCCATTTTGTATTGGCGGGTCGTAATAGGCTGAAAGCTGTCGTATCGGGGATGTTCGCGGCGCAATGCCCACAAAATTGTGCGCCAGTTGGGTGCGATGTTGTTTGTGCTGCCGTCTTCGCGGGCAAGCCCGCTCCCACATTCTGAAATGCGCTCGTCCAAACAACGCATACCCCTGTGAGAGCGGGCTTGGTCCGGGCGGCGATCCGACGAAGAGTCCCGCCCGCACGACGCAAAACTTTGCTGTAACGCCCGCGTAAACCCACTCTTTACGCTTTCTTTATGCCCCGCCCACACCCTCGCTCTCGTTCCTTTACAGCCTCCTTTCCGACAATGCCTCCACACGCGGCAATACGCCGTAACACGGAGATCTTCCATGAGCGTTCTGGACGGGGTGTCACTGCTGCTGGCAGTGGGGCTGTTCATTTATCTGTTGGTTGCGCTGTTGCGCGCGGATCGGACTTAGGAGCGGCTATGCACAGTTATGACTATTGGCTGATCCTCGCATTCTTCGCGGTGGTCTTGCTGCCGGCGCCGTTCCTCGGGCGCTTCTACTACAAGGTGATGGAGGGCCAGCGTACCTGGCTGACGCCGATTCTCGGCCCAGTCGAACGTGGCTGTTACCGCATCGCCGGGGTCAATCCGCAGGACGAACAGAGCTGGCAGAAGTACACGCTGGCGCTGCTGGCGTTCAACCTTGCCGGTTTCCTGCTGCTGTTCGCGATCCTGCTGTTTCAGGATCACCTGCCGCTGAACCCGCAAAACCTGCCGGGCCAGGAGTGGACACTCGCGTTCAACACCGCCGTCAGTTTCATGACCAACACCAACTGGCAGGCCTACAGCGGCGAAGCGTCGCTCAGCTACCTGAGCCAGATGGTCGGCCTCACCGTGCAGAACTTCGTCAGCGCCGCCACCGGCCTCGCTGTACTGGTTGCGCTGTGCCGTGGCATCGGGCGCAAGTCCACCAAAACCCTCGGCAACTTCTGGGTAGACATGACCCGCGCCACCCTCTACGGCTTGCTGCCGCTGTGCCTGCTGCTGGCGCTGTACCTGGTGTGGCAGGGCGTGCCGCAAACCTTCGCCCAATATGTGAATGCAGTGACGATGCAGGGCGTTGATCAGGTGATCCCGCTCGGCCCGGCCGCCAGCCAGATTGCGATCAAGCAACTGGGCACCAACGGCGGTGGTTTCTTCGGCGTCAACTCGGCGCATCCGTTCGAGAACCCGACCGCCTGGAGCAACCTGTTCGAAGTTGCGTCGATCATCCTGATCCCGGTGGCGCTGGTGTTCACCTTCGGCCACTACGTGAAGGATCTGCGTCAGAGCCGCGCCATCATCGGCTGCATGCTCGCGCTGTTCATCATCGGCGGCGCCACTTCGCTGTGGGCCGAATATCAGCCGAACCCGGCGCTGAACAACGTCGCCGTCGAACAAACCGCCCCGCTGGAAGGCAAGGAAGCGCGCTTCGGCACCACTGCCACTGTTCTTTGGTCGGTGACCACCACCGCAGCGTCGAACGGTTCGGTCAACGGCATGCATGACAGCCTCAACCCGCTCAGCGGCATGGTCGCGCTGGTGAACATGATGGTCGGCGAAGTGATCTTCGGCGGCGTCGGCGCGGGGCTCTACGGCATGTTGCTGAACGTGCTGATCGCGGTGTTCCTCGCCGGCCTGATGATCGGCCGCACCCCGGAATACCTCGGCAAGAAACTCCAGGCCCGTGAAGTGCAACTGCTGGTCGTCACCCTGCTGGTCATGCCGGTCGGCGTGCTGGTGCTGGGCGCGATTGCCGCGAGCCTGCCGGGCCCGGTGGCGGCGGTGAGCAACCCCGGCCCGCACGGTTTCAGCCAGTTGCTCTACGCCTACACCTCGGCCAGTGCCAACAACGGTTCGGCATTCGGCGGCTTCGGCGCCAACACCGCGTTCCACAACCTGATGCTCGGCCTGGGCATGTTGATCGGCCGCTTCGGTTACATCCTCCCGGTACTGGCCCTGGCCGGCAGCCTGGCGATGAAGAAAACCGCACCGATCGGCCAGAACAGCTTCCCGACCCACGGCCCGCTGTTCGTGACCCTGTTGACCGTGACCATTTTGCTGGTGGGCGGCCTGACCTTTTTGCCGACCCTCGCACTGGGCCCAATCGCCGAACATCTGAGCATGGGCTTCTAAGGAGTCAATGATGAATATGCCCGCAATCAAACCCGCCGCCGTCAAGGCGCCGGAACAAGCGAAAACCGCGATCAGCGCCCTTTGGCGTCCGGCGCTGGTGCAAGCGTTCGTCAAGCTCGACCCGCGCCAGTTGCAGCGCTCGCCGGTGATGCTGGTGGTCGAACTGACGGCGATCCTGACCACCGTGCTGTGCTTCATTCCCGACAGCAGCGTGCCGACTTTCGTCGCCGCACAAATTGCGCTGTGGCTGTGGTTCACCGTGCTGTTCGCCAACTTCGCCGAAGCGCTCGCCGAAGGTCGCGGCAAGGCCCGCGCCGACAGCCTCAAGGCTGGCAGCGAAGGCCTCAGCGCCCGACGCAAACTGGCCAACGGCAGCTTCCAAGTCGTGCCGGCCACCAGCCTGCGCAAAGGTGATGTGGTGCGCGTCGAAGCCGGGGAAATGATCCCGGGTGACGGCGAGGTCATCGAAGGTATTGCGGCGGTCAACGAAGCCGCGATCACCGGTGAATCGGCGCCGGTGATTCGTGAGTCCGGCGGCGACCGTTCCGCCGTCACCGGCAACACCCGGCTGGTGTCCGACTGGCTGCTGGTGAAGATCACTGCCAACCCCGGTGAATCGACCCTCGACCGCATGATCGCGCTGGTCGAAGGTGCCAAACGCCAGAAGACCCCGAACGAAGTGGCGCTGGACATCCTGCTGATCGGCCTGACCCTGATCTTCCTGCTGGTGGTCGTGACCCTCCAGCCATTTGCCCACTTCGCCAATGGCAGCCTGCCGCTGGTGTTCCTGGTGGCGTTATTGGTCACGCTGATTCCGACCACCATTGGCGGGCTGCTGTCGGCCATCGGTATCGCCGGGATGGATCGTCTGGTGCGCCTGAACGTGATTGCCAAATCCGGTCGTGCGGTGGAAGCGGCGGGTGACGTGCATGTGTTGCTGCTGGACAAGACCGGCACCATCACTTTCGGCAACCGTCGTTGCAGCGCGGTGTATGCGGCGCCGGGTGTGAATGCCCGTGAGCTGGCCGAAGGCGCGCTATTCGCCTCGCTGGCCGACGAAACTGCCGAAGGCAAGTCCATCGTCGAGTACCTGCGCGGCTCCAATCCGCAGCCGGAACCGGCGCCGGAAACCCTGACTGCCGTGCCGTTCAGTGCGGAAACCCGTTTGTCCGGTGTCGACTACCAGGGCCGTGTGTTCCGCAAGGGCGCGGTGGATTCGCTGCTGGCCTTCCTCGGTCAACAACGCAAGGATCTGGCCCCGGCGCTGTCCCGGGAAATCGACAAAATCGCCCAGAGCGGCGGCACCCCGTTGCTGGTCTGCGCCGACGGCAAGCTGCTTGGTGCGATCCACCTGAAAGACGTGGTCAAGCCGGGTATCCGCGAGCGTTTCGCCGAGCTGCGCAAGCTGGGAATTCGCACGGTGATGGTCACCGGCGACAACCCGCTGACTGCTGCCGCGATTGCTGCTGAAGCAGGCGTCGACGACGTGCTGGCCGAAGCGACACCTGAGAAGAAACTGGCGCGCATCCGTCACGAGCAGAACGACGGTCGGCTGGTCGCGATGTGCGGCGATGGCGCCAACGACGCACCGGCGCTGGCCCAGGCTGACGTCGGCATGGCGATGAACGACGGCACGCAAGCGGCGCGCGAAGCGGCCAACATGGTCGACCTCGACAGCGACCCGACCAAGCTGCTGGACGTGGTGCAGATCGGCAAGGAATTGCTGGTGACCCGTGGTGCGCTGACGACCTTTTCCATCGCCAACGACGTGGCCAAGTACTTCGCGATCCTGCCGGCGCTGTTTGCCGCGATCTACCCGCAACTCGGCGTGCTGAACATCATGCATTTGACCAGCCCGCAGAGCGCGATTCTGTCGGCCATCGTCTTTAACGCCTTGATTATCGTCGTGCTGATTCCGCTGGCCCTGCGCGGTGTGCGGGTGCAGGCGGCGAGTGCGGCGGCGCTGCTGCGGCGCAATTTGCTGATCTATGGTCTGGGCGGGATTCTGGTGCCGTTCGTGGGGATCAAGGCGATCGACATGCTGTTGACGGCGTTGCATCTGGTTTGAACCTGAACAGCGGTGTGCCGGGCACACCGCTTCAAGCACGAATTCGAGGATTTTGAAATGTCCACAATGTTACGTCCGGCCCTGAGCCTGCTGGTGCTGATGACCCTGGTCACCGGCGTTGCCTATCCACTGGTGGTGACCGGCGTTGCCCAGGTTGCCTTCCCCGAGCAGGCCAACGGCAGTCTGGTGCGCGACGCCGAAGGCAAGGTGCGTGGCTCGTCGCTGATCGCTCAGGATTTTGTCGGCGATGCCTGGTTCCATCCGCGTCCATCGGCCGGTGCCTTTGCCACCGTGTCGAGCAGCGCGAGCAACCTGTCGCCAAGCAATCCGGCGTTGGCCACTCGAGTGATCGATGACGCCAACAAGCTGCAGGTGCCCGGTCAGGGCCCGGTGCCGTTGGCGCTGCTGACTACCTCCGGCAGCGGTCTCGATCCGCACTTGCCACCGCAGGCGATTGCCTATCAACTGACGCGTGTTGCGGCCGCGCGTAATGTGCCGGTAGCGACTTTGCAGCAACTGCTCGACGCGCACATCGAACAGCCGTTGGTGGGCCCGCCGGTGGTGAATGTGCTGGCGCTGAACATGGCGCTCGAAAAGCTGTAAATCGCGATGACATCAGGAAGAGAGAGCTTCAAGCATGAGTGATTCCGGCCGCGCCGACGCGCTGTTAGCAGACTTGCCCCGCGACGGACGCGGCCGGCTCAAGGTTTTCCTCGGCGCTGCGCCGGGTGTAGGCAAGACTTACGCAATGCTGCAGGCGGCCCATACCCAGTTGCGCCAAGGTGTGAAAGTCATTGCCGGCGTGGTCGAAACCCACGGCCGCGCCGAAACCGAAGCGCTGCTTGGCGGCTTGCCGCAATTGCCGCTGGTGCGCTCGGAATACCGCGGTGTGACGCTCGAAGAAATGGACCTCGATGGCCTGCTCGCCGCCAAGCCGAAGCTTGTGCTGGTGGATGAACTCGCCCACAGCAACGCTCCCGGCAGTCGTCACGCCAAACGCTGGCAGGACATTCAGGAACTGCTCGCCGCCGGCATCGACGTGTACACCACGGTCAACGTCCAGCACCTGGAAAGCCTCAACGATCAGGTGCGTGGCATCACCGGTGTGCAGGTACGCGAAACCCTGCCGGACTGGGTGCTGCAAGAGGCCTACGAACTGCTGCTGATCGACCTGCCGCCCCGCGAACTGCTCGAGCGCTTACGCGAAGGCAAGGTCTACGTGCCGGAGCAGGCACGCGCCGCGATCGATGCATTTTTTACCCAGACCAACCTCACCGCGCTGCGCGAACTGGCGATGCAGACCGCTGCCGCGCAGGTCGATAACGATCTCGCTCAGGGATATCGCCAGCTCGGCCAGGCCGCGCCGGCGGTGCGCGGGCGCTTGCTGGTCGGCGTCGATGGCGATGCCCAGGCCGAACGGCTGGTGCGTCATGCCAGTCGGGTTGCCCAGCGTCGGCATTTGCCGTGGAGTCTGGTGCACGTCGACAACGGCAGTGTGCGTGACGAGCAATCGCGCCTGCGCCTGCAAAGCGCCCAGCAACTGGCGGAACGCCTCGGCGGCGAAGTGGTGCTGCTGCGGGCCGGCGAGGTGGCGAAAACCCTGATCCAGCATGCGGCGGAACGGCGGGCGAGTCTGGTGCTGGTTGGTCAGTCGCGGCCGCGCCTGCGCAGGCGTCTGTTCGGTGGTGGGCTGGCGGCGCGTTTGCTGCGTCAGGCCCATGGTCTGGAAATCAATGTGCTGGACAGTGATCAGGAACAGCATCAACCGCGCCCGCGTGTCGCGCCGACGCTGGTGTGGTTCGACTACGCGCTGGCGCTGGTCGCGACGCTGTTGGCCAGTGCGCTGGCGTGGGCGGTCTCCAGCGTGCTGCCGTTGCCGAATATCTCGCTGGTGTTTCTTGCGGCGGTGCTTCTGGTGGCGGTGCGCAGCAGTCTCGGCCCGGCGCTGGCCTGTGCGGCGCTGTCGTTTCTGACGTATGACTTTCTGTTCATTCCGCCGAATTTCTCCTTCAGCATCCAGCGCGAAGAAGACGTGCTGACCTTGCTGTTCTTCCTGCTGATGGCGGCGCTCACCGGCAACCTGGCAGCCCGTCAGCGGCGGCAATTGCAGGCGCTGCGCGATACCCAGGAAGAGACCACTGAACTGCTCGACCTGTCGCGCAAACTCACCGCCGCCACCGACCGTCAGGCCGTGGTCAGCGCCGCAGCCCAACACCTCAATGGCTGGAGCGATCTGCAGCTGTGCCTGCTCAATCGCGACGGGCAGGGCGTATGGAAAGTCGAAACCGGCGGGCCATTGCAGTTCACTGAATCCGAACGCGCCGCCGCCGATTGGGCCTGGCAACACGATCAACCGGCGGGCATGGGCACCGGCACGCTGCCGTTCGGGCGCTGGTGGTGGTGGCCGCTGTCAGTGGAGGACGGACCGCTGGCGCTGCTCGGTGTATGCGCCAAGGAAGGCCAAACCCTGAGCGGTCAGCGTCGTCGTTTGTTGACCGCATTGAGTCAGCCGCTGGCGCAGGCACTGGCCCGGGCGCAACTGGCCGATGACCTGGAAGCCGCGCGCCTGCACGGCGAAACCGAACAACTGCGCAGTGCCTTGCTGGCCTCGGTGTCCCACGATCTGCGCACGCCGCTGACCTCGATGCGCGGCAGCATCGACAGCCTGCTGGCGCTCGGCGAAGCGATCCCGCTGGAGGATCGCCGTGAGCTGCTGGAAGGCACCCGCGATGAAGCCGAGCGCCTCGACCGCTACATCCAGAACCTGCTGGACATGACCCGTCTCGGCCACGGCGCCCTGAAGCTGGCGCGGGACTGGGTGTCGCCGGCGGACATCGTCGGCAGTGCGCTCAATCGTCTGCGGGCGGTGCTGTCGTCGTTGCAAGTGAGCACCGATGTACCGGCCGAGTTGCCGCTGTTGTACGTGCATGCCGCGTTGATCGAGCAGGCACTGGTGAACGTGCTGGAAAACGCCGCCCGATTCTCGCCGTCCCACGGTCGTTTGCAACTGCGCGCCGGGGTGGATGACAGCGAAGTGTTTTTCTCGGTCAGCGATGAAGGGCCGGGGATTCCGGTCGATGAGCGGGCGAAGATTTTCGACATGTTTTACACCGCTGCCCGAGGTGATCGTGGTGGTCAGGGCACCGGCCTTGGGTTGGCGATCTGTCAGGGCATGGTCGGCGCCCATGGCGGGCGGATCAGTGTCGGCGACGGCATCGACGGGCGCGGCACCTGCATCACTTTGCACCTGCCGTTGCAGACGCAACCGGGGATGGACGGTGAAGCCTGATCCGCGCTGCGCTACTCTCTTGCCACTCTTTTGTGTTGATGTGAATTCATGAGCCAGACCGCGACCATTTTGGTCATCGATGACGAACCGCAGATCCGCAAGTTCCTGCGTATCAGCCTCGCTTCCCAGGGCTACAAAGTGCTGGAGGCCGGCACCGGCGCCGAGGGCCTGGCCCAGGCGGCGCTGAACAAACCGGATCTGCTGGTGCTCGACCTCGGCCTGCCGGACATGGACGGCCAGCAAGTGCTGCGCGAGTTTCGCGAATGGGCCACGGCGCCGGTGTTGGTGCTGTCGGTGCGCGCCAGCGAAGGACAGAAGGTCCAGGCGCTGGATGGCGGGGCCAATGACTACGTGACCAAGCCGTTCGGCATTCAAGAGTTTCTCGCCCGGGTGCGCGCGTTGTTGCGTCAGGCACCGGCCGGGGAAGCGCAGCAGGCCGCGTTGAATTTCGGCCCGCTGACCGTGGACCTGGCGTATCGCCGGGTGCTGCTGGACGGCGTTGAAGTTGCCCTGACCCGCAAGGAATACGCAGTGCTGGCGCAACTGGCGCGGCATCCGGGGCGGGTAATCACCCAGCAGCAATTGCTCAAGGACATCTGGGGCCCGACTCACACCGAGGACAGCCACTACCTGCGGATCGTGGTCGGGCATTTGCGGCAGAAGCTGGCAGACGATCCGACCCGGCCACGCTTTATCGTGACCGAGGCGGGTGTCGGTTATCGGTTGTTGAGCGAGAGCAGTCTTTAGTTCTGCTCGCTCTCGTAGCGATCCAGCGTATCCCGGGCAATCTCCCGGCCCAGCGCGATCAACTCGGGCGCCTTGTAGAACTCGAAGAACCGGCATACCCGCTTCGGCACGTTGATCAGGATGTCCGGCGGATACCCGGCGATCTTGTACTGCGCCAGCGAGGTCTGCATCACCTCGAAACTCTGGTTGATCAGATCGAGCAAAGAAGCCGGCCCGACGTTATCGACGATGAACGATCCGGTGGCGGATTTCGGTGCGCCGTCGCGTTCAGGCGCGGCGGCCGGTTGCTGGGCTTCCGGCTCGGCGCTTTCGATCCACGGATTGATGTCCGCGGCTTCGGCACGCAATGCTTCCTGTTCCAGCAACAGCAATTGCTCGGCCTGTTTGCGGCGAAACGGCATCTTCGAGCCCAGTGAACTGATCAGACTGTCGAAGCGCGTGCGGAACGCGGCGGGCCGCTGGATCACCGGCAATTTGTAATGGCGCTGGTTGGTCGAGTTGAGGTTGACCGCGATGATCAGGTCGCAGTGGCTCGACACCACCGGCACGATCGGCAACGGGTTGAGAATGCCGCCGTCCACCAGCATCCGGTTGCCCTGCATCACCGGAGTGAACAGGCTGGGAATCGCCGCCGAGGCGCGCATGGCCTGATGCAGACAGCCTTCCTGAAACCAGATTTCCTGTTGGTTGGTGAGGTCGGCGGCCACCGCCGTGTAGGGGATGCGCAGGTCTTCGATGTTTATCTCGCCGACGATCTTGCGGATCTGGCCGAAGACTTTTTCGCCGCGGATCGCACCGAGGCGGAAGCTGACGTCCACCAGGCGCAGCACGTCGAGGTAATCCAGGCTTTCGATCCAGTTGCGGTACTCGTCGAGCTTGCCGGCGGCGTAGATTCCGCCGACCACGGCCCCCATGGAACAGCCGGCAATACAACTGATGTCATAGCCCCGTCGTTCGATCTCTTCAATGACCCCGATATGGGCATAGCCCCGGGCGCCACCGGAGCCCAGCACCAGTGCGACACGCTTTTTCATCAAACTTCCTCCCGACAAGGTTGCACAATGCACCCATCGAGGGCCGGGCTTCAATCGCCGGGGTCGCTCGGGGCGGCGATGGCGTCGTTTTTTCGATACTTCATGACCCGTCGGCGTTATCTTGGCCGTGCAGCGCAATGGCGGGACACAAGGCACTTTTTCGCTGGCGCACCGTCTTACCTGCACGACTGTTGACCTATCTTTGAGGTGTGAGTGATGAAAGCCTGGATCTGTGTGCCGTTGATGGCTTTGGCATTGGCCGGTTGCGCCGGCAAGACCGCTTACCGCGACAGCTGCGGCAGCCAACTGGACGCGGCGTGGCATGAACTGGATCTGGCCAAGGCCGAAGGTTTCGCCGGTACGGTCAGTTACTCCAAGGCGTTGTCTTTGCTGACAGCCGCCAAAACCCAGCAGCAATTCGAGGGCTTCGAAGGCTGCACCAAGAAAGCCGAAAAAGCGCGTTTCTACATTCGCGAGTCCCGCGCCGGGCGCTAAGCTGCTGACGTAGCGCAAGGGCAGGTCGCTTGCGCCGGCGCACACTCGTGCAAAGTCATTGAATTCAGGAGCAAGCGATGTCTGCGTTGGTTGATCGGCTGGTGGCCCATGTCCTGAGCCTGGAAGTGCGGCTGCTGGCCTGTCAGGCGCGTCTGACCGCGCGGACCGACCCTGAAGCGCTGCACGACCTGCGCACCACCGTACGGCGCTTGCGCAGTCTGTTGCGACCGTTGCGCGGCTTGCCCGGTGTCGAACAGCTGGAAAGCGCGGCGGCCTGCGTCGGGCAACTGACCACGCCGTGGCGCGACCGCGAGGTGCTGGCGGCCTGGCTGATCAAACATGATCAGCCGGAAGCTGCACAGCGCCGGATGGCGCAAATGACCGAGGCGTACCCGACGCTGGCGGCCAGCGCCGAAGTGGCGTCGCTGCTGATGATCCTCGATGCCTTTCCGCGTTTCCTGCGCGCGTCCCAGCGCCAGGGATTGCTCAAGCGCCTGGACAAGCGCATTGAAAAACGTCTGGGCAAACAATGGAAGAACCTCGACGTGGCGCTGCACGATCCGGCCCACGACCGTCATCGCCTGCGTCTGCTGATCAAGCGCGTGCGTTACGGCATCGAGGCCTACCCGGAACTGGATCGTCTGCCGGAAGCCGCATTGTCCCGTTTGAAATCCGCACAAGGTGCCCTCGGTGACTGGCACGATTGCTGGCAATGGCTGGCCCGCGCCGAGCTGGAGCCGGATCTGCAACCCTGCGTCGCCACCTGGCAGGCGACCATGGCCAAGGCCGAAATCAAGGCCGACCGGGTGCTGGAAAAACTCAGCGCGGCCTGCTTCAGGTCCTGAAACCCGCTGGCGCGCAGCACCGCTGTCTTATCTGTCAGTCTCTTTGACCGGAATGGATGCTGCGCCGCTCTGCCGTGCTGGTTAAGATCCGGTCATTCCCTTTTTCGTGTCCGAGGTTTCCATGCGCTTTTGCGATCTGATCGATGCTGTCCGTCGTCAACCGGAGGTCACGATTCCGGCGGAGTGGGGGCAGGGCCGGGCCAGTTTCGGCGGCTTGGTGGCCGCGCTGCAGTTTGAAGTGATGCGTACCAGGGTGCCTGCCGATCGGCCGGTGCGTTCGCTGGCGATCACCTTTGTCGGCCCGGTTGAGCCCGAAGTGCCGGTGAGCTTTGAAGTCGAGGTGCTGCGCGAAGGCAAGGCAGTCAGCCAGGTGCTGGGGCGCGCCGTGCAGAACGGTCAGGTAGTGACGATGGTGCAAGGCAGCTTCGGGGCCTCGCGTCCGTCGGAAGTGGCGGTTGAAGCGTATCCGGCACCCGAGATGAAACACTGGGACGACTGCCAGGAACTGCCTTACATCAAAGGCGTAACCCCGGAGTTCATGCGTCATCTGGCGATGCGCTGGAGTGTCGGCGGCATGCCGTTCACCGGCAATCAATCGCGGCTGATGGGCGGCTGGGTGCGTTTGCGTGGGGATGTGAAGGAAGAGCCGGTCAACGAGGCGCATCTGCTGGCGCTGGTCGATGCCTGGCCACCCGCGCTGTTGCCGTACCTGAAGAAACCGGCACCGGGCAGCACCCTGACCTGGACCATCGAATTCGTTCAGCCGTTACGGGATTTGAGCACGCTGGACTGGTGCCAGTATCTGGCGGACATCGAGTATGCGGCTGACGGTTACGGTCACGTCGCCGCCAAGCTGTGGAGCGCGAAGGGTGAACTGATTGCCATGAGTCGGCAGACGGTGACGATCTTCGCCTGACTCAATGCCGGCGATGGCGTTCACGCCAGGCGCGAAACCAGCCGCCACTGAGGAAGAACCGCGGAAACGTCAGAAACTGCTCGACCAGCAGCCGCGAGACGGCGTCCTTGCGATCACTGAACGGCTCGGAGGCTTGCGCCTCCAGGCTGTGACCATGGCGCTGCAGACCCAGCGCCGCGATCACGCCGATCACGCCGATCGCCACGCTGGCCAGACTCAGGCTGAACACACCCGAGACGATCAACAGAAACGCGACGATGAACAGCGGCACGGCAATCAGGTGCAGCACCAGATTGGTCGGGTGCTGATGGTTGTTCGGGTACGCGCGCCATTGCCACGCGGGAAGGTTGGGGTGACGTTTGCCCATGTTGCTGCTCCTCGATCCATGTTCAGTACATGGTTGAAGAATAGGCCCGGGCAGCGAGGGCGGCGAATCAAGGTTGGCTATTGAAGTGATAGGGACAATGGTCTTATTTGATGCTGTTTCTGCTGACGCCATCGCGGGCAAGCCCGCTCCCACACGGGATTGTGAACGCCNTGTGGGAGCGGGCTTGCCCGCGATGAGGCCCTTAAAGTTTCAACTGCCCAATCGCCTTGTTCAGTTCCCCGGCCAGCGTCGCTAACTCGTTACTGGTGGTCGCCGAATCCACGGTCTGTTGCACGGTGTTTTCGGTCACGTCGCGAATGCTCACCACCGCGCGGTTCATCTCCTCGGCAACCTGACTTTGCTGTTCCGCCGCCACCGCAATCTGCGTGTTGCTCTCACGCATCTGCGCCACCGCACCGGTGATTTCCGCCAGTGCTTCTCCCGCCTCTTGCGCCTGCTGCACGCAGTCGTCGGCCTTGTACGAACTCTCCTGCATGAAGTCCACCGCATCGCGGGTGCCCGCCTGCAACGCCGAGACCATGGTGGTGATTTCATCGGTGGAGGTCTGCACACGTTTGGCGAGGTTGCGCACCTCGTCGGCGACCACCGCGAACCCGCGACCCATTTCCCCGGCACGGGCCGCTTCGATCGCGGCATTGAGCGCCAGCAGATTGGTCTGCTCGGCGATGCTGTGGATCACGCTGACCACGCCGTTGATCTTCTGGCTGTCCTCGGCCAGGCGCTGGATCATCTCGGCAGTCTGCTGCACGCCGCTGGACAGACCGGCAATCGAATGCTGGACGCGGGTCACCACTTGCTGGCCGCTGCCGGCCAGGCCATCGGCGGTCTGCGAAAGGTCGCGTGTGGCGCCGGCGTGCTGGGCGATGTGGTAGACGGTGGCGGTCATTTCGTTGATCGCCGTGGCGGCCTGATCGGTTTCGCTCTGCTGGCCGAGCATGCCGTGACGGACTTCGTTCATGCTCGACGCCAGTCGCGCGGCGCCGACGTCCAGTTGCCGCGCAGTGTTGGCCACGGTGGTCACCACGCGCTGATAACCGGCCTGCATCGCATTGAACGCGTTGGCCATCTGCCCGACTTCGTCCTTGCAGGCCAGTGGCACCCGGGCGGCGAGGTCGCCGGTTTTCTCCACGTGCAGCATCACGTCCTTGAGGGTATTAAGCTGACTGAGCAGAAAGCGGATCAGCAATTGCGAGGCACCGAGCATCGCCAGCATCAGGATGAATACTGCCACCGCATAGTTGGCGAAGCGCTCGCTGAACACCTGGCTGAGGCTGGGGGCGTAGGCGATCACGGCGACTTGCTGGCCATCGGCGCGGCTGAAGACCTCGGCTCCGAGCAGCGGGTTTTCACCAAACAATGGCAAGTGACTGATCTCGATCCAGCCGCTGCTGTCGGTGATTTCCAGCAGCGGTTGATCGTTGAGGCGCGGCGCTTCACCGCGTTTGAAGGTCAGTACCTGATCGGATTTGGGCAGCGCCTGCCCGACCGGCCAAGCCTTGAGCAATTGCGCCTGGGCCTGGGCCGAGGTTTGCGCGGCATGGCTGCGGGCCTGTTGTTCGAGCTGCACGGCGTACAGCACCAGCAACAGGGTGGTGACAAAGGCGACCGCGTTGACCGCCCAGAATTTGTATTTCAGCGAGATATTGCTAAGCCAGGCACCCATGGAGGTCTTCTCTGATAGCGGAAACAGTTTTGGCAAGGTGCCATTATTGTGCCGCTACCCAGGTGCCCGGTTCTTGATGTGCATCAACAACCGATGCATCTGCCTCTTTCAGGGCAGGGTAGGTAAACCGTAGAACGCCCGCGCGCAGGCGGTGGTGTGGGCCGCCAGGTCTGCTTCGGTTTCGCCTCGATGCAACGCGACCTCACGTAACACTTCGGTCAGGTACGCCGGCTCGTTGCGCCCGTTCTTCGGCTTTGGCCGCAGTGTGCGTGGCAGCAGATACGGCGCATCGCTTTCCAGCATCAGGCGACCGCGCTTGATCTCCTTCACCAACGGATGCAAATGCGTGCCGCGACGCTCGTCACAGATCCAGCCGGTGATGCCGATGTGCAGGTCCAGATCGAGGTAGCTGAACAAGGCTTTCTGCTCGCCGGTGAAGCAATGCACCACGGCGGCAGGCAATCGGTCGCGGAAGTCACGGAGGATTTCCAGCAGGCGCTGGCTCGCATCACGCTCATGCAGAAACACAGGCAATTGCAGTTCGGCAGCCAGGGCCAGATGTTCTTCGAGGACTTTTTCCTGCTGCGGGCGCGGCGAGAAATCGCGGTTGAAATCCAGTCCGCATTCACCCACCGCCATTACGTTCGATTCCTGCAGCAGGCTGCGCAGACGCCGTGCGCTGTCGGCGTTCCAGTCGCTGGCCGAATGCGGGTGAATGCCGGCGGTGGCAAACAGTCGCTGGCCGTCCGGATCCAGTTGCTGGCAGAGCTCCAGCGCCTGTTCGCTGCCCTCGACACTGGTGCCGGTCAGCACCAGTTGGCAGACCCCGGCAGCGTAGGCGCGGTCGAGCACGGCCTGGTGTTTGTCGGCGAAACTGGGGTTGGTCAGGTTGACGCCGATATCGATGAGTTGCATGGTGCTACCTCGGGCCGAAGGCCGGAAAGCATATCAGAGCTGTAGATTTATAAGAAAAGCCAAGAACTACAACGGCTTATGGCTGTCTGTTGAGGCCGCGTAGCAGGCCGGGTTGGCAGGATTGCCATCACTGTGCCAGTCTCTCGCACTTTATCAGCGCTCCAGGCGCTCTGTTTTCGTCGGTGTTTTACGACCGCTCAGCGGTGAAAACGCCCCGTATTCTTTCCGGAGAGTGGATGGTTCGTCCCTCGGTTTTGCTCCTGCTGTGTGGTTCGCTGCTGTTGCCGATGACGGCGGTCGCGCGGCTGCCCGGGCCGCTGCAAGCCGTGCCGGCCGCCAAGGTTCGCGACCTGACCGAAATCCGCAGCAGCCGCGTCTTGCGGGTGCTGGTCAACCAGAGCCGCAACAGCTCCGGCGAAGTCCAGGGCCAGGCCATCGGCATCGAATACCACCGGCTGCGCGCCTTCGAGCAATACCTCAACGGCCACGCCCGCGACGGCCAGGAAATCACCCTCAAGATCATTCCCAAAGCCAAGGATCAATTGCTCGGCGCGTTGCAGCGTGGCGAAGGCGATCTCGTGGCGCCGGGCGAACTGCTCGAGCTGCAACCGGGCCACGCCGTCGCCAGCAGCGAGCCGATCGCAAGCAACGTGCCGCTGGTGCTGGTCGGCATCAAAGGTGAAAAGCGCTACACCAAGGTCGAACAACTGGCCGGCAAAACCCTGGCGCTGCCCACCGGCAGTGCCGCGGGGGAGGCGGTCAGTCAGCTCAACCAGAAGCAGGCGCTGCACAAACTGGCGCCGATCAAGATCGAATGGGTCGATCCGACGCTGGCGGTCGAGGATGTGCTGGAAATGGTCCAGGGCGGGATCTTCCACCTGACCATCGTCGAACAACCGATTGCCGAGCGTTGGGGCAAGATCCTGCCCAAGCTGCGTTTCGACCGTCAGGTGATGATCAGCGAACCGGGCGAGGAATACTGGTTCGTGCGCCGTGATGCCTCGATGTTGCGGGCGAGCATCGACCGCTTCCTCACCGGCTACAAGAAGCCGGCGAACGAAGATGCGGCCTTCCTGCGGATCTACCGCCGTCTCTATCAAGTGCACTATCCGTTGGCCAAGGCCGATCGCCAGCGGCTGGAAAAGCTGCGACCGACCCTGCAGAAGCACGCCGAAGCGCAAAACATGGACTGGCTCAACCTGGCGGCGCTGGCCTTCAAGGAATCGGCGCTGCAGCCCAACGCGCGCAGCGGCAGCGGGCCGACCGGGCTTATGCAGATCACCCCGTCGGCGGCACAGCGGGTTGGCGTCAACAACATCCAGAATCTCGATGCGAATGTGCAGGCCGGTGCCAAGTACCTGGCGATGATCCGCCGCAAGTTCTTCAACAGTCCGAAACTCAATGAGCGCGAGCGCATGGCGTTCACTCTTGCGGCTTACAACATCGGCCCGGAACGGGTGCAAGGCATGCGCGCCGAGGCGCGGCGTCGCGGCCTGAATCCCAACCAGTGGTTCTTTCAGGTCGAGCGCATCGCCATGGAGCAGGTGGGAATGGGCGCCGTCAGCTATGTTAATAGCGTGAACAAGTATTACTTGGCGTTCGACCGGGAGCGGGAGTCGTTGGAGCCCGGGGGGCAGAAAGTTGTCTCACGAAAATGATCAAATAAATTGATTGTTATGGCGGAATTTTTGCGCTTTTAACATGAAAATAACTGATTAATATAGCGGCCAACCAACAAGCACTTCTGACAACAAGGAAACGCAACATGAGCTCTCTGATCAACAAGGTTCTGTTCACCCGCGCCGGCTACGGTCTGACCATTCTGCGCATTGCCGTCGGCGTGATCTTCGCTGCCCACGGCTCGCAGAAACTCTTCGGTCTGTTCGGTGGCTACGGTCTGGCAGGCACCGCGCAATACATGGAAAGCATCGGCCTGACCCCGGGTTACCTGATGGCCACCCTGGCCGGCGGTACCGAGTTCTTCGCCGGTCTGGCGCTGATCATCGGCCTGCTGGTTCGCCCGGCGGCGCTGGGTCTGACCTTCCTGTCGCTGGTGGCGATCTTCACCGTACACATCAGCAACGGTCTGTTCATGGCCAACAACGGTTACGAGTTCGCTCTGGCCCTGCTCGGCGGTAGCCTCGCGGTGCTGATCGAAGGCGCCGGCAAGCTCTCGGTGGATCGCGCCATCGCCGGTTGACCGCTCTGGCTCAAGCAAAAGGCCCGCATTCTGCGGGCCTTTTTTGTTGCGGCTGATTCTTGACACTGGCCGGTCACGTTCTCTAGGATGCCGCCCATGCGCCGATTTAAACAGCTACTTGCGGGGCGCCAGGTGACTATTCTTCAGTTGCCGTCAGAAGCCGGAACAGGGCTTCGAAATACCGCTAAAGCGCTGGTTCGGTGTTGCCTCTCACCTGCCATGCAGACTTTTGAGGCAGAGACACGACACGATGAATGCACTACGCCCTCCAGCACGTCCCGCGCCGATCACGGCACACATCACGCAGCGCAATCCGAAAATCCTGCTTGGCGGCAAACATCAGCCGACGCTGTTGCGTTATCTCGATGGCTGGCCACGTCGCAGCGGCGGTCCTGCCGCATTCCTGATCCAGTTCGTTGAAGACGGTGAGTCGCTGGCGCGTTTTGCCGATGACAGTTTCGATCTGGCCGTCATTCAGGCCCCGAGCCTTGAAGAGGCGCCGGAAATGATTCGCCAATTGACCCGCGTCGCACGCCAGGGCCTGATCACCCGGCGCTGAGCGTCAGGGATATTCGATCGCCACGATGTAGACGAACTGTTCGCCGGTTGGCGTCTGTACCCGAACTTCGGCATCCAGCGCCTTGCCGATCAAGGCGCGGGCCAGCGGTGAGTCGATGCTGATCAGGCCGAGTTTCAGGTCCAGCTCGTCCGGGCCGACGATGCGATAGCGCGACTGTTTGCCGTCTTCGTCTTCGATGGTCACCCACGCGCCGAAGTAGACCTTGTTCGGATCACTGGGTTTTTCGCTGACCACTTTCAACGCCTCAAGGCGTTTGGTGAGAAAGCGCACGCGGCTGTCGATCTCGCGCAGCATTTTCTTGCCGTAGGTGTACTCGGCATTTTCCGAACGATCACCCTGAGCCGCCGCTTCGCTGACCGACTGCGTCACCTGCGGTCGGCGCACATGCCACAGCTCATGGAATTCGGCGCGCATCCGCGCTTCACCCTCGGGGGTGATCAGTGCGGTGCCGGCGGTGCGGGGAGGGCGATAACGGCTCATGGCAACTTCTTTTGATTAAGACGGCTGGAGTCTATCAACCCTCGCGCAACACTGTCAGCGGGCTGGCGTTGAGCGCACGTCGCGTGCCGAACACGCCGGCGCCACCGATCAGCGCCGCGCCGATCAATGGCAACAGCAGCAACCACGGGTGGGGATGCCATGGCAGGTCGAAGGCGAAGCGATACAGCACCAGACTCACCACTTCCGAACCGATGGCCGCGAGCAATCCACTGACCGCGCCGAGCAAGCCGAACTCGATTCGTCGCGCCTTGATCAGCAACTGGCGCTCGGCACCCAGCGCACGCAGCAGTGCGCCCTGGCGAATGCGTTCGTCCAGCGTTGCCTGCAACCCGGAAAACAGCACTGCCATCCCCGCCGCCAATACAAACAACAACACATACTCCACCGCCAGGGTGACCTGGGCGAGGATGCTGCGCAGCTGTTCGAGCAAGGCTTCGACTTGCAGGATAGTCACCGCCGGAAATGTTCGCGACAGCTCGACGATCTGCTGATCGTGACCGGGCGCCAGATAGAAGCTGGTCAGGTAAGTCGCCGGCAGATCCTTCAGGGTGCCGGGCTGGAAGATCATGAAGAAGTTCGGCTGGAAGTTGTCCCAGTTGATCTCCCGCAGGCTGGTGACCTTCGCTTCACGATTGACCCCGCCGACGCTGAACACCATGTGATCGCCCAGTTTGAGCTTGAGGCTTTCGGCCACCTTGCCTTCCACCGAGACGCCCGGAACATCGTCCGAAGGTTGGCCGGTCCACCACGAACCGGCGGTGATTTTGTTGCCCGCCGGCAGATCGGCCGCCCAGGTCAGGCTCAGGTCGCGCTGGATCGCGCGGTCGCCGGCCGAATCCTTGCTGACGATCTGCTGCACCGCTTCGCCGTTGATGCTGATCAGCCGTCCCGGCACCACCGGGTACAACGGCGCAGCCTGGGCCGAGACATTGATCAGGTGATCGGTGAAGGCCTGTTTGTCGGCCGGCAGGATGTTCAGGGCGAAGTAGTTGGGTGCATTTTTCGGCAACTGGTTCTGCCAGGTGTCGAGCAATTCGCCGCGCAGCAAGGCGATCAGCGCCATGGACAGCAGGATCAGCCCGAAGGCCAGTGACTGGCCGGCTGCCGCCAAAGGATGGCGCAACAACTGACCCAGCCCGAGACGCCACGGCAGGGACGCGCGTGCGAGCAGGCGACGCAGACTCTGCAGCAGCAAAAGCAGCAAGCCGCCGAGTACCAGAGCGGCGACCACGCCACCGCCGAGCAGGGCGAACGTCAGCAGCAGATCCAGGCTCAGGCGCCACATGATCAGCCCGAGTGCACCGAGTGCTGCGCCGTAGACCATCCAGGTACTGGAGGGAATCGGCAGCATGTCCCGGCGCAATACCCGCAGCGGCGGCACGCGGCCCAGCGCGGCGAGCGGTGGCAGGGCGAAACCGGCCAGCGCCACCAGTCCGGTGCCGATGCCGGCCAGTGCCGGCAACAAGCCACCCGGTGGAACGTCGGTCGGCAGCAGATCATGCAGCAACGCGAACAATCCCAATTGCGCGAGCCAGCCGAGCAGGGCGCCGCCGAGGCTGGCGAACAGGCCGAGCACCGTCAGTTGCAGACTGAACAGCACCAGGGTTTCCCGGCGTGACAGACCCAGACAACGCAGCAGGGCGCTGGCATCGAAGCGGCGACTGGCGAAGCGGTTGGCCGACAACGCCACCGCCACCCCGGCCAGAAGCACGGCGACCAGACTGGCCATGTTCAGATAGCGTTCGGCCTTGCCCAGTGCACCGCCGATCTGCCGGTTGCCATCGCGGGCATCCTGAATCCGCTGGTTGGCGGCGAGTCCCGGTTTGATCAGTTGGCGATAGGTTTCCAGCGCTTGCGGCTCACCGCGCCACAGTTCGCGGTAACTCACCCGGCTGCCGGGTTGCACCACGCCGGTGGCGGCGAGGTCGTCGAGGTTGATCAGCACCCGTGGCGTCAGGCTGTAGAAATTACCGGCGCGATCCGGTTCGTAGGTCAGCACTCGCGTCAGTTTCAGCGTCTTCATGCCGACGTCGATGCTGTCGCCGATCTTCAGGTCCAGCGCTGTCAGCAGGCGCGCTTCGACCCAGGCTTCACCGGGCTGCGGCTCGCCTCCGGCTTCTTCTGTCGCGTAAGGGGCGGGAGCGCTTTTCAGTTCGCCGCGCAGCGGATAGGCGCGGTCGACGGCTTTGATACTGGAGAGCTGAATACCGTTGTCCGTGGCGATGACGCTGGAAAATTCCACCACCTGCGCATGATCCAGACGCAGTTCGGTGCCGCTCCGGATCTGTTCCGGCCGAGCCGGCGAGCTGCCTTCGAGCGCCAGGTCGGCGCCAAGAAACTCGGTAGCGCGCAGCATCATTGCGCCGTTGAGGCGGGCGCCGAAATAGCCGATCGCGGTACTCGCCGCCACCGCCACCACCAAGGCGAAAAACAGCACCCGCAGTTCACCGGCGCGGGCATCGCGCATCAGTTGGCGCAGGGCGAGACTGAACAGACGCAACAGCGGCAGACGTGCCATCAAGGCTCCAGAGGGGCGACCAACAGGCCGGCTTCAAGACGGATCAGACGCCGGCAACGATGGGCCAGGCGTTCGTCGTGGGTCACCAGCACCAGGGTGGTGCCGCGTTCCTTGTTCAATTCGAACAGCAAGTCGCTGATGCGCTCGCCGGTGTGGCTGTCGAGATTACCGGTGGGTTCGTCGGCGAACAGCACGTCCGGCTCGGCGGCGAAGGCCCGGGCAATCGCCACGCGCTGTTGTTCGCCGCCGGAGAGCTGGCGCGGCGAGTGAGTCAGGCGCTGGCCGAGGCCGACCCGTTGCAGCAGTTCGGTGGCGCGGCTTCGGGCGTCTTTGCGGCCGTCGAGCTCCAGCGGCAACATGACGTTTTCCAGCGCGTTCAGACTGTCGAGCAATTGGAACGACTGAAAGACGAAGCCCACGTGCTCGGCCCGAATGCGCGCGCGCTGGTCTTCGTCGAGATTACTCAGGCCTTGCCCGGCGAGCGTCACTTCGCCGCTGCTCGGCAGATCAAGGCCGGCGAGCAGGCCCAGCAGGGTGGATTTGCCGGAACCGGACGCGCCGACGATGGCAAGGCTGTCGCCCTTGTTCAGTTCCAGGCTGAGTTCGTGCAGGATGGTCAGTTCACCTTCCGCGCTGGGAACCACTTTGCTAAGGTTCTTCGCGGTGAGAATGCTTGCGCCCATGGAGAATCCGATGCGTGTGTGGTTTTTGAGTGCTGGCCTGGCCTTGATGTGCATGGCCCAGAACGCAGCGGCGGGTACAGTCCTGATCGTTGGCGATAGTATCAGCGCGGGTTTCGGACTGGATACCCGGCTGGGGTGGGTGTCGTTGCTCGAACAGCGGCTCAAGGCCGAAGGTTTTGACGATAAGGTGGTCAATGCGTCCATCAGTGGCGACACCAGCGCCGGAGGCCAGGCGCGGCTGCCGGCGCTGCTTGCAGAGCACAAGCCGGAACTGGTGATCCTCGAATTGGGCGGCAACGATGGCCTGCGCGGAATGCCGCCGACGCAATTGCAACAAAATCTTGCGTCGATGATCGACAGCTCCCGTCAAAGCGGTGCCAAGGTGCTGTTGCTCGGCATGCAATTGCCACCCAACTACGGCAAGCGCTATACCGATGCCTTTGCCGAGGTCTACGGCAAACTCGCCGAGGAGAAGAAAATCCCGCTGGTGCCGTTTTTCCTCGACGGCGTGGGCGGGCATCCGGACCTGATGCAGGCCGACGGTCTGCACCCGGCGGCCGGGGCTCAGGGCAAGTTGCTGGAAAATGTCTGGCCGACGCTAAAACCGCTGCTATGAGGCTTTTCTAGCGGCAGGCTTTCGGCTAATGTGGCGCCCCCTTATTTGGAGCCCCCGATGCCGCGTCCTGCCTGGTCCCTGTTCGCCTACCAACTGATCGAGCCTGACGAACAGCTGGATCTGTTCGCCTGCCAGGAAGTGCGGGTGCATCTGGTGACCCGTCAACTGGAGCTCGGTGGTTCGGCGGACCGCACCCTGTGCGGCAGTCTGCTGCCGGCGCAACCGCGCTGGTCGAGCGTGGATCGCCGGGTGTTCCAGGATCAGCGCCTGTGCTCGCTGTGCCGGGCAATCCTCGAATCGCAGAAGCGCGGCACCTCGCCGATCTGGCCTGAGCTGCGTTTCGAGCTCTGAGTCCTTTTTCGTCGATATCGCGGTCTATCGGCGCATCTCCCCGAATTCCCTGGGCGCGGTGTACAATCGCGCTCTTATACCCTTGTCGATCTTGCGAAGGATTCTCCGGATGTTGCCGCGTTTTCCTGCCGTCACCCGCTGCCTGTCTCTTGCCGCCCTGTGTGTGGCCGGTCCCGTTGCCGCACTGGAGTTTCCCCTGCCACCACCCGGTGAGGACATCATCGGCCAGGTGCAGGTGATCAAGGCCAAGTACGAAGACACTTTTGCCGATCTGGGCACCACCTACGATCTGGGTTATTCGGAAATGGTCGCGGCCAACCCGGGCGTCGATGCGTGGCTGCCGGGCGCCGGCACCGAAGTGGTCCTGCCGACGCGTTTCATCCTGCCGCCGGGGCCGCGTGAAGGCATCGTGATCAACCTCGCCGAATACCGTCTCTACTACTACCCGAAAGGCCGGAACGTGGTGTACACCTTCCCATTGGGAATTGGTCGTGAGGGCTGGGGTTCGCCGATTGCCCACACCTCAATCACTGCCAAGACTCCGAACCCAACCTGGACGCCGCCTGCCTCGATCAAGGCCGAGCACGCCGCCGATGGCGATCCGCTGCCGAACGTGGTGCCCGCCGGTCCCGACAACCCGCTGGGCCCGTTCAAGTTCACCCTGGGGACTCCAGGCTACCTGATCCACGGTTCGAACAAGAAGTTCGGCATCGGCATGCGCACCAGCCACGGTTGCTTCCGCATGTTCAACAACAACGTGCTGGAAATGGCCAGCATGGTGCCGGTGGGTACGTCGGTGCGGATCATCAACGATGCGTACAAGTTCGGTCGCAGTGGCGGCAAGGTCTATCTGGAAGCGCACACGCCGATTGACGACAAGGGCAACCCGTCGGTAGTCGACAAGCACACCGCTGTGATCAATGCGATGCTCAAGCGCGAAGACATCACCAACAATCTGCGCATGAACTGGGATGTGGTGCGTGATGTGGTGGCGGCCGAAGATGGCCTGCCAACTGAAATCGGCACGCCGAACACTTCGGCGCCGATGGTCTCCAGCGCACCGATCGACCTGCAGCAATAAGCTGTAAGACAGAACCCGCCGAGGCTATTGCATCGGCGGGTTTTTTGTCGCCCGTAGAAAACAGCGGGCACAAAAAAGCCGACCCAAAAAATGGGTCGGCTCGATAACAATCCCGGAGGATTATTACTTGCGGCTAGCTTTGTCCAGCATGCGCAGAGCACGCTCGTTAGCTTCGTCAGCAGTCTGTTGTGCTTTTTGAGCAGCAGCCAGAGCTTCATCAGCTTTACGGTAAGCTTCGTCTGCACGAGCCTGGGCGCGAGCAGCTGCGTCTTCAGTAGCGGTCAGACGTGCTTCGGTTTCTTTCGATGCGCTGCTGCAACCGGTAGCCAGAACTGCGGCCAGAGCCAGAGCAGAGAATTTCAGAACGTTGTTCATCGTGTTCCCCTTCAAGGACTTTCAATTAAGTGGCTGTCTCCTCCGATTGAGGAAATAGCCGGCGTACATACTACCCATTACTTGTAGTAAGTAAACTGACGTAAGGCAAGAAGCAAAAAAAATTGTAGGCGTTGATTCTTTTTCGAGCAACTTTTAACTGCGCTGTATAAAAAATATCCAGCTGTAAGCCGCGAGATGAGCGAGTTAATGAGAAAAAGTTCCCGGTGCCGTGCGCTGTTTTGCAGGTAGTGGCCAAAGTCTGTCTATATGGATTCGTCCACACTTTTGTTGCGAATTTGCGCAGCGCCTCGCATATCTTTGTCCATGTTGAGGTGACTTTAAAACAGGCGGCTCGTCTTAAGTCTCAACATCCGGCGATGTTCAGCCTTTCGGCTCGGGAAGATCGTCTCCCGAACCGGCCCTGAGTCCACCGGAACTGCCCCGTCAATCCGCACGATGACGAGCGTACCTTGAGCATTTTCGCCAATGGTGCCTACTATTTGATACGTGCTCGGGTTGCGCGAGATCGGTGCAGTTCTTCTCGATGCCCATCAGGCACGGGGTGGCGTAGATGTTCCTTCGCCGGGAAAACATCGGTAAGGTAGGGGTCAGAATTCGAGACCCGCGAGGAGTAGTGATGAGCGAGGCGTTGTCCATCCACCATGACCAGGCTGGTCATCAGTTCGAGACCAATGTGGACGGTCATCGTGCCTACCTGACCTACATGGATCTGGGGAAACAGACCCTGGATATCTACCGCACCTTCGTGCCCAACGCTTTGCGTGGCCGAGGCATTGCGGCAGCCCTGACCGAGCGGGCGCTGCAATACGCCGATGAAATGGGCTACACGGTCATTCCTTCGTGCTCCTACGTGGAGCGCTACATGGAGCGTCATCAGCGGCGCACCGCCAAGATCTGACTGACCTCACCGCATACACAAAAACGCCGGGCAATGCCCGGCGTTTTTTTATGCCTGCGAAACGGCTGTCAGCTGCGCTGACGTTTCGGCAGCACATCCTTGAGCTTGGCGTGCATGCTGCGCAAGGTGTTTTCGGTAGCGGACCAGTCGATGCAGGCGTCGGTGATCGACACGCCATATTGCAGGTCGGCGAGGTCTTTCGGGATCGCCTGGCAGCCCCAGTTCAGATGACTCTCGACCATCAGGCCGATGATCGACTGATTGCCTTCGAGGATCTGGTTGGCGACGTTCTCCATTACCAGCGGTTGCAGGGCCGGATCCTTGTTGGAGTTGGCGTGGCTGCAGTCGACCATGATGTTCGGTTTGATCTTCGCCTTGTTCAGCGCCTGCTCGCACAGGGCGACGCTGACCGAATCGTAGTTCGGCTTGCCGTTGCCGCCGCGCAGCACCACGTGGCCGTAGGCGTTGCCCTTGGTGGTGACGATCGACACGCCACCCTCCTGGTTGATGCCCAGGAAACGGTGCGGGCTGGAGACCGACTGCAACGCGTTGATCGCCACGG
Organism: Pseudomonas sp. 22082; assembly: GCF_052046055.1. NCBI lineage: Bacteria > Pseudomonadati > Pseudomonadota > Gammaproteobacteria > Pseudomonadales > Pseudomonadaceae > Pseudomonas > Pseudomonas sp. 22082. The sequence continues at coordinate 187,600 of NZ_JBQEQB010000005.1, forward strand.
TCAGGCCGCCGTCGGTGCCGTTCTTGAAGCCGACCGCCGAGGACAGGCCGGAAGCCATCTCGCGGTGGGTCTGGGATTCGGTAGTCCGTGCGCCGATGGCCGACCAGCTGATCAGGTCCTGCAGATACTGCGGGGAGATCGGGTCGAGGGCTTCGGTCGCGGTCGGCAGGCCTTTCTCGGCCAGGTCCAGCAGCAGCTGGCGACCGATGTGCAGACCGTCCTGGATCTTGAACGAGTCATCCAGGTACGGGTCGTTGATCAGGCCTTTCCAGCCGACGGTGGTCCGTGGCTTTTCGAAATACACGCGCATGACCAGATACAGGGTGTCCGAGACTTCTGCCGCCAGCACCTTCAGGCGATCGGCATATTCATGGGCAGCCTTGATGTCGTGGATCGAGCAGGGGCCGATCACCACGAACAGACGATGGTCGGTGCCATCGAGAATGTTGCGGATGACTTCGCGACCCTTGGTGACAGTGCGCAAGGCAGCGTCGCTCAGAGGGATATCACGCTTGAGCTGATCGGGAGTGATCAGGGTCTCGTTGGAAGCGACGTTCAGGTCGTTGATCGGTAAATCAGCCATCGTTTACTCGTCAGGTCACGGGTGCCGGCCGCCAGCGATCCCCGCGCGGCGGAGCACAGCAGATTTAAGCGCGTCGGGGAGCCGAACCTTATCGCGTTAGGCGCCTGCTAGACAATGGGCAAGTCACTGTTCAGTCCAGCACGGGCTGCGCGAAAGCCTTGCGAACGGTGTCGTGGGAGAACTCGTCGGCGTGTTGTTCGACCCATTGCAGGGCCAGGGCCTGAATATCCTGGAGGTCGTCGTGGGCGTCGTTGAGTCGGCAATAGCGTTCGATCTGACACACCTGCTCACCCATTCGCGCGCTGAACAGGGTCTGTTCGTCGGTGAAGGCGATGCCCACCAGATAGCCTTTTTTACGTCGCAGGCACCAGGCCACGTAGCCCGGATAACAGATGTCGGCGTTGAGGGTCGGCATGCGCACCTGCAATGCGGTGCCATGGCGCCAGGCACGATGGTAATTGCAAGCGATGCCGCCGAGGCTGATAGTGTGCAGCCGTTGACGCGAAATACACTCCGGTGTGAGCAAGGTCAATTCAACGGGCACATCATCCGGATGAGGAATAAACCGTCCCATGAGCACAGACTCCCTGTGTCGGCCATTTGACATTGTTTCCCCCAGTATAGTGGTCGAATCGCAGCTGACCGATTTCGACGCCGACCAGCGGCTGCTGGCGATGAACGGCGTTTCGCTGGTGATTTTCACCAGCGTCGGCTGCGCCAGTTGCCGCTATGCCCGCGAAGTGTTGCCGGGTCTCGATCTGGTCGTCGATCGCGTGTGCTGGATCGATGCCGGTGACAACGGCGGACTGGTCGAGCGTTATCAGGTCTTTCATTTGCCGGCGCTGTTTGTGGTGCGCGACGGCGAGTTCTTTGGGGCGGTACACACGCGCCTGAATGCCGATGAGCTGAACGCAGCCGTGGCGCAGGCGCTGGGTCGAATTGCAGAGGAGTTGCCGTGATGGGAGCAGTGAACAAACCGGTGGTGGGGATCATTGGCACCGGCGCCATCGGCGGGTTCTATGGGGTGATGCTGGCCCGGGCCGGGTTCGATGTGCACTTTCTGTTGCGTAGTGAATTTTCCGCGGTCGCCGAGCGCGGCTTGCAAGTGGACAGTGCCGTGCATGGTGCGTTGACGCTGAACCCGGTGCAGGCCTATTCGTCGGCTGAAGACATGCCGCCCTGCGACTGGCTGCTGGTCGGCGCGAAGACCACCAGCAATGCCGGGTTGGCGCCGTCGATCATTCAGGCGGCGAAATCCGACGCGAAAGTGCTGGTATTGCAAAACGGCCTCGACGTCGAAGACAGCTTGCGGGCGTTGCTGCCCGATTCACTGCACTTGCTGGGCGGCTTGTGCCTGATCTGCGTCCACCGCGAAGGGCCGGGCCAGGTCACCCACCAGGCGCTGGGGGCGGTGAACGTCGGTTATCACAGCGGCCCGGCAGCGGATGACGCGGCGCGCATGGCAATCGTCGAGGAGGGCGCCGGGCTGTTCCGCGCCGCCGGCCTCGACTCCCAGGCGATGCCGAACCTGCATCAGGCGCGCTGGCAGAAACTGGTGTGGAACATTCCCTACAACGGACTTTCGGTGTTGCTCGGTGCCAGCACCACGCCGTTGATGGCCGACACGGACAGCCGCGCATTGATTCAGGCGCTGATGGCCGAAGTGGTGCAGGGCGCCAAGGCCTGCGGTCACGACATGCCGCCCGGTTACGCCGAATACCTGTTCATGATGACCGAGAAAATGCCCGACTATTGGCCGAGCATGTACCACGATTTTTTGCACAAGCGACCGCTGGAGCTGGAGGCGATCTACGCTCGTCCTTTGGCGGCAGCAAAAGCGGCAGGCTGCGAGTTGCCGCGCATCGAATCGTTGTATCGCACATTGAGCTTTATCGACCGGCGTAACGTTTAAACCGGTCGCACTGGGGGAAAGGCATGGCCAAGAACATCGATGACAAACTGGTGCTGGCGATCTCGTCCCGTGCCCTGTTCGACCTGAGCGAAAGCCACAAGGTGTATGAGTCGAGTGGCGTCGAAGCCTATCGGCAATATCAGATCGAACACGAAGACGAAATCCTCGCGCCGGGTGATGCCTTTCCGCTGGTGGAAAAACTGCTCAATCTCAACAGTCGCCTCGGTCGCGCCCGGGTCGAGGTGATTCTGGTGTCGCGCAACAGCGCCGACACAGGCCTGCGCGTTTTCAACTCCATTGGTCATTACGGCCTGGCGATCTCCCGTGCGGCGTTCGTTGGCGGCCGCAGTCCTTATCCGTATCTGAAGGCTTTCGGTTGCGACCTGTTTCTCTCCACCCATGCCGAAGACGTACGCGCCGCGCTGGATGCCGGTTTCGCGGCGGCGACCATTCTGTCCGGGGGCGCCAGCCGTGCGGCCAGCGACGAATTGCGCATCGCCTTCGACGGTGATGCGGTGCTGTTTTCCGACGAGTCGGAGCGCGTCTATCAATCCGGTGGCCTCGAAGCCTTCCAGGCCAAGGAGCGTGAATCCGCTCGCGAACCGTTGCGCGGCGGGCCGTTCAAGGGCTTTCTCGCGGCGCTCAATCTGTTGCAGCGCGAGTTCTCCGATGAGGAGTGCCCGATCCGCACCGCACTGGTCACCGCGCGCTCGGCTCCGGCCCACGAGCGGGTGATCCGTACCTTGCGCGAGTGGGACATTCGTCTGGACGAGTCGCTGTTCCTCGGCGGCCTGACCAAATCGGCGTTCCTCGAAGCCTTCGCCGCCGACGTGTTTTTCGACGATCAGGCCGGCCACTGCGAGCTGGCCCGGGAAGTGGTGGCGACCGGTCACGTGCCTCATGGCATCAGCAACGAACCGGCGGTCTAAAGCCCTCGTGGTTCAAGACGTTGCGTCGCACGTCGTACTCGCCAAGGCACTGCTAAGCTGAATCAAATCTCCGCCATGTTGGCACGCGAGGAGGTCATATGATTCGTTCGATGCTGTATGCCACTGACCTCGGTCTGTACGCACCGTTAGTGATGCAGCATGCCCTGGCGATGGCGCGAACGTTCAATGCCGATCTGTACGTGGTGCACGCGGTGGAGCCCATGGGGCTGTTTGCCGAATCGGTGTTGCAGAGCTATCTCGACGAACAGGCATTGAACGAATTTCACAGTCAGGGTCTGAAAACGGTCATTGCCAATATCGAGCAGCGGGTGCTCGACAGTTTTCGCGAAGAACTGGGGGACGAGGGCGAGCAGGACCTGCAGCGGATACGCGCGGTACGGGTGCTGCAGGGCGATCCGTCACAGGTGATTCTCGATCAGGTGCAGAAACTCTCTGTCGATTTGCTGATCGTAGGAAGTCATAGCCACGGGGTCGGGGCGGAAACACCTTTGGGGCGAACGGCGGCCCGGCTGCTGCAATTGTCCAAGGTGCCGGTTTATCTGGTGCCGCTGGTGGAGCGTCGGCGTCGGGAGGATCGCTGAAGCAGGAATAATGGCACTTTGATAAAAAAGTTCTAGATTTATTCTTCAAACCATTAATATAGTTATATACCGTCGCTGATGCCCGTGGCGTCTACCTGCTTTGAGGGATTCATATGAAGCTTCAACAACTGCGCTACATCTGGGAAGTGGCGCACCACGACCTCAACGTTTCCGCTACAGCCCAAAGCCTCTACACCTCGCAACCGGGCATCAGTAAACAGATCCGTCTGCTGGAAGACGAACTGGGCGTCGAAGTGTTCGCCCGCAGCGGCAAGCACCTGACCCGTGTCACGCCGGCCGGCGAGCGCATCATCACCACTGCCGGTGAAATTCTGCGCAAGGTCGAAAGCATCAAGCAGATCGCCCAGGAATTCTCCAACGAGAAGAAGGGCACCCTGTCGATCGCCACCACTCACACCCAGGCACGCTATGCGCTGCCGCCGGTGATCAGCAATTTCATCAAGCAATACCCGGACGTGGCGCTGCACATGCACCAGGGCTCGCCGATGCAGATCGCCGAGATGGCCGCTGACGGCACCGTCGATTTCGCCATCGCCACCGAAGCGCTGGAACTGTTCGGTGATCTGGTAATGATGCCGTGCTATCGCTGGAACCGTTGCGTGGTCGTGCCTCAGGGCCACCCGCTGACCAAACTGCCGAAGCTGACCCTTGAAGCGCTGGCCGAATACCCGATCGTGACTTACGTGTTCGGTTTCACCGGCCGTTCGAAACTCGACGAAGCCTTCAGCCATCGCGGCCTGACGCCGAAAGTGGTGTTCACCGCTGCCGACGCCGACGTGATCAAAACCTACGTACGTCTGGGCCTGGGTGTTGGCATCGTGGCGAAAATGGCGGTCGACACCAAACTGGATAACGATCTGGTGGTGCTCGATGCCAGCGAACTGTTCGAGTCCAGCGTGACCAAGATCGGTTTCCGTCGCGGCACCTTCCTGCGCGGCTTCATGTGCGACTTCATCGAGAAGTTCGCACCGCACCTGACCCGCGAAGTCATGGCCAAGGCCATTCAGTGCCACAACAAGCAGGAACTGGAAGAGCTTTTCGATGGTGTCGAACTGCCGGTCCACTAAGCCCCTGTCACTAAGCCCCTGTCTACAGCACCTCGGTGACAGCAAACTGTTGCCGGGTGCCTGCTACCAGAATCTCCACCTCGTCACCCGCGAACTTGCCCAGCAGGCTTTTGCCCAGCGGCGAGCGCGGGGTGATGACGGTAATCGGCTGACCCACCACATCGACTTTCAGACCCGCCGCATCCGGCGCCAGAAACAGCCATTGCTCGCGACCCTTTTCGTCTTCCAGACCGAGCAGGGCGCCGATTTCAATCCCGCGTTGATCGTCATACGCGCGCAGCGTCAGGTTCTGGCACAGCGCCAGTGACTGACGAATTTCCTCGACCCGTTTCGCCTGGCCCGCCGCCAGATACGACGCCTCGAGGCCCAGAGTGTCGTACTTGTTTTCGGCGATGTTCTCTTCGTGGGTCGCGGTTTCGTAAGCGGTTTGCGCCGCGCGCTCGGCGATGTCGAGATCAACGCGCAGCTTGTCGAGAATCAGTTGGTGAACAATCTGTTTATTCATGATCAATCGCAGAATTGCAGGACGTTGGCGCGGCTTTTTTCGCTCGGGGCCGTCTGATCCTGTTGCAGCCAGAACTGGCATTTGGGGTTCGACAGATTGCGCGTGCTGCCACGGGCCTGGTCCAGGCGTGCCTGCTGTTCGTTCTTGCGCAGGTTTTCTTCGTACTGCTCGAACAGGCGGTTTTGTGGCTCAGGTTCTGGCTGCGGCTGGGCGGCTACCGGAGGCTTGCTCAGTTGTTGCACCGCTTCCGCCACCGGCTGCAATTGACGGCTGAACAGCAGCGAGGCGAGCCAGCAAGTCAGCGCAATGGCCAGGAAACCCAGCCACAGACCCAGGGCAATGCTGCCGGTCAATTGCAGCGCGCTAAGCTGAACAGGCAAGGGGCGACGCGGGTTGGGACGATAGGGCATGGCTGCCTCCTGGCGGATGAATGCGGGCGAGTGGCGATTGTCGCACGAAGATTAATTGCCGTCGGCTCTTCTGCATGGAGACATTTATGCGGACAATCGGCGCTTTTGCCAACGGGAGCCTTGAATGCCGCCACTGAACACCCGCTGGGACATTTTTTGTACGGTCGTCGATAACTACGGCGACATCGGCGTGACCTGGCGTCTGGCCCGGCAACTGGTCAGCGAGCAGGCAATGACGGTGCGATTGTGGGTCGATGACCTGCGCGCTTTCGAACGCATTTGCCCGGAAATCGACATCGGCCTCGATCAGCAATGGCAGCAGGGCGTCGAAGTCCGGCATTGGCCGGCTGAGTGGCAGGAATCAGTAGCGGCCGACGTAGTGATCGCGGCTTTTGCCTGCCAGTTGCCGAGCATTTACATGGACGCCATGGCCGCACGGGAGAAGCCGCCGTTGTGGATGAACCTCGACTATCTCAGCGCTGAAGACTGGGTGACTGGCTGCCACGGTCTGCCGTCGGTGAAGTACAAGTCGGTGCAGAAGTACTTTTTCTTTCCGGGATTTCAGCCGGGGACCGGCGGCTTGCTGCGTGAGAGCGGTTTACTGGAGCGGCGTCAGCAGTTTCAACAGGACCCCGAGGCGCAGCGACAATTCCTGCATGGTCTGGGGATCGCTCCTGCATCCGGTGCGCAGCTGATTTCGCTGTTTGCCTACGAGAATGCCGGACTCGCCAGTTGGCTGGATGTGCTCGCGGCGGACGCTACGCCTACCCATCTGCTGGTGCCGGAAGGCCGGATTCTCGGCGATGTCGCCCGTTGGCTTGGAGTCGAGTCGCTGCCGGTCGGTGCAATGCACGTTCGTCAGTCGCTGACAGTGCAGGTGCTGCCGTTCGTCCGTCAGGATCAATACGATCAATTGCTCTGGTGCTGTGATTTCAACGCGGTGCGTGGCGAGGACTCGTTTGTCCGAGCGCAATGGGCGGGGCGGCCGATGCTGTGGCACATCTATCAGCAGGACGAAGACATCCATCTCGACAAGCTCGACGCCTTCCTTGCGCTCTACACAAAACGCCTTTCGCCCGCTGCCGCCGAGGCGATGAACGGTCTATGGCGTGCCTGGAGTGCCGGCCAGCCTATCGGCGACCACTGGCTTGAGGCCCGTAAATACTGGCCCGAACTGCAGGAAAATGCCAGCGCGTGGTGTCTGGAACAAGCCTTGCAGGCCGATCTTGCGACGGCGCTGGTACAGTTTTACCGAAATTGGATATGATACGCGGCCTAGATTTTTGTAAATCCCATCCAAATTCGGATATTCGCAATGAAAACTGGTAAAGAACTCAAACCCGGTACCGTGATCCGTATCGACAACGATCCTTGGCTGGTTCAGAAAGCTGAATTCACCAAGTCGGGCCGTAACAGCGCGATCATGAAGACCAAGCTGAAGAACCTGCTGACCGGTTACAAGACCGAAACCGTTTACGGTGCGGACGACAAGCTGGACGACGTGATTCTGGACCGCAAAGAAGCGACCCTGTCCTTCATCAGCGGTGACTCCTACACGTTCATGGACACCACCGACTACACCATGTACGAGCTGAACGCCGAAGACATCGAAAGCGTTCTGCCATTCGTGGAAGAAGGCATGACCGACGTTTGCGAAGCCGTATTCTTCGAAGGCCGTCTGGTTTCCGTAGAGCTGCCGACCACCATCGTGCGTCAGGTTGACTACACCGAAGGTTCCGCTCGCGGCGACACTTCCGGCAAGGTGATGAAGCCTGCCAAACTGAAGAACGGTACCGAGCTGTCGGTTGCTGACTTCATCGAAATCGGCGACATGATCGAGATCGATACCCGCGAAGGCGGTTCCTACAAAGGCCGTGCCAAATAAGCACTGCTTTTTGCGGAAAGAAAAAGCCCGACCATTGAGTCGGGCTTTTTTGTGCCTGATGAAAATTACTTTTTCAGGTGCTGCTTCAGTTCTTCCGAGGCCTGCAGCATCGCCGAACGCACTGCCGGCACCTGGCTGACCACGTTGAGCAAACCGTAGTCGTGGATCATGCCGTTGTAGCGCACCGAGGTCACCGGCACACCGGCTTCGTCGAGTTTGCGGGCGTAGGCTTCACCTTCGTCACGCAGCACGTCGGCCCCGGCGGTCTGCACCAGCGCAGGCGGCAGACCCTTCAATTGCGCGGTGGTTGCACGCAGCGGCGAGGCATAGATCTCGTTCCGCTGGTTGGCGTCAGTGGTGTAGTTGTCCCAGAACCACTTCATCATGTTGCGAGTGAGGAAGTGCCCCTCGGCGTACTGGTTATACGAACCGGTATCGAAATTGGCATCGGTCACCGGCCACAGCAGCACCTGGAATTTGATCGCCGGGGTGCCTTTGTCTTTGGCCATCAGGGCGACGACTGCCGCCATGTTGCCGCCGACGCTGTTGCCCGCCACCGCCAGACGCTTGCCGTCGACGTTGATCTCTTTGCCGTGTTCGGCTACCCATTTGGTTGCCGCGTAAGCCTGGTTGATCGCCACCGGGTAATGCGCTTCCGGCGAAGGGGTGTAATTGACGAACACTGCCGCCGCACCCGAGCCGACCACCAGATCCCGCACCAGACGTTCGTGGGTCGGGAAATCCCCCAGCACCCAGCCGCCGCCGTGGAAGAACATGAACACCGGCAGCTCGCCCTTGACCCCGGCCGGCCGGACGATGGTCAGGCTCAACGGTTGGCCATCGACCTGGATGGTTTTCTCGCTGACGTCCGCTTTGGGCAGCGTCAGTTTGACCCCGGACTGCGCGCCCGTCAGCACGGCGCGGGCATCCTTGGGCGTCATCTGTTCCATCGGTTTGCCGTTGCCGGCATTCAGCACATCAAGGAACGCCTGGGTGTTGTGTTCAACCTCCCCGGCGAATGCGCTGTGGATGGACAGGGCGAGAAGAGTACCGGTCAAGACTTTGCTGAAAGTGTTCATGTTCATTTCCTGTACGGGCCTGAGTGTCAGTGATTACACGGTGACGTGCAGACGCACATCGACGTTGCCGCGAGTGGCGTTGGAGTACGGGCAGACCTGGTGAGCCGCGTCAACCAGACTTTGTGCGTCAGCCTGTTCCAGGCCCGGCAGACTGATGTGCAGGTCGATGTCCAGACCGAAACCGCCAGGGATCTGGCCGATGCCGACGTGAGCGGTGATCGAGGCGTCGTCCGGGATTTTGCGTTTGGTCTGGCTGGCGACGAATTTCAGGGCGCCGATGAAGCAGGCCGAGTAGCCGGCGGCGAACAGTTGCTCAGGGTTGGTAGCTGCGCCGCCGGCACCGCCGAGTTCTTTCGGGGTGGCGAGTTTGACGTCGAGAATGTTGTCGCTGGAGATCGCACGACCGTCACGGCCGCCAGTGGAGGTTGCGATTGCGGTGTAGAGAGTTTGCATGGTGTGAGCCTCATTAAGTGTGGTTTGTTGCGCTAATTGTTTGCGCGCTAACTAGGTGCGAAGTAAATGTACTTCTCTAATATTTAGCGCGCAAGATAAATTTTTGAAGAAAGCAGGAATTAGCGCTTGGATTGGGAAGTGGCGTGATCTCAAGCTTTTGATATTGAAGGATTTTTTGAATGTAAAACGAGATGAAAAAATTTTTCTGTGATAAGCGGGGAAGGGGCGATGCGCCTGCAGGCGCAAGGCTGCGCCCACAGGAAAAGGGGGAGTTTTAAGTGAGGCTGTCCTGCAAATGACCACGCAAGGCCTGCAACTCGGCTTGCAGGTGTTGCAGGCGCTCCAGCGTGAAGCCACTGGCCCCCAGGATGCATTGTGGAACGGTCCGGGCCTTGTCTTTCAAGGCGCGTCCCTGGGCAGTCAGTTCAACGATCACCACACGCTCATCCTCACGGCTTCGCGTACGGCTGAGCAAACCTTCACCTTCCAGCCGCTTGAGCAACGGGGTCAGTGAACCCGGGTCGGTCAGCAGGCGCGTACTGATTTCTCCGACGGTCAAACCATCCTTCTCCCACAGCACCATCATCGCCAGGTATTGCGGATACGTCAGGCGAAGCGCTTGCAGCAGTGGCTTGTAGACCTTGGTCATCATCAGCGAAGTGGAATGCAGGGCGAAGCAGGCCTGATTGTCGAGCAGCAGGTCTTCGCAGTGATCGGAGGTGTTGCGGTCGGTGGTCATGTCAGTGCCTTGAACGGTGATGCAGATGAATCTAGCGCTCGAATCTTTAATGCGCCAGACAATTGTGCCCGGTGGCGAATCGGTCAGTGCCGGCCCAGCTCCCGTTGCAATGCCAGATCCCAAGGCGGCACGGGGCTGAACCGGGTCTTCAGGTATTCCAACAGCAGACGGCTGCGGGAGCTGGCCTGTTGCTCCAGCCGCAGTGCATAGATGCCGGTGCTTTCCGGCTTTGGCAGACCGTGTTCGCAAAACAGCGGCAGCAACTCGCCACGCAACAGGTATTCGCTGGCCAACCAGGTTGGCAGATGCGCGATCCCGAGTCCCGCCAGCGCGCCGCACACCAGCGCCTCGGCGTTGTTGGCGCTCATGCGCACCCGCGCCGGGCGGTGCAATTGCATTTGTCCATCCTGTTCGAAGCGCCAGGCGAAGGGCGGGGCGAGGCCGTCCCAATCGAGGCCGTCATGCTCGCTCAATTGCGCGGGTTCGCTCGGTACGCCGCGGCGCTTGAGATAGTCGGGGCTGGCGCAGGCGATGCGGACCATGCTCGCCAGAGGGGTGGCCACCAGCCGGGTGTCAGCCATTTGCCCGGCGCGCAACACCAGATCGACTTTGCCCAGGTTTGAACCGTCCATGTCGACGAAGCTGTCGATCAAATGCAGTTGTACGTCCAGCCCCGGGTACAGCACCAGAAAATCGGCAATCACCGGCGCCAGATGCCGCCGTCCGAACGCCGCCGGCGCATCCACCCGAATCAGACCCTCCGGCGCACTGCTCAGGGATACCGCTTCAGCCCGGGCCAATTGCAACTCCGCCACAATCCGCCGCGCCCGTTCGGCAAATGCCAGACCCGCCGGTGTGGCACGCACCGCGTGGGTGCTGCGGATGAACAGCTGGCTGCCGACCGCGCTTTCCAGACTATCGATACGCCGGGCAACGGCGGAGGGCGTTAGCGGATGTCGGCGCGAGGCGGCGGAAAAACTGCCACTCTCCAGCACATCGAGAAACAGCCCGAGTTGGTCGGTCAATTGATTGGGATTCATGAATCAGTCCAGTGCCTATGCGGATTTGGCACAGCCATTGTGCGTTGCTGTGCGTTTCCGTGCCAGCGCCGACTGCGTAGGATGAATCGCCTGACGTTTGAGGAATTCTGCTGTGATCGAGTTTTCGATGTACCTGTTGTTCGGCGCCGCCCTTGGCACCCTGGGTGGGATCTTCGGCATTGGCGGCGGGCTGATCGCCATTCCCTTGCTCGGTGTCTGGTTCGGGCTCGATCAGCAGATCGCCCAAGGCACGGCGCTGGTGATGGTGGTGCCGAACGTAATGTTGGCGCTGTGGCGTTATCACCAGCGCAACCGCATCGAACTCCGCCATGCGTTGCCGCTGGCAGTGATGGGATTCTGCTTTGCGTGGATCGGCTCGATCTGGGCCGTGGGCATCGACGCGCAAACCATGCGCATCGGTTTTGTCGCGTTCCTCGTGGCTTTGTCGGCCTACAACCTGGTGCGCATGTTTGGTGCGCGCCCGGCGGCCACCTCCGAGATGCGTTATTCATGGCCGTGGCTGGGCGTGCTCGGCGCGGCGTCAGGCGCCATGGGTGGCTTGTTTGGTGTCGGCGGGGCGGTGGTGGCGACGCCGGTACTGACCAGTCTGTTCGGCACTACTCAAGTGGTCGCTCAGGGTCTTTCGCTGGCGCTGGCATTGCCGAGCACCGGCGTCACGCTGGTAACGTACGCGGTGCACCACGAAGTGGACTGGATGATCGGCCTGCCGCTGGCCATTGGCGGGCTGGCCAGCATCAGTTGGGGTGTGAAAGTCGCCCACGCGATGCCGGAAAAACTCCTGCGCGGGCTGTTCTGCGGGTTCCTGGTGCTGTGCGCGGTGATGCTCGCCTTTAAAGTTTGAAGCCTTCGACGATGTGCTCGGCCAGGCATTCGGTGATCGGCGAGGGGTTGTTGAGGTTGCGTATCAGCATGATGCTGGCTTCGGGCAGCAGCGGCAGATCCTCGGCGGCCCCGAGAATCCGCATGTCGGGAGTGATCAGGCTTTCCAGTTGCGCGGTGATCGCCAGACCCGCGCTCACCACCGCCATCAACGCCGACAGACTGGTGCTGTTGTAGGCGATCCGGTATTCGCGGCCCATCGCGTCCAGCGCATTGCAGGCCCACAGGCGACAGAAGCAATCACTGTTGAACATCGCCAGCGGCAACGGCGTCTGCTCGTGGGCGCTGAAATTCTGCGCCTCGGCCCACACGAAACGCTCCTTGCGCAGCAGTTGGCCGATTTCATTGCCCGGCTCGCGGGTGACGATCGACAGATCCAGATCCGTGCGCTGCAGCAGCTGTTTGGTGGACTCGCAGTGCACTTCGATCTGGATCAGCGGATAGAACTGCGCAAAACGCGACAGAATCCCCGGCAGAAAACGCATCACGTAATCGTCCGGCGTGCCGATCCTGACCGTGCCAACCATGTGTGGTTCGCGCAGGGTGTTGAACACTTCACTGTGCAGTTTAAGGATGCGCCGCGCATAGCCGAGCAACACTTGGCCTTCAGCGGTCAGGCGCACCTGACGCCCGTCGCGCTCGAACAACTGGCGCTGCAACACGTCCTCTTCCAGACGCTTCATTTGCATGCTCACCGCCGATTGGGTGCGGTTGACCATTTCGCCGGCACGGGTAAAACCGCCCTGATCGGCAATCGCGACAAAGGTGCGCAGGACATCGGTATCGATACTGGGATATGCCGACAATTGATGAATCTCCGTGATGCATGCCATCAGAAACATTCGTTGGATTGATCGTAGCTCTGGCGGGAGACTTGAGCCATCCCAAAAAGGAGGCAACACGATGAAAGGTCAAAGAGAGTACGCAGGCGAAGAAAAATTTTCCGGCCATATCGTTTCCGATCTGTTGCACAAGTTTAGCCGGTGGTACGAATTGCACCGTGAGCGCGAGCTGCTCGCCAGCCTGAGCGACGAAGCGCTCAAGGACATCGGGGTCAGCCGTGCCGATGTCGAACACGAGTCGGTGCGGCCGTTCTGGGACGATCCGATGCATAAATGATGAGGCCATCGCTACACAAACCCTCTTGCAGTGAGGTAGGTTGCGAGCAGACATGGAGGTACACATGCCCGCGACACTGTCCTTTTCCCTTAAACAGGCTCGACGTCTGGCACTGGCTGCCCAAGGGTTTCACGGGCGCCAGCCGCCGACTGTCAAGGCCATGCACCTCAACCGGCTAATCGAACGCCTCGGCCTGTTGCAGATCGACTCCGTCAACGCCGTTGTGCGCTCGCATTACCTGCCGCTGTTCTCCCGTCTCGGTTCCTATTCTTCCGATTTGCTCGACCAGGCTGCCTGGAGTTCGGGGCGACGTCGTTCGCTGTTCGAATACTGGGGCCATGAAGCGTCGCTGCTGCCGTTGTCGATGTACCCGTTGATGGGCTGGCGCATGCAGCGGGCCAGGCGCGGTGAAGACATCTATCAGCAATTGGCGCGCTTCGGTCACGAGCAACAGGACACCATCCGCCGCGTGCTGGCGTCGGTCCAAGAGCAGGGCGCATTGGGCGCCGGCAGCCTTTCGACCCGCGAAGAAAAGGCCGGACCGTGGTGGGACTGGAGCGCGGAAAAGCACGCGTTGGAATGGCTGTTTGCTGCTGGCGAAGTCACCGTCGCCGGACGCCGTGGCTTCGAGCGGTTATATGACTTGCCGGAGCGCGTCATTCCGGCTTCCGTGCTGCACCAGCCATTGCCCGATGAGGCTGAGGCGCAGCGCGGTTTGCTGCTGCATGCAGCGCAAGCGCTTGGTGTCGGCACGGAAAGAGACCTGCGTGATTACTTCCGTCTGAAGCCTTCCGATGCCCGCCCGCGTCTGGCTGAACTGGTCGAGGACGGGCAGCTGCTGACTTGCGAAGTCGCCGGGTGGCGGCAGATCGCTTATTGCCTGCCCGAGCCGAAAATCCCTCGAAAAGTCGAAGCCAGCGCGCTGCTGTCACCTTTCGATTCACTGATCTGGGAGCGCAGCCGGACCGAGCGGCTGTTCGATTTTCGCTATCGTCTGGAGATATACACACCGCAGGACAAGCGGGTCTACGGTTATTACGTGCTGCCGTTCCTGCACAACGAACGGATTGCCGCGCGGGTTGATCTGCGCGCCGAACGGGTGGCGGGGCGGTTGGCGGTGCATGCGGTGCACGAGGAAGAAACGGGGCTGGACGAGGCGGGAATGCTGGCCCTGGCGCTGAACCTGCGGCGCATGGCGGACTGGTTGGGGCTCGCGCGGGTGCAGCTCAATTGTCAGCGGGAAAGTGCCGGTCGGCTCCGGATGGCTATGGTTCAGATCGGCTGCGACTGAACCGGCCTCATCGCTGGCAAGCCAGCTCCCACAGTGACCGAGTCGTTCACAAACCAAATGTACGACATCGATCCTGTGGGAGCCGGGCTTGCCCGCGAAGAGGCCAACTCAGACGCTAAAAATATCGAACCTTAGCGACGAACCTGCTTCAGGGTTTCAGCAATCAAGAACGCCAATTCCAGCGACTGATCGGCATTCATCCGTGGGTCGCAGTGAGTGTGATAGCGATCCGACAATCCATCTTCAGTGATCGGCCGCGCGCCACCGATGCACTCGGTGACGTTCTGCCCGGTCATCTCGATGTGGATGCCGCCGGCGTAGCTGCCTTCCGCTTCATGAACCTGGAAGAACTGCTTCACCTCACCAAGAATCTGCGCGAAGTCGCGAGTCTTGTAACCGCTGCTGGCCTTGATGGTGTTGCCGTGCATCGGGTCGGAGCTCCACAGCACCTGCTTGCCTTCACGCTGCACCGCACGGATCAGCGCCGGCAGGTGATCGCCGACCTTGTTCGCGCCCATCCGCGCGATCAGGTTCAGACGGCCCGGATCGTTGTCCGGATTGAGCACGTCGATCAGACGGATCAGGTCGTCGGGGTTCATGCTCGGGCCGACTTTCACCCCGATCGGGTTGTTCACCCCGCGCAGGAATTCGACGTGGGCACCGTCAAGCTGACGGGTGCGGTCACCGATCCACAGCATGTGCGCCGAGCAATCGTAGTAATCATTGGTCAGGCTGTCGCGGCGCACGAAGGCTTCTTCGTAGTTCAGCAGCAGCGCTTCGTGGGCGGTGAAGAAACTGGTTTCGCGCAGTTGCGGCGAGCTGTCCATGCCGCAGGCGCGCATGAAGGCCAGGGTTTCATCGATGCGGTCGGCCAGATGGCTGTACTTTTCGGCCAGCGCCGAGTTGGCGATGAAGTCCAGGTTCCACTTGTGCACCTGATGGAGGTCGGCAAAACCGCCCTGGGCGAAGGCGCGCAGCAGGTTGAGGGTGGCGGTGGACTGGTGGTAGGACTGCAGCAGACGCTCCGGATCCGGTACGCGGCTGGCGGCGTCGAAACCGATGCCGTTGACGATGTCGCCCCGGTAGGCCGGCAGAGTCACGCCGTCGATGGTCTCGTCGTTGGCCGAGCGCGGCTTGGCGAACTGGCCGGCCATGCGCCCGACTTTGACCACCGGGCAACCGGCGGCGAAGGTCATGACGATCGCCATCTGCAGCAACACTTTAAAGGTGTCGCGAATCTTCGCGGCGGAGAACTCGGCGAAGCTTTCCGCGCAATCGCCGCCCTGCAGCAGGAACGCCCGGCCCTGGGTGACTTCGGCAAACTGGCGGCGCAGCTCACGCGCTTCGCCGGCAAACACCAGCGGCGGGTAGCTGGCCAACGTCTGCTCGACCTGGCGCAGATGCGCAGCGTCGGGGTATTGGGGTTGTTGCTGGATCGGCAGGGCGCGCCAGCTGTCAGGGCTCCAGGGTTGGCTCATCACGGTCTCTAAGGTTCTACGCACGGACGGCCATGTTAGCAGCAATTAGTGCGTGACCTGCTCCCGCCGCTTCGCCGACAATCGCCGCTTTGCCACGGCACCACAGCGGTGCCATCGCGTCACCGCGCCCGGTGACCACCAGGAGACGAAATGACTGAGGAGCGCGTCGAGCTGTTGCTCGCCGAGGTACAGGATGAGTTCGGCGTGATTCGCGTGCTGGAAGTGGCCGACTACCGCTTTCTGGAGTTCGGCGATGCGATCGAGCAAAGCTGCGTGTTTACCGCCGACCCGAGCTGGCTGGAGTACGACTACACCCGGGCGATGCTGATCGGCGCGTTGTGCCATGAGCAGCCAGAGAGCGCGCTGTTCCTCGGCCTGGGCGCGGGCACGCTGACCCAGGCCTGCCTCAAGTTCCTGCCGCTGGAAGATGTCGAAGCCATCGAGTTGCGCCCGGACGTGCCGCGTCTGGCCATCGAATACCTCGGGCTGGATGACGATCCACGGCTGTACATCCGCGTCGGTGATGCTCTCGAACTGCTGCCGACCGCTGAACCTGCGGATCTGATCTTCGTCGACCTGTACACCGATGTCGGTCCTGGCGCCGGGCACCTTGCGTGGAATTTCCTCGGTGACTGTCAGAAACGTCTGAATCCCGGTGGCTGGCTGGTGATCAACCAATGGGCCACCGACGACGGCAAACCGTTGGGCGCAGCGCTGCTGCGTGGGCTCTATCACCGGCATTACTGGGAATTGCCGGTGAAGGAGGGCAACGTGATTCTGATCGTGCCGGCGGATCTCGATCAGGTGCTGGACCTGCAGGCGCTGACTGCACGGGCTGAAGCGCTGGCGCCGAAGCTGGGCTACTCGTTGCAGTCGTTGATCAACTGCATCCGTCCGGCGACCTGATCTTCAAAGGCCTTTGAAAACCCCTGGTCTGCGCTCCACCAGCGAGCGCACACCTTCCTTGGCATCTTCGGTGGCCAGCAACTTCTTCACCAGCGGCGGCAAGCTATTAGCCGCCGCAGTTTCGCCTTCATAGCGTGCCTGACGCGCCGACATCAGCGTCGCCTGCACGCCCAGCGGCGCCTGCCGGGCAATGCGCTCGGCCAGTTCGATGGCGCGTGGAAGCAAATCTTCAGTGGCCATGATTTCCTGCACCAGCCCCAGGCGTAGCGCATCGTGGGCATCGAACTCGTCGCCGGTCAGCAGCCAGCGCATTGCGTTGCCCCAACCGGCAATCTGATGAAAGCGTAGCGTCGCACCGCCGAACGGAAAGATCCCGCGCTGCACTTCCATCTGCGCGAAGCGGGTGTTGCTCGCGCACAGGTTGATGTCGGCGGCGAGCATCAGCTCGATGCCGATGGTCAGGCAATAACCCTGCGCGGCAACAATCACCGGTTTGCTGACCCGCGGCCCGACGAACACGCCCCATGGGTCGCAACCGCCGGGAGGCACCTGCCAGCCCTGGGCGAGGGCGGAACTGGCATTCACCAGATCGAGACCGGCGGTGAAATGCTCGCCATGCCCGAACACCACCGCCACCCGTGCGTCGCTGTCGGCCTCGAATTCACCGTAGGCCAGGGCCAGGTCGTTGAGCAGGTCGAGGTCGAAGGCATTGCGCTTGGCGACGCGGTCCAGGCCGATCAAATGCACGTGGCCGTGACGCGCACGGCTCACGCGGCCGGGGCAGGGCTGATTCATGGGTGTTTCCTCGCAGGGGAAGAAAGGGTGCAGCGACCAGATGCCGCACGTCGGTGAATCGTTTAAGCGCCATCGCCCGCAGGGCCGGGGTGTTTGAAAAATAGACCTTTGCCCGATTATCCGCAAAACCCCGTTACACAGCGGTGACAACTGCATTTCGCCGATAAAAAAAGCTCCCTTTTTGGGCAAATTCCGGTATAGTGCGCGCCGGCCTTTAACCGGGCCGCGTTTAGGTAGCGCAATTCCCCGAAGTCAGCTTCGGCTGCACGTCCGCACTGCGGGCTCTTCCTTGACGATTCTTTTTCATTCATTCGTTTTCGCAAATCCCCGCCGACAAAGCTGCCAGGGCGACTCTTGAGTCTCAACACGGCATGTGCAGCTTTGGAGCATGGGTCTTTGCGGATGCACTTAGAGGCAGACCCATGACCCAGGAAATCGGCGGCTTCGCCGCTCTTGAACTTCATCCCAATATTGTCGCTGCAGTAGTCGCTACCGGCTATGAAGAGCCTTCGGCCATTCAGCAGCAGTCGATCCCGATCATCCTCGCCGGTCACGATATGATTGGTCAGGCGCAAACCGGTACCGGTAAAACCGCTGCCTTTGCCCTGCCTATTCTGCACCGCATTGATCCGTCCAAGCGCGAGCCGCAAGCTCTGATCCTGGCCCCAACTCGTGAGTTGGCGCTACAAGTTGCAACCGCTTTCGAAACCTACGCCAAGCAAATGCCGGGCGTGACTGTTGTGGCTGTCTACGGCGGCGCGCCGATGGGCCCACAATTGAAAGCAATCCGTAATGGCGCACAGATCGTTGTCGCCACTCCGGGCCGTCTGTGCGACCACCTGCGTCGCGACGAAAAAGTACTGCAGACCGTGAACCACCTGGTTCTCGACGAAGCAGACGAAATGCTCAAACTGGGTTTCATGGACGACCTCGAAGTCATCTTCAAGGCCATGCCGGAAACCCGTCAGACCGTATTGTTCTCGGCGACCCTGCCGCAATCGATCCGTGCCATCGCCGAGCGTCACCTGCGCGATCCAAAGCACGTGAAGATCCAGAGCAAGACCCAGACCGTTACCGCGATCGAACAGGCTCACCTGTTGGTTCACGCTGACCAGAAGACCTCTGCCGTTCTCAGCTTGCTGGAAGTGGAAGACTTCGACGCTCTGATCATGTTCGTGCGCACCAAGCAAGCGACCCTGGATCTGGCCAGCGCCCTCGACGCCAAAGGCTACAAAGCCGCCGCGTTGAACGGCGACATCGCTCAGAACCAGCGTGAGCGCGTCATCGACTCGCTGAAAGATGGCCGTCTGGACATCGTTGTAGCGACCGACGTTGCCGCCCGTGGTCTGGACGTTCCGCGCATCACCCACGTGTTCAACGTGGACATGCCGTACGATCCGGAATCCTACGTGCACCGTATCGGCCGTACCGGCCGTGCCGGTCGCGAAGGCCGCGCGCTGCTGCTGGTGACTCCGCGTGAGCGCCGCATGCTGCAGGTAATCGAGCGTGTGACCGGTCAGAAAGTTGCCGAAGTGCGTCTGCCGGACGCCCAGGCCGTTCTCGATGCCCGCATCAAGAAACTGACCAACAGCCTGTCGCCGCTGGTGGCTGACGCCGAATCGACCCACGGTGATCTGCTGGATCGCCTGACCGCCGACATCGGTTGCACCCCGCGTGCACTGGCTGCCGCACTGCTGCGCAAGGCCACCAATGGTCAGGCGTTGAACCTGGCAGCGATCGAGAAGGAACGTCCACTGGTGCCGAACAGCGCGCCGCGTGGCGACCGTCCTGAGCGTTCCGGTGATCGTCCGGACCGTGGTGATCGTGAGCGTCGTGCGCCAATGCCGTTGGGCGAAGGCCGTGCCCGTTGCCGTACCGCGCTGGGCGCGCGTGACGGTATCGCGGCGAAAAACCTGCTGGGCGCCATCCTCAACGAAGGTGGTCTGGCACGTGAAGCCATCGGTCGCATTCAGGTGCGTGACAGCTTCAGCCTCGTCGAGCTGCCGGAAGATGGTCTGGACAAACTCCTGACCAAGCTGAAGGACACTCGCGTTGCCGGTAAGCAGTTGAAGCTGCGTCGCTACCGCGAAGATTGATCCGCCCTTGGGCTGATTGATCGAACATAAAAAATCCCCGACTGGTTCGGGGATTTTTTTTGCCTGCGATTTGGGCATCAGCCGAAGCGGTAGATGTCCATGCCCAGTGCGCCCATGGTGAAACCTTGATGGGCAATGCTGAAATCACCGCCAGCGCCGCGGGCGAAGTACAGCGGCAACAGGTGCTCGTCGCTTGGATGGTTGCGTACTGCGTTCGGTGCCTGCTGACGGTAATCGTGCAGGGCGGCTTCGTCGTTGGCGGCCAGTTTGTCGACTATCCAGTCGCGGAAATCCCGGGCCCACGGCTCGACGCTTTCCGGGCCGGCGTGCCAGTCCAGTTCTCGCAGGTTGTGGGTGATGCTGCCGGAGCCGATCAACAGAATGCCCTGTTCGCGCAGCCTGGCCAGCGCCTGGCCGACGCGGTTCTGTAGCGCCGGACCGCCACGACTCGGTAGGGAAACCTGTACCACCGGGATGTCAGCCTGCGGGTACATCAGCGACAGCGGCACCCACACACCGTGATCGAACGGTCGTTGTGGATCGAGGCGTGCCGGCAGGTCGTTGGCGGTCAGCAGATCGGCAACCTCACGGGCCAACTGCGGATCGCCCGGAGCCGGATACTGCACTTCAAACAGCGCGCGGGGGAAACCGCCGAAGTCGTGCCAGGTTTCCGGTTGCGGATGGCTGCTGACCAGCAGCTCATGGCTTTCCCAGTGGGCGGAAACGATGACGATGGCTTTCGGGCGTGGCAGTTCGGCCGCCAACCGGGCCAGGGCCGGGCCGCTGGCGCCGGGCTCCAGTGCCAGCATGGGCGAGCCGTGGGAGATAAACAGGCTGGGAAACATGGAAGGGTTCCTGAGCGTTAAGATGGTTCATCTTCAGTCAGTTCATTGATCTAATTCCAATATAAGTTTTAACGCCTTTTGATCGAATTCTTAGGAGGATGCATGCAGCCGGAGTTTTGGCACAAGAAGTGGGAATCGAACCAGATCGGCTTTCACCAGCCGGAGGTAAACCCGTATTTGCAGCGGCACTGGCCCGATCTGGCCATCCCGGCGCAGGCGCGTGTGTTGGTGCCGTTGTGCGGTAAAAGTCTGGATCTGCTGTGGCTTGCCGGGCGTGGGCATCGGGTGCTCGGCGTCGAGCTGTCGGAGAAGGCCGTGGAAGACTTCTTCCGTGAGCAGCAATTGCAGCCGCAGATCAGTGAAGAGGGCAGCTTCAAGGTTTATCGGGCCGGGGCGATCGAGTTGTGGTGCGGGGATTTTTTTTCGCTGACTGCGGCTGACGTGGCGGGTTGCACCGCGCTGTATGACCGTGCGGCAGTGATTGCCTTGCCGCAAGCGATGCGCGAGCGTTATGCGGCGCACTTGCAGGGTCTTTTGCCGACATGCCGAGGGCTGTTGGTGACGCTGGATTACGACCAGTCGCAGATGCCAGGGCCGCCATTTTCCGTAGACGATGCCGAAGTGCAGCGTTTGCTGGGCAGTACCTGGCGTGTCGAGATGCTGGAGGAGCAGGATGTGCTCGGTGACAGCTGGAAGTTCGTACAAGCCGGCGTAACTCGGCTGGAAGAGCGGGTTTACCGGATTTGCGGGGAGTAATCGACAGGCAAAAAAAGGCCCGCATCACTGCGGGCCTTTTGGTTGGTGCGCCAGTTTGATCAGCCGCGACGACGCAGGGCGTCGATACGCTCTTCCAGCGGCGGGTGGCTCATGAACATGCGGGCGAACCCTTGTTTGATGCCGCCGTTGATGCCGAAGGCGTTCAGGGTATCAGGCATGTGCACCGGCAGGCCCTGTTCGGCGCGCAAGCGTTGCAAGGCGTTGATCATCGCCCCCGTACCGGCCAAGCGGGCGCCGGCATCGTCGGCACGGAACTCGCGTTTGCGCGAGAACCACATCACGATTGCGCTGGCCAGAATGCCCAGCACCAGCTCGGCGAAGATGGTCGCGATGTAGTAGGCCATGCCCTGGCCTTCTTCGTTCTTGAAAATCACCTTGTCGACGAAGTTGCCGATGATCCGCGCGAAGAACATCACGAAGGTGTTTACCACGCCCTGGATCAGCGCCAGGGTGACCATGTCGCCGTTGGCCACGTGGCCGATCTCGTGGGCCAGCACGGCCCGCACTTCATCTTCCTTGAAACGCTCGAGCAAGCCCTGGCTGACCGCGACCAGTGCGTCGTTCTTGTTCCAGCCGGTGGCGAAGGCGTTGGCTTCATAGGCCGGGAAAATCCCGACTTCGGGCATCTTGATCCCGGCTTCCCGGGACAGTTGCTCGACGGTTTGCAGCAGCCATTGTTCGTGGCGAGTACGTGGCTGGGTGATGATCTGGGTGCTGGTGCTCATCTTCGCCATCCACTTGGAGATGAACAGCGAGAACAGGGAACCGGCGAAACCAAAGACTGCACAGAAAACCAGCAGCTGATTGAGGTTGAGATCAACCCCGTTGGCCGCCATGAACCCGTTGAACCCGAAAAGGCTCAAGGTGATGCTGGCTATCAGCACGACCGCCAGGTTAGTGGCCAAAAACAGCAGAATGCGCATCATGGTTGTAGAAATCTCCTCAAGCTAAAGATGTAGCGTACTGCGGGGTATATAAGGTGCGGCACCTGGCGATTCAACCGAGTGACTATTTCAAACTGTGTCCTACACCGGATTCGTCCTGCCATGGGACATTTCCCACCGGTGAAATCGCTATGGATGACAGGCACGCACCACCCGCCCTGATTGCGTCAGGCACGCATGATTGGTATGAATCGCAAGTGTAGAAGGTGCTGGAGGAGGGGCGCAGCAGAAGTGTTGCTGAATCAGACAGTGCGCAACGTTCGGGCCGTTGCGCACCGAGCGCCGGTTACTGGCGGTAGGACTTGAGGAAGTTGCCGATGCGACCGATGGCCATGTCCAGGTCATCGACCCGCGGCAGGGTCACCACACGGAAGTGGTCAGGCCACGGCCAATTGAACGCCGTACCTTGCACCACCAGCAGCTTCTCGGAGAGCAGCAGATCGAGCACGAATTTTTCGTCGTTATGGATCGGGCAGACTTTCGGGTCAATCTTCGGGAATGCGTACAGCGCGCCCATCGGCTTCACGCAGCTCACGCCGGGGATGTCGTTGAGCAACTCCCAGGTGCGGTTACGTTGCTCCAGCAAACGGCCTTGCGGCAGTACCAGATCGTTGATGCTCTGATAGCCGCCCAAGGCGGTCTGGATCGCATGCTGGCTTGGCACGTTGGCGCACAGGCGCATATTGGCCAGCATGTCGATGCCTTCGATGTAGCTGTGAGCGTTGTGTTTCGGCCCGGAGATGGCGATCCAGCCGGAGCGGAAACCGGCCACGCGATATGATTTGGACAGACCGTTGAAGGTCAGGCACAGCAGATCCGGGGCCAGGGATGCGGTGCAGATGTGCACGGCGTCGTCGTAGAGGATCTTGTCGTAGATCTCGTCGGAGAACACCACCAGGTTGTGCTGACGGGCCAGCTCGAGCATGCCCAGCAGCACTTCCTTCGAATACACCGCGCCAGTCGGGTTGTTCGGGTTGATGATCACCATCGCCTTGGTGTTCGGGGTGATTTTCGCCTTGATGTCGGCCAGGTCCGGGAACCAGTCGGCGCCTTCGTCGCACAGGTAATGCACCGCGTTACCACCGGCCAGGCTCACGGCAGCGGTCCACAGCGGGTAGTCCGGCGCCGGCACCAGCACTTCGTCACCGTTGTTGAGCAGCGCTTGCAACGACATTACGATCAGCTCGGACACGCCGTTGCCCAGGTAGATGTCTTCGATGCCGACACCTTCGACCTGCTTCTGCTGGTAGTACTGCATCACCGCCTTGCGCGCGCTGAACAGGCCTTTGGAATCGCTGTAGCCCTGGGCGGTCGGCAGGTTGCGGATCACATCCTGGAGAATTTCGTCCGGCGCCTCGAAACCAAAGGGTGCCGGGTTGCCGATGTTCAGCTTGAGGATGCGATGGCCTTCCTCTTCCAGGCGTT
Organism: Pseudomonas sp. 22082; assembly: GCF_052046055.1. NCBI lineage: Bacteria > Pseudomonadati > Pseudomonadota > Gammaproteobacteria > Pseudomonadales > Pseudomonadaceae > Pseudomonas > Pseudomonas sp. 22082. Next base: position 211,401 of record NZ_JBQEQB010000005.1, read on the forward strand.
TGGCGTGCTTGAGCACCGGGCCGCGAATGTCGTAGCAGACGTTGGCGAGCTTGTTCGATTTGCTGAACTGCATGGCGATGTGATCCCGAAAATGAACGATCCAGGCGGCGGGTGGACAACCGTGCTGGGAATCCTGCGTCTTCACACAGGCAAGTGTCTCGAGCGGCGGTTTCCAACAATCCGTTTGAATGCGCAGGAACCCGCTGCCAGACTGGCGTGTGACGAGGCGCAATCATACGTGCCGCCCGATCCGTGGAAAAGGTACAGATCGGGCTTTTTCAGCCGCTGAGGTGTGATGATGGAAAAGATTGAAAAGACCCTGGAAGAATGGCGGGCGATGCTCGACCCCGAGCAGTTCAATGTGTGCCGCCTGAGCGCCACCGAGCGGCCGTTCTCCGGCAAGTACAACGCCACCAAGACCGATGGCGTCTACCACTGCATCTGCTGCAATGAGCCGCTGTTCGACTCCAGGACCAAATTCGACTCCGGTTGCGGCTGGCCAAGCTTCTACGCGCCGATCGGCGACAACGCGATGACCGAAATCCGTGACACCAGCCACGGCATGATCCGCACCGAAGTGAAATGCGCCAAGTGCGATGCACACCTTGGCCACGTGTTCCCGGACGGTCCGCCGCCGACCGGCCTGCGTTACTGCATCAACTCGGTGTGCCTGGACCTGGTGCCGCGCGAGTAACCGATACGGGCGATCCTCGGGTCGCCTTTCGGATAATTAAATTGCACGCAATTCAATTGCTCGCTATTTTTGCCGTCTACATTTCTCAAGAGTGCGCACCATGAGCGATAACCTGCTGAATATTCCGTGCACCACCATCAAGGGCGAGCAAAAGACCCTCGCCGATTTCGCCGGCAAGGCGGTGCTGGTGGTCAATACCGCCAGCAAATGCGGTTTCACGCCGCAGTACAAAGGCCTTGAGGAGCTGTGGCAGACCTACAAGGATCAGGGCCTGGTGGTGCTGGGCTTCCCGTGCAACCAGTTCGGCAAGCAGGAGCCGGGCAACGAGGGCGCCATCAGTGAGTTCTGCGAACTGAACTACGGCGTCAGCTTCCCGCTGTTCAAGAAGATCGAAGTCAATGGGACCGGTGCGCACCCGCTGTTTGTGCAATTGAAGAAACGCGCGCCGGGCGTGCTGGGCTCCCAGGGCATCAAGTGGAACTTCACCAAATTCCTGATCGGCAAGGACGGCCAGTTGGTCAAGCGCTTCGCCCCGGCCACCAAACCGCAGGATCTGAGCCGCGAGATCGAAGCCCTGCTCAAATGAACAACCTGTCCGCCGATTCGCTGAGGCTCGACAGCCAACTGTGCTTCAAGTTGTATGCCGCATCGCGGGCGGTGATCCGTGGCTACAAGCCGATGCTTGATCGGCTTGGCCTGACCTACCCGCAATACCTGGCGATGCTGGTGTTGTGGGAATGGCAGCAAACCGCGCCGGAGCAACCGACCGTCAAGGCGCTGGGTGAGCGGTTGGCACTGGACTCAGGAACGCTGACGCCGCTGCTCAAGCGTCTGGAGCAACTTGAACTGGTTCAGCGTCAACGCTCGGCCCGTGACGAGCGCGAGGTTCATCTGAGCCTTACTCCACAAGGGCAGGCGCTGCGTGAACAGGTCGGGCCATTGAAGGCGCAGCTGTTGTGCGAGAGCGGGGTGGATCTGGACCGGCTCAACGAGTTGCGTGAGGGACTCGATCACCTGCTGGGCCAGATCAAAGCGTTGTCGTAGTTGGTATCCACTGATCCAGCAGCGCCGCCAGCTCTTCACGGCGAAACGGCTTGGCCAGGTAGTCGCTCATGCCCGCCGCCCGGCAGCGCTCCCGTTCCTCGGACATCGCGTTGGCGGTCAGGGCGACAATCGGCAAGTGCGGCCAGCGACCGCTCTGGCGGATCTGGCGGCTGGCTTCGTAGCCGTCCATCACTGGCATGTTGCAGTCCATCAGCACCAGATCGAACTCGTCGTGTTCCAGCTGATCCAGTGCCTCCACTCCATGGGCGGCAACCACGACATCGCACCCCAGTTTGCCCAGCATGCCCTTGGCCACCAACTGGTTGACCGGGTTGTCTTCCACCAGCAGCACCCGACCGCGCCGCTGCGACGGCACGCTCTCAAGGCGTGCACGGTCGATGATGGTGAGGTCCGGCAACAGCGTCCGACGCAGATTCTGATACAGCGCGTTGCGAGCCAGCGGTCGGGCCTGCTGCTGCAACGGGGCAAGGGCCGCGGCTTCTTCACCCGGCAAGAAGCTGCCGTAGGCGGTCACCAGCAGAATCGGCGCCGTCATCACCGGGCGCAGGCCGAACAGGCATTCGGGGCAATCGGTGATGATGACGTCGGGGGACAGACCGAGCAGCGGATCGTCGAGGGTTCGCTGCTCGTAGGTCATCCCCCAGACCGGCAGCAGGCTTTCCAGCAGTTCCGCCAGCCCGCTGACCGCGTTGGTGATCGCCAGCACCTTGCCGTGCAACGGTGGCGGAATCACCGCGCGGGTGTGGCAGGGCAGTGGCAGTTCGGCGCAGAACTGGCTGCCGAAACCCACTTCGGAACTGATCGTCAGACGTCCCTGCATGGCTTCGCACAGGTTGTAGGTCAGCGCCAGACCGAGCCCGGTGCCGCCGTACTGACGAGTGATGCCGGCCCCCGCCTGGGTGAACGGCTGGAAAATCTTCACCTGGGCTTCCTGGGCGATACCGATGCCGGTGTCGCAGACTTCGATTCGAACGCCGTCCTTCCAGGTAGACAGACGCACATCGACCCGACCGAAGCGGGTGAATTTCAGCGCATTGGACAGCAGGTTGCTGACGATCTGCCTGACCCGGGTAGGATCGCCGAGCACCAGCGCCGGGAAGTAAGGATCGATCAGGCAGGTCAGCTCGACGCTCGGTGCCGCGTTCTGTGACAGCAGGTTGGCGGTGTCTTCGATCAGTGAGCCGAGATCGAAGGGAATGTGTTCCAGCTCAAGTTGCCCTGCATCGAATTTGGACAGGTCGAGAATGTCGTTGAGCAGCTCCACCAGCACTTTGCCCGAGTCGTGGGCGATGGACAGTTGCTGCTGCTGTTCGGCATTCAGCGGGCCGTCGAGCGAGAGGGCGATCATCCCCAGCAGGCCGTTGAGCGGAGTGCGGATCTCGTGGCTCATGTTGGCGAGAAATGCCGAGCGTGCCTCGGCCATGTCCAGCGCCGTACTGCGAGCCACTTCCAGCTCCTGGTTGGACTGGCTGAGTCGTGCATTGATCGCCTTGAGCTCTGCGGTACGCGCAGACACGATGTCTTCGAGTTGTGCGAGGTATTCAGTGAGGCGGTTTTCCGCATTGCGTCGCTGCTGGATTTCCGTGGCGATGTTCTCGAACTGCTGGTTGGCGACCTTGACCAGCACGCCGATCTCGTCATTGGCATGCCCGGCTGGACATTCCAGGGTGGTCGGCTCGGCACTGCGCGGGTCGCGACCGCTGAGTTCGCGGATTACCCGTACCAGCGGTTTGGTCAGCATCACATAGAACAGCGCGAGCAGAATTCCGGTGAGGATCAGGCTGCGGGCGAAACCGTTCAGCAGCGTGACCTCGGCCCGGCGCAGGAAGCGGCTGCCGAACGCGTAGGTGTCGACTTCCAGTTTCAGGGTGCCTAGGGATTCGTTGGGCAAGTGATCGAGATAGAGGCGGTCTTCAAACTGACGTTTGGCGCCGAACAGGAAGTCGCTGATCATCCGGTAGCCGCTTTGCAGCTCCGGCCGTTTGACGTTGGCCAGCACCGTCTGATTGTTGTCGGTCAGTTGCGCCGAGATGATCGCTGGCGAGCGCAGCAGGCCCAGGGTCAGTTCTTGCGCCAGTTCGGCGTCGATGTTGTAGGCGATGCGCGACGCCGGGTTATGGCTGATTTCCAGCAACGACAGGATTTCACGGTTGATGGACGCGTCTTCACTGGCATAATCGATACCGATTTGCAGCAGGCTGAGCAGCGTGCCCAGAATGAACCCGACCAGCACGGTAAGCCGGGCCTGTTTGTACGACAGCCGGTGGGTGAATTTGATATCCATGGGGTGTTGAACCACTTCCGTTTCCCTTCGCTGCTCAAGCATAGTCGATCATGCACGGATTCCGGGGTTCCCGAAGCGCCTTGTAACAAGGCCCGGGACAGGTTTCGAACGCTGTCTGTCGTCGCTGTACCGCCATCATCACTGTGAACGAGCCCGAGGAGAAGACGTGGATTCCCGATTGAATGCTTTTCTTGAACGCGCCGAGTCGGTTCTGGCGCGAATCGAACCACTGCTGCCGGCTCCACGCCCGGTCATCGACTGGGGTACTTGCCTGGCCGCACGCTGGCAGCGTGACGGTCGCAGCGGTTATCTGCTGCCGCTGGAAGTCAGCCTCGACATGCGCCTGTCGGACCTGATCGGCGTCGACCGGCAGCTGGAGCAACTGGGCCGCAACACTCAGCAATTTCTCGACGGCATGCCGGCCAACCATGCGCTGCTGTGGGGTTCGCGCGGTACCGGTAAATCGTCGCTGGTGCGCGCGCTGCTGGCTGAACACGCCAAGGCCGGTTTGCGCCTGATCGAAATCGAGCGTGATCACCTGGCAGACCTGCCACGGGTGGTGGAGCAGATCGCCAAGCTGCCGCAGCGCTTTGTGCTGTTCTGCGATGACCTGTCGTTCGAGTCCGGCGAAGGCGACTATCGCGTGCTGAAAAGTGTGCTGGACGGCTCGCTCGAACAGGCGCCGGACAACGTGTTGTTGTACGCCACCTCCAACCGCCGCCATCTGGTGCCGGAGAAGGAAAGCGACAACGAAAACTGGAAGCGCGTCGATGGCGAACTGCATCCGAGCGAAGCGGTGGAAGACAAGATCGCGCTGTCGGATCGCTTCGGCCTGTGGCTGTCGTTCTATCCGTTTACCCAGGAACATTTCCTCAACGTCGTCGAGCACTGGATCGGCCAGTTGGCCGCCAAGGCCGGCCTGAGCTGGGAACGCGACGAACAACTGGACATCCTCGCCGTGCGCTGGGCAACCGGCCGCGGCAACCGCAACGGACGTTGCGCCTACCAATTCGCCCGTTATTGGGTGGGACTGAAATTGTTGGAGCACAAGGCATGATTGATTTGCAGCAGAGCGGCCAGGGCCTCGAAGGCTATGGCATGTTGGCCGCGCAACTGGAGTCGCTGCTGGCGGACGAGCGCGATTTCATCGCCAACGCCGCGCAGTTTTCGGCGTTCCTGTTCAACCAGCTCGATGACCTGAACTGGGCCGGTTTCTACCTCAATCGCAATGAAGAGCTGGTGCTCGGCCCGTTCCAGGGCCAGATCGCCTGCGTGCGCATTCCGTTCGGTCGGGGCGTTTGCGGCGCGGCGGCTGCCAGCCTGCAGACGCAGCGGGTCGAAGACGTTCATGCGTTCCCCGGCCATATCGCCTGCGACAGCGCGTCGAACAGCGAACTGGTGGTCCCGTTGGTCAAGGACGGTCGCCTGATCGGTGTGCTCGACCTCGACAGCCCGAAGCTCGCGCGTTTTGGTACGGACGATCAGGCCGGTATCGAACAACTGGCGGCGATCTTCCTGCGTCTGACCGATTGCTGATCACGTCGTCAGGCCTGCCTTGAGCAGCACGGCCGCCGGGTCCACGGCATCGATCTGCCGTGGATCGAGAAAACGCGTGGCGTATTGCAGATACACGCCATCGCGAATGAACAGCTCGAACAGCTCGGCATCGATGTGCGCGTCGCGGCACATGGTGGCCATGATCCCCAGTGCTTCGCTCAGGGACTTGGCCTTTTTGTACGGGCGATCGGCGGCGGTCAGGGCTTCGAAAATATCGGCAATCGCCATCATGCGCGCCGGCAGGCTCATGTCTTCGCGCTTCAGGCGCTTGGGATAACCGGTGCCATCCATCTTTTCGTGATGCCCGCCGGCGATTTCCGCGACGCTGTTCAGGTGTCCGGGGAAGGGCAGGTGGCTGAGCATCAGGATCGTCTGCACCATGTGGTGGTTGATGATGTAGCGTTCTTCGCGGGTCAGCGTGCCCCGGGGGATGCAGAGGTTGTACAGCTCGCCGCGATTGTATTTGTAGGGCGGCACGTCGAGTTTGAAACCCCACGGATTGTCTTCCGGGATCAGCTCGCTTTCGGCGCGCTCCAGCAGATGTTCCGGCTTGTCTGCCAGCAACGGTTCGGTGACCGGCAGGGTCGGTGCCGGGGTGCGTGCCTGACGCCGGTTCTCCTCCCATGACAGGCCCAAGCGATCATCCAGCGTGCGCGTCCAGGTGCGTTGCGCGATGCCTTGCAGACGTTGCAGGTCAACCTCGAGCATGGTTTCACTGCCCAGATTGCAGCGGGCGACGAACGCAAAATCATCATCCAGTGCTTTCAGGGTGGCCTCGCGTAGACCGGCCAGTTGCTGTTCTTCACCGCCCAACGCCAGGGCTTGCCAATAGTTGATCCAGGCGTCGCGCTTGAGCACTTCGAAGCGGGTGCGGATTTCGTGAAGGCGATCGTTCAGGGTCTCCAGCTTGGTGGCTTTGTCGACCACGTATTCCGGGGTCGTGACCTTGCCGCAGTCGTGCAGCCATGCAGCGATGTGCAAGGCTTCCCATTCGTCTTCGCTCGGCTGGTAATCGCTGAAGGCCGGGGCCTGACTGGCTGCAGCGGCACGGGCGAGCATCAGGGTCAGTTCCGGCACGCGCTGGCAATGCCCGCCGGTATAAGGACTCTTGGCATCAATGGCGCCGGCCAGCAGTTGAATGAACGCATCCAGCAGTTGTTTCTGTCTGGCTTGCAGGCGTTGACTCTCGATACTCACCGCGGCCGCCCCGGACACCGCTTGCAGAAAGGCGATGCGATCTGGCCGGAGTTTTTCCAGGTCACTCGGCGTGCCGCCATCGTTGATCAACAGCACCAGCAGGCCGACGGTTTCGTTGTGCCGGTTATGCAAACGGATTCCAATCAAATGCACCCTCGGCGAACCCATGGCCAGCAGCACTTTCTGCAGGTCGGTGGCCTGTTCGAAACCCAGGTTGCTCACGACCGTGTCGGCGTTGGCCAGTTGCCGGAACCATTCGGGGCTTTGCGAGGCATCTAGACTGCGGCTTTGCAGATCGAATGTCGCCAACGGTTGAGACGAGTCTGCGACCACCAGGCCGTAGGGCTCCATGCGATTGCCATCGTTTTCACGCAGATAAATCAGCCCCGCCTGGGCCTGGGCGATCTGCACTGTCTCGAACAGTACCCGTTGCAGCAGCGGGTCGAAGCGGGTTTCGGCGGTCAGGCTGTCAGTGATGCGAAAGAAGCTGGCCAGGGTGTCTTTCATGCGAGCCATCGACAGGCTCAACTGGTCAATCTCCAGCACCAGCGATCGGCGGGTCACCGGGAAATTGAAGTCGAAGCTGCGAATTGCATCGGCTTCCTTGACCAAGGCATGCAAGGGCGTCACCAGTACCCGCGAGATCAGCCAGCCCAGCGGCAGACATAGCAGCAAGGTAGCCAGCGTGATGAGCGCTCCTTGCCAGCGCAGGCGATAGGCATCGACCAGCAGTTCGTCTTCGGGCACCAGTAAAGCCATCTGTAAACCTTTCGGTCCGCCTTCCTGCAGCTGGCTGCGGGCGACGATCCATTGTCGGCCGTCTACTTCGAGCCGATTGCCCTGGTGCCCGGACAACAAGGTGTGCAAGGCGGGGCTCAAATCGGCAGCCTTGGCCAGGCGCGCCGTGCGGTCATCGACGATCAGCCGGCGGCTGTCGGGGTAAGCCACGGCGTTGCCGTCGGCGTCGAACAGGACGATTTCCGTGGCCGGTGTCACCACGTGTTTGATCAGGGTCGCGGAGAGTGCATCAAGGGTCAGGTCGGCGCCGATCACGGCGTACTCGCCGCTGCGTCGGGCCAGCGTCGTGCCAACGTTGTGGGTGGAGAAAAAGACGTAGGGTTCGGTGGTGATCTGTTCGGCCTGCTGCCGTGCGTTGATGTACCACGCCCGGCTGCGAGGATCATAAGGATCATCGGGGTGGTCCTGTCGGCCGACCGGGGACAGGGCCTGGTCGAAGAACAGTGATTGTGAATGTGTCTGACCGCTGGCGTCATGTTCGATGCTCCAGACTTGAAACGCTGCTGCGTCCGGTGCCTTGAGCAGGGTTTTCAGCGCTGACGTGCGCAACGGACGAACCATGAAAAAATCGCCATTGCCATAACCCAGATACAGCGAGGCCAGATCCGGGTTGTTCGTCAGGGATTGACTGAACGGCTTGAGCAGCGCCATGCGCGATTCGAGGTTGAAAGATCCGGCGGCGGGGGTCTCTGCCAGCAGGCTCAGCAGGTGCCGGATCGGTGCATAAGTGGCCTGCAGGTCGAGACGTACATCCTGTTCGATCCGGCTGAACAGCTTTTCACTGCTCGACAGAATGATGTGTGTGGTCTGGTGGTAGTTGAACAAGCCCAGCACCACCCCGGTGAGCAACAGCAGAAAGGTGAACATGACGCTGATGTGTACATGTAGCGGAAACCGGCGTCTTTCCGGGCGCAGTGGGCTGGGCATTGCAGACTCTCCGTGTAGGTTAAGCACACTGCTCAGCCTTCAAGCATAGTTAAGCCCCGGCCATTTTGCTTTTGGCGATCCGCGCCAGTTGCTGTTCCAGTGCCTGCTCCAGTTCCAGGATAGCGAGGCGACTGGCCTGGCAATGACGCTCGATTTCTTCCCACGGCAGTGCTTGCAGACAAGCCTGCTCAAGCGCATCGCAGCAGTCGATCAGACGCGAGGCCTGGGCAATGCGTGCGGCACCTTTGATCTTGTGTGCGATGACGGCCAGCGCGGAGGGATCCCGGGTGAGGGACAGTGCTTGTAACTCCTGCCGATCGAGGCGACTGCTGTTGAGCAGTTCTGCCAGCAGTCGGTGGGTTTGCGAGGGGTTGTCACCGGTCAGCTGCGCCAGCCCCTGCAAGTTGAACGCCGGTGCACGAAATAGCGGCTGAACACCGTTGACCCATTGGCTCAGGCTGTTGAGGCTCAGGGGTTTGAACAGGCATTCGTTCATGCCTGCCTGTTTGCAGCGCAGGATCTCTTCCGGCTGGGCATTGGCGGTGAATCCCAGCACTGTGCAGGCCGGGCGACTGGTAAGCTTTTCGTGCTGACGAATCGCCCGGGTCAGCTCATAACCGTTCATGACGGGCATGTTGCAATCGGCGATGACCAGATCGAATTCGCCGTTCTTCCATTGTTCCAGCCCGCGCTGGCCATCTTCGGCGATACAGAATCGATGGCCGAGGTATTCCAGTTGCTGGCACATCAGCAGTCGATTGGCCGGATGGTCATCGACCACCAGAACCGTCAACGGAATCAGGGATGTCTGAATCTGTGGTTCATCTTCAGCTCTCGCCACTTGGGCAGGCAGAATGGTCACCGGTAGCGATACCCGAACCTGGGTGCCAATTCCGGGCAGGCTGCTCAATCGCAGTTTTCCACCCATCATTTCGCACAGGTTGCGGCTGATGACCAGCCCGAGCCCCGCGCCGCTGACGGTTCGTTGCCCATCCTGGCCGGCCTGGGCAAAAGGTTCGAACAACCGCAACTGATCCTGCGTCGTGATCCCGATGCCACTGTCCTGTACGGTCAGCTGCACCATCGAGCCTTCGCTATCATCCGTGGGCAGAACATCCAGTGTGATTCTGACCTGTCCTGCCTCGGTGAACTTGATCGCATTGCTGATCAGGTTCGACAGCACCTGTTTGAAGCGCAGAGGATCGAGTTCCACATCGACATTCAGTTCAGGAGGCGAGACGGACACTGTCAGTGACAGCTGTTTCTGCCGGGCGAGCCCTTCGAAGATTCGCACCACCGAACCCACGGTGTCGATCAGGTTGATTCGCTCGGGATTCAGGCTCAGTCGCCCGGATTCGATGCGGGCAATGTCCAGAATGTCACCGATCAGGCCCAGCAGATCCCTGGCCGAATGGTAGGCCGTTTCGATGCCGGAGCGGTCCGGGTGGGTATGATCCATGCGTTTGAGCGTCAGTTCGAGCATGCCGATCACTGCGTTCATCGGCGTGCGGATCTCGTGACTCATGGTTGCCAGAAACGTACTCTTGGCCCGGTTGGCTTCGTCTGCCCGTTCCTTGGCCGCGCGAAGTTCATCGAGCAGTTCGCGGCGTTCACTGATGTCGATCCAGCCGCCGATGATCCCCTGGACTTCGCCGCTGGAGTCCCGGTACGGCAGGATCCAGTGATAGATCGTCAGTCGTCGGTTGCCTATATGCAACGGCCGGTCGAGCACCAGTGGTTTGCCTTCGGTCACTACCCGCTGATAGTCGGCCTGATACGCCTGTGCCTCGAAAGCGTTGTTCAGTGCTCCCTGCATGACATCTTTGCCGATGACGTCTTCGCGCCGGGCATTGAAGGCCTGAAGATAACTGTCATTGCAGCTTTGCAGCAGGCCCTGTCGGTCACGCACGTAGATTGGGTGGGGCGTCCCGTTGACCAGTGAACCCATGAACTCCAGTTGGTCGTTCAAGGCCCGTTCGGCCGATTTGCGTTGTTTGATCTGGCGCCGCATGTAGGCATTCCAGAGCAACGACAGCAACAACAGCAGGCAGGCGCCGCCGATCAACTGAAAGAAGAAACGCTGGTATTGATGCCAGGTGCCTTGCGAAATGTTTGAGTAGCCCCGCCAGCGACCATTGATGATGCCCAGTTCTTCGGGTGTGATGCTCATCAGCGTCTTGTCGATGATCGAGCCCAGTTCCGTGTTGTCCCGGGCAGTCGCCAGAGAGAACGCTGCCTGCCGGGTGCCGATGGTGGTGGTGATCTGCAGGGGATGTTCGAAGGTTCGCGAGGCAATGAAGTAGTTTGCGATGACGAGGGAATTCACTGCGCCTTCGACCTGACCTGCGTCGAGCAGCGCCACTGCACTGAAGGTGTCCGGCGTTTCGATCAGATGGATGCGTGGAAACTCGCTGCGCAGGTATTCGATCATCGGATTGCCCTGAGCAATCGCCAGGCGCTTGCGTTTGAGTTGACCCAGGTGAGTAGGGCTGTCGGCGGCTTTTCGGGTCAGCAGTACGTATGAATTTTCCAGGTAGGGACGACTGAACTTCAGGGTTTCCTCGCGCTGGGCAGTAGGGAGCAAGGCTGCGATCAGGTCAGCCTGATGGTGTTCGACCTGCTTGACCATTTCGGCGTCGCTGCGGCTGCGACGGATTTCGAAGCGCAGTCCGGTGCGCAGACGGATGAGTTCCAGCAAGTCGGCGCTGATGCCGCGAAAGTTGCCGTCACTGTCAAAAAACGTCAGGGGCGCGAAAGCCTCGTTGACGACCACGCTCAGCACCGGATGTTTTTTCAGCCACTGCTCTTCACGTTTGGTCAGTTGCAGCCTCTGGTCGGTCAGAAGTACGTCGCTGCCCACGCTCCACCGTTTGGCGATATTTTCGCGCTCGCTGCCCGGCACGGCCTTTAGCGCAGTATTGATGATGGCGAGCAGCTGTGGATTGTTGCGATGTACGGCGAAGCTGAAACCGTGAGCCTCATGCTTGCCGAAACTGGCCATGCGGATGTTGTTCAGGTAACCCTTGTTGATCATGTAGTGGGTGGAAATGGTGTCGCCGAGAAACACGTCCGCCTGGTCGAACGCGACTGCGTTGATTGCGTTCTGGTAGGACGGATAAGAGGTGATGAGGGCCTTGGGATACATGGCCTTGACATCATCCAGCGGCAGGTAGTGATGCAGCATGCTGAGTCGCAGGCCTGCCAGACCTTCGGTCAGCGTGCGGGTTTCGCCCTCACGTGTCACAAGGACCGGTTGATCGATGGCGTAAGGCCTGGACAGTACTATTTCGGCGTTTCCTGCCTCGAATCCGTTGGCAGTGCCGAGCATGTCGATCTGGCCGTCGATCAATGCCCGTATGGCGACCTCCCGCGTGGCGAAGCGTTTGACCCTGATCGGCAGACCGGTCGCCTGACCAATCAGTACTGCGTAATCCGCCGTGTAGCCTTCGTAGTCTTGTCCGCTGGCCGTCATGTCGAAGGGAGGATAGTCTGGCGCGGAAGTCCCCAGAACCAGCTCATTGCGAGTGTGCAGCCACGCCACTTGCGATGGATCGAACAAGGCCTGCACCGTCGGTTCGGTCGAGCGACCGAGCAGGGTGAAATCTTGCGAGGTGGGTGATGCGGCTGTTGCAGAGGTGCAGAAACCCAGGCATGCACTCAATGCAATCAGGAGACTCACTAAACGGCTGGGCATGTTGGCTCTCACACGAGTGCGTTACGTTTGGCCATTTCGATAAGTTCTACGAGAGACTTGGCCTTCAGTTTTTGCATCAGTCGTTTTTTATAAGTGCTTACTGTTTTGTTGCTGAGAAACATGCCTTTGGCAATTTCCTTGTTTGTGCGGCCTTGGGCGAAAAGTTGCAAAACCATGAGTTCCCGATCATTGACTGATTTGAAAAGTTCCAGCTCGGCATAACGCACGTCATCATGACGAACAGGGTTCAAAGCCTGGCTGGGAAAGTAGTTGTAACCGGAAAGGACCGCTTTGATCGCACTGACCAGTTCACTCAGGTCTTCCTGCTTGCACACATAACCCGATGCACCCGACTGCATACAGCGAATGCCGAACAGGGTCGGGCATTGCGCAGTCAGTACCAGTGTCTTGAATGGCGAGCTCATGGCGTTGAAGCGGGCCAGGACTTCCAGGCCATCGAGCTTGGGAATGCTGATGTCGAGAATGATCAGGTCGGGCATGCATTCGCGAATCATCTGCATGGCATCGACACCGTTATCGGTTTCTCCGACGACTTTATAACCTTCATGCTCCAGCAGCATTCGAACGGCGAGGCGGATGACCGGGTGATCGTCGACAATAAAAACGGAGTTCATAATCAAATCCCATACGAGCGCAAATAAAGGGCGAACCTTAGCTCAGTTGCATGAACACTCGCATGAACCGACAGGGTATTAGCAGCAATCTAGGATAAGTCCTACAAATAAAGAAGAATCAGACTACGTGTTAACTAGGTTTGGCGTAGGTAGGCCCGTGAGATGTTCGATGGCTGGACTTGATGAAGTTTACGGCGCACGGAAAAATTTATCGGGTAAAGGCTTTCAATGATTGTTGTTAGTTGATTTCAGGTTTTATTTTCAGCCCTGCCGACTGCACAGACTTTGGAAGAGGTTCAGTCGTCGGCGCCCGACCGATCCNTTGCGGATCGGTCGGGCAGCAGACGTCAATGGCTGGAACGTCCGGTCATTTCCAGCGCCATGTCACTGGCGTAGCTGTCGGTCATGCCGGCGATGAAGTCGATCATGCGCAGGAACGACGCGTGCAAGGGGCCGTGCGGATCCGGTGCGTTGTTGCCCAACAGGTCGAGGATCCGGCGGCTCTTGAAGGACGGCGTGCGGCCGTTGTGCTGTTCCAGGGCGGCACCGCAGAAGGCGTTGAGCAGGATCTCCAGGGTCGTGTAGGCGCCGATCTCATGCAACGTCTTGCGCTTGTCCTGGAAAATTTTCTTGCGGGCGATGTCCTTGGCGTTCAACACGCAACGTTTGGCCGGACCGTGCATGTGTTCCACCAGATCCCCCGGCAGCGTACCGGCCAGCAGTGCGTCCTGTTGTTCGACGAAAGCCCGGGCGGCGGCGTTGGTCAGGTGCTCAATGGCTTTGCCGCGCAGGATCGCCAGTTTGCGCCGGCGCGAATCCTGCGGGCCGAGCTGGCGATAGGTTTCCGGCAGGTCATCGCCCACCAGACCGAGCAGCAGAGACTCGACTTCGGCGTAATCGAGCAGCTCCATTTCCAGGCCATCCTCCAGATCGATCAAGGCGTAACAGATGTCGTCCGCCGCCTCCATCAGATACACCAGCGGATGGCGCGCCCAGCGCTGTTCTTCGAGTTGCGGCAGACCCAGCTTGTGGGCGATCTGCTCCAGTAACGGCAGCTCGCTCTGGTAGCAGCCGAACTTGTGCTTCTTGTAACCGAGGGAGTCGGCGTGACGGGCTGTCCAAGGGTATTTCAGATAGGTCCCGAGTGTGGCGTAGGTCAGCCGGGTACCGCCGTCGAACTGGTGATACTCCAATTGCGTCAGCACCCGGAAACCCTGGGCATTGCCTTCGAAGTTCAGGAAGTCGCCGCGCTCGGCGTCGCTCATCGCGTCCAGCCAGCCACGCCCCGCAGCCTGCTGAAACCAGTGACGGATCGCGTCTTCGCCGGAGTGGCCGAACGGCGGGTTGCCGATGTCGTGCGCCAGACAGGCCGACTGGACCACCATGCCCAGATCGCTCGGCTCGCACCATTCGGGCAGGGCGGAGCGCAGGGTTTCGCCGACGCGCATGCCCAGCGAGCGGCCGACGCAACTGACTTCCAGCGAGTGGGTCAGGCGTGTGTGAATGTGGTCGTTGCTCGACACCGGATGCACCTGGGTCTTGCGCCCCAGACGGCGGAAGGCGCCGGAGAAGATGATACGGTCATGGTCTTTATGGAACGGGCTGCGGCCAAGTTCCTGCGGGCTGTGCAACGGTTTGCCGAGACGTTCGCGGTTGAGCAGGGTATGCCAATCCAAGGCTGATTCTCTCCGTCTGGTGACTGATTCCCTAGCTTCCCGGTTCAGGCTGGCATCTGCAAGCGCAACTACAGCCCCGCCGCATCGATGTCGATCAACAGCAGGCGCTCGCCGTTATCGAAAAACTGTCCGGCGGTCAGGCAATACTGGTTGCTGGTGGCGTCGCGGTAGGTGTTGGAAAGGGTCAGGCGCCGTTCCTCCCAGCCTTCGGCCAGCAGGTGATAGAAGTAGGGGCGCCACGACCAGTTGTGACCCAGATAGCGATTGTCGGCGACCCAGCCGCTGGGGCGCCACTCCAGGTTTGGCGTCAGTTGGGTGCCGTGGCGGTCACATTGATAAAAACGCAGCAGCCAGGGGAAGGCGTCGAGCTGTGGCAGGGCGCTGAGCGGAGCGCGGGCCTGGGCCCAGGTTTGGAGGATGGTCATGAGTTCGCTGAGCTGCTGGCGCATGAACATCAGCTTGCTGCGCTCGGCCAGCTTCTGACGCACGTAAGACTGGCGCAGCTCGGCAAAGCGCTCCACGAAGTCATTCGTACCGAAAAGCGCCTCCTGCGCCCGGGCGAACAGAAAACCCTGCACGTAGCGCGATCCGCATTCCAGCGCGAAATTCAGTTGCGCCGCAGTTTCCACGCCTTCGGCAATGATCCAGCAGCCGGTTTTTTCGGCCATTTGCGCGAGGGCCTTGACCACGTCACTGCTCGGCCCGCCCAGTGCGGCGGCCTGGAACAGACGCATGTCGAGTTTGAGAATGTCCGGTTGCAGCGCCAGCACACGATCGAGCTGCGAATAACCGGCGCCGAAATCGTCGATAGCGATCCGGGCGCCGGCATCGCGGTAGCGCGCCACGACTTCGGTCAGGCGCTGGCTGTTACCGCCCAGTTCAGTGATCTCGAAAACAATCCGTTGCGGGTCGATACCGTGCCGCGCGAGTTGCTTCAGGCTGGGCAGTGCCTGATCGGCACGCAAGCGGCTGATCCAGCGCGGTGACATGTTCAGGCTGAGAAACCAGTCCGGCGGGGCTTCGTGCAGTCGACTCAGCGCGTTGTCGCGGATCTGCCGGTCCATTCGGCGCAGCGCGATGGCCGGGGTGCGCGGGTCGGCGAACAGCGGTCCGACCGACGCCAGTTGGCCATCGGCCTGGCGCAGACGGCCCAGTGCCTCGACCCCGGCAATGCGTCCGGTGGCGGTATCGATGAAAGGTTGAAAGCAGGCGAGCGGTTGCCCGTCGATCACGGGGCCTCCTTGTCGTTCTTGTTCTGGTCGAATTCTGCCGGCCGGACAGGCAAGCGGGATTGAACCTCCGGATAAGAGATTCAATCCCGCCGGTGTTGCAAGAATGCAGCCAGATGCGTGGGGATCAGCGCTTGCTCGAACTCTGCATGACCAGCTTGATCAGCGGAGCGAGGCTGGTGCCCAGGCGGATCAGTCGGGTCAAACCGCCGACGCCACCGCTCTTGGCCCCTTTACCCGTGATGAAACCCAGTAGCGTCACAGCCGCCACGCCCCACAACGGCGCGTGCTTGATGCCGAAACCACCCTGCAGGTTTTGCGTCATGCCACGCATGCGTTGCAGTGGTTGCAGGACCTGGCCGGTTTCATGGCGGATTTCCTGACGATGCATTTCCATGCGCAGGCGGATCAGTGCCTTGCGCATTTCCCGGCGTGAGCTGTTGTGCGGAAGTTCAGGCAGGCTCATGGCAGCAGGCGCTCCCGATCATTGGCCAGTTCTTCCAGCGTGCCGTGGAAGGGCGAGGATTCATCGAAGATCGCGGCTTTGAGACGCAGCGCGCAAAAAATTGCCGCCAGGGTGTAAAACACGCACAGACCAATTATTGCGGCGAGGCGATAGGTGTCCCAGAACACGATCAGTACGAGGGTCGACAGGCCGACCAGCAACAGCAGCGCAAACACCAGCGCCAGGCCGGCGAACAGCAACAGGCTGACGGTGCGTGCTTTCTGTTCCTGCAGTTCGATGCCGAACAGTTCGACGTGGCTGTGCAGCAGGCCGAGAACGGCAGCACCCAGACGACGCGTGGAGGAGGCGGTACCCGAGTTCGGGCCGGATTCACCGATCGACATGATCAGCGCCGCGTGGCCAGCAGGCCAATCAGAAAGCCGACGCCGGCGGCTATGCCCACCGATTGCCACGGGTTGGCCGACACATATTCCTCGGTGGCGGTGACCGCCGCCTGACCGCGCTCGCGCAGGGTGTCTTCGGTCAGCTTCAGGGTTTCCCGCGCGCGCAGCAGGCTTTCGTGGATCTGTTCGCGCAACTCATCGGCCTGATCACCGGCCAGCGTGGCGGTGTGCTCCAGCAAGCGTTCAGTGTCGCTGACCAGGGTCTGGAAGTCGTTCATCAGGATTTCTTGAGCAGTCTTTGCCTTGATGCTGGCCATGGGGGATCTCCGTAAGTGGCGTTCTGAAGCGGTGTTCTGAAGCGTTCGAGTATGAGTCAAGAGTGAAGGTTCAGTACAAATGACTGGTACAAACTTTGCTGTGTCGTGGTGCGTCGATCGGTGGCAGTGCGCTGTTGCCGGGCGTAAAACCGGGCAAACCTTGGCCCGGATGATGAAGGTTCATGTCAGCCCATCGACCTTGTGCGCCAAAGCGGTTCACCGACCTAGCGGATCAGTGACTGCGTGGTCGCAACTTGGTGCATGAAATGTGCGCATGAACCGCTTTGGTGCCTTTTTTAGCCTCGGGTCTGCCTCCTCATGGAAAATCTGCAAAGCGCTGTGGACACGCTGGTCCACAGTTCCAACACGTTGTTCATTCTGATCGGTGCGGTCATGGTGCTGGCCATGCACGCCGGTTTCGCGTTTCTGGAGGTCGGAACGGTTCGCCAGAAAAACCAGGTGAATGCCCTGTCGAAGATTCTCAGCGACTTCGCGGTGTCGACCCTGGCCTATTTCTTTATAGGCTATTGGCTTTCGTACGGAGTGACCTTCCTGCAACCGGCGGCGGTACTCAGTGCCGATCATGGTTATGGACTGGTGAAGTTTTTCTTCCTGCTGACCTTTGCGGCGGCGATCCCGGCGATCATTTCCGGCGGCATCGCCGAGCGAGCGCGGTTTGTGCCGCAACTGTGCGCCACGGCGCTGATCGTTGCGTTCATCTACCCGTTTTTCGAAGGCATGATCTGGAACGGCAACTACGGTGTGCAAGCCTGGCTGACCGCGCAATTCGGTGCAGCCTTCCATGACTTTGCAGGTTCGGTGGTGGTGCATGCCATGGGCGGCTGGCTGGCGTTGGCGGCAGTGCTGCTGCTCGGGCCGCGCAACGGACGCTATCGCGATGGCAAGCTGGTGGCGTTTGCGCCGTCGAGCATTCCGTTTCTGGCATTGGGGTCGTGGATTCTGATCGTCGGCTGGTTTGGCTTCAACGTGATGAGCGCGCAAACCCTGCAAGGGGTCAGCGGGCTGGTGGCGGTCAACTCGCTGATGGCCATGGTGGGCGGAACGGTGGCGGCGCTGATCGTCGGTCGCAACGACCCTGGCTTCCTGCACAACGGCCCGTTGGCGGGGTTGGTGGCGGTGTGCGCCGGTTCCGACCTGATGCATCCGGTCGGTGCGCTGGTAACCGGCGCGGTTGCCGGTGCCCTGTTTGTCTGGTGCTTCACAGCGGCGCAGGTCAAATGGCGCATCGACGACGTGCTGGGTGTCTGGCCGTTGCACGGTCTGTGTGGCGTGTGGGGCGGCATTGCCTGCGGGATCTTCGGGTCGACCGCGTTGGGCGGGCTCGGTGGCGTCAGCCTGATCAGCCAGTTGATCGGCACTGCCCTCGGTGTGGCGGTGGCGCTGATCGGCGGTTTCGCCGTCTATGGCTCGATCAAGGCGCTGCATGGTCTGCGCCTGAGCCAGGAACAGGAGTACTACGGCGCCGACCTGTCGTTGCACAAGATCGGCGCGGTAAGCCAGGACTAGCTCTCCTCATCGTCAGCTCCGGGGTAAAAACCGTGAAGCAGGCGATAACGATCGATGCGCACCTGATCGACTTTCTCCTGCACCCGGTGTGCAGGAAATCCGAGCAGGATCAAGGCATGGGAACCGAGCATCAGGCTCGACTCCAGCAGTTCCGGCACCACTTCACTGGCGCCGGCTGCTTTCAGCTCGGCCGACTGGCTGTCGTCCCGGGTGCGCACCAGGATCGGCACTGTCGGGTTGAGGCGTCTTGCCTCCTTGAGAACCCGCAGAGCCACGTCGGCTTGATCCACAGCAATCACCAGCAACCTGGCGCGCAGCAAACCGACGGCGGTCAACAGATCGCCGCGGGTTGAATCGCCGTAGTGGACGTCGCGCTCGGCGGTGGCGGCTTCCTGGATCCGCACTGGATCGTTGTCCAGCGCGACGTAGGTTTGCCCGGCATTGCGCATGAAACGCCCGATCGACTGACCGACACGGCCGTAGCCACAAATCACCACATGCCCGTCGAACCCCGCATTGAGGGCGCTGATTTCTTCGATCTGCGCTTCCTGGTTGGGTTTGCGGTGCAGGGCGGCGGCGATGCGCGGTGCGGCGCGTAACAGCAGGGGCGTCAGCAGCATCGAGCAGAAGGTGGCGGCGAGCAGCAGCGCGCCGAGTTCGGCGGGGAGCAACCGGGTTTGCTGCATCTGTGCCATCAGGGCGAAGCAGAATTCACCGCCCTGGGCGAGGGCGAGGCCGCTGCGCCAGGCCGTTTCACTGTCGCTGCCGCGCCATTTCACCAGCAGCGCCACCACCAGGCCTTTGATCACCATTAAACCCAGGATCATCCCGATAATCAGCAGGCTGTGACTGGCGAACAGTTGCAGGTCGATCAGCATGCCGATGCTGACGAAAAACAATCCCAGCAGAATGTCGCGAAACGGCCGGATATCGGCCTCGATCTGATGTCGGTAATGGCTCTCGCCCAGCAGCATGCCCGCGAGGAACGCGCCGAGGGCCGGGGACAGGCCCAGCAGGTGGGTCAGCCAGGCCGTCAGCAGCACAATTACCAGTGCCAGCAGTACGAACAGCTCCGCCGAGCGGGACGCCGCGACTTCCTGAAACAGGCGGGGAAGCAGCCAGCGGCTGGCCAGCAACAAACCGAAAAACAGCAACACGGTCTTCAGCAAAGTCAGGGGCAACGCCCAGTACCAGGCCTGATCACTGCTGCCGGCGAACACCGGCACCAGCGTCAGCAGCAATACGGCCACCACGTCTTGGAACAACAGGACTCCTACCGCGTTCTGGCCATGGCTGCTGAAGATTTCGCCGAGACTGCCCAGTTCCTTGGTCACAATCGCCGTGGATGACAACGACAGGCCGGCGCCCAGCAGCAAGGCCGGTGTGGCGGGCATGCCCAAGAGCATCAGCACGCTTCCCAGCAGCAGTGTAGTGATCAGCACCTGTTGGCTGCCCAGGCGGAAAACCACCTTGCGCAGGGCAATCATTTTCGACAGGGAGAATTCCAGCCCCAGGGAAAACAGCAGAAACACCACCCCCAGTTCGGCAAGATCCGGCAAGTGTTCGCTTTCATTGATCCAGTCGAACGCCTTCGGCCCGACCATCAATCCCACGCACAGGTAGCCCAGCACAGGTGGCAGGCGCAGGCGACGGAACAGGGCAATCATCACCAGGGACGACGCCAGAATGATCAGCAGATTGGCAAACACAAGACACTCCGGAACAGGTCAGGCTCTTCAAGCGTAGAGGTAAAAAACACCGGAGCATCGCGTAAATGGCGATTTTGTGGGCTGATTTACATCAGGGTTTTGCGAAGAGCGGATTTGTGCCCGGTGGGCAGGTCGACGGGCCTTGCGAGCAGGCCTAGAATGAGCACTCGTTTTCTGGGGTTGAGCGCACATGCTTCCTGAATGCCAGTTGTTCGGCACCCTGGGGTGCCATTTGTGTGCAGTCGCCGAGGCTGAACTGATGCCTTTTGTCGAGCATGGCCTGCTGGTGGAACTGGTGGATATTGCTGACGATGAGTCGTGGTTCGAGGCTTACAGCCTGCGGATCCCGGTCTTGCGCAGGGTCGATACCGGCGCGGAACTGGGGTGGCCGTTCAGTGCCGATCAGGTGGTGGCATTCCTGCTTTAATGGTCTTTTCCCTTCTGCGCTGATGGCGCTCGTCACCTTCGCTCAATCACGACTTGGCACTTTTCGGGTTATTCGGTTACTGTATGCGCATACAGTAATTGAGTTGGCCTGCCATGCCGTTTTCGGGCATTCGCCAGGGCAAGCCGGATGTCAGAGGGAGTCACCGTGGTCAATGTCGAACAGTTGAAAAGCAGCGTGAACGGGATGTCGGTTGACGTGGTGCGCGAGGCCGTCCACGAATTGCGCCTGGACGGTCTGGTCACGGAAGGCAAGACTCCCTTCAACAAGCTGCATTTCAATACGTGCTTTGCCGAGATCGAGGCCTTGTTTCAGCGCGCCGGTTATCACAAGCAACTGGATGTGGTCGGTTATCAGGGACTGTTGTACGCCTTGTACGACCCAGGCCGCTGGGAGGCCGTCGATGTTCTGCGCTGGCTCAAGGAATTCACCGAGGCGGCGGCGCTCAAATCGATCCCCGCCTGATTCTGCGCTAGGCCTGCTGCGCCCGGTGTTGGATAATGCCGCTCTGCTTTGAAGGTTCGAGTTCTCTGTATGTCCAGCACACCCACGTTTTCCGCCGCACTGAATCAGGCCAGCACGCTGTATCTGCCCCCCGGCAACTGGCGGACAGTGCTCGACTGCCTGTGTGAGCATTTCAGTGCCATCGGGCGCGATCAATGGCTGGATCGGATTGCCCGGGGCCGGGTGCTGGATGGTCAGGGGCGGCCGATCGCGCTGGATTTGCCCTACAGGGAAGGGCTGCGCATTCACTACTTTCGTGAAGTGCCGGATGAAAAACCGATTCCGGTAGTTGAGTCGATTCTGTATGCGGACGATCATCTGGTGGTGGCCGACAAGCCGCATTTCCTTCCGGTGACCCCGGCAGGCGAGTACGTCGAACAGACGCTGCTTCGCCGATTGATCCGGCGCCTGAACAATCCCCATCTGGTGCCGCTGCATCGGATTGACCGGCACACGGCCGGGCTGGTGATTTTTTCGGCCAACCCACAGACGCGTTCGGCATATCAGTCGCTGTTCCCCACCCGGCAGATTGAAAAACGCTATGAAGCCATTGCGGCCGCGTTACCTGGGCTGGACTTTCCGTTGGTACACAAAAGTCGTCTCGTCGATGGCGAACCTTTCTTCCGCATGAAGGAGGGGGCGGGTGCAAGTAACACCGAAACGGCGGTGGAGGTGCGTGAAAGGAATGGTGATCTCTGGCGCTACGGCCTGTATCCAGTGACCGGCAAGAAGCATCAGCTACGGGTACACATGACGGCGCTGGGGGCGAGCATCTGCAATGATCCGTTTTATCCCGAAGTGCTCAAAGACGTTGAGGATGACTACGCCAATCCGCTGAAACTTCTGGCGCAAGGCCTGCGATTCATTGATCCGGTTACGGGGCAGCCCCGCGAGTTCGAGAGCCGCATCACGCTGGACTGGTGATCCCGCTATCGATTGTTTTCGGTCAGACACGAAAAAGCCCGCATATTGCGGGCTTTTCTGTATCGGGTGTCGAACTGAAGAATTAAAGCTCTTTGACAGTACGAACCTGATCCTTGTTGATGCGAGTGTGCTTGCCGTCCAGTTGTTCGAACTCGTAGAAGCCCGAATCTTCATCATATTTAGGGGCGTCGACAGCCTGGATTTCGCGACCGTCATTCAAGGTGATCACTGTTGGCGAGGCGCAACCGGCGAGGGTGGCGAGGCCCAGTGCGAGCATGAAAGTGGCGAGGGTCCGTTGAGTCATGAGTGTGTCTCCGAAGGGAAATTCTTTTGGTTACTGAGCTTGAGACGTATACAAGGCGTGCAAGTTCCTTGAGTGCTGTCAGTCTGACACAGTGTTGTGCGAACTCAACAGTTCAGGGGTGTTGAGATTGGCCAGGCGTGGGTCGTTGTCAGGGCAAACCAGGGCCTGGGCATCAAGATTGCGCATGACCCGGCCGGGGCTGCGTTCTCCAGCGTTCCAGGCGTTTTCGAAGGCGGGCAGGAGTGCCACGGGGATTACGCAAAGCAGCGGTTCCCAGTGATCGTCATGGCGCAACATTAAAGGTTTTTCAGAATTCAGATTGGCCGCTTCACGCATGCTGTGCAGCAACGCTAGGTCGATGCGCGGGACATCGCAGGGCAGTACCAGCAGGTGGGTATGGCGCGCGGCTTTCAAGCCGGCACGAATGCCGGCCAACGGACCGGGAAAATCTTCCTCGTCATCGCCTACCAACTGGTCGGCAAATGGCGCATAGCGTTCACGATTGCGGTTGCAGGAGATGATCAGATCATCGGTCACCGACCGAACTTTACGATGAAGATGCGCGATCAACGGTTCACCGTGCCATTCCACGAGCCCCTTGTCCTTGCCGCCCATGCGCTGGCCGCGCCCACCTGCCAGTAACAGAATGGAGCAAGGTGGTAATGGCGTGTTCGAGGTCATGGCAACTCTCCGCAGGGGCGGCGAAAAAAGGGGGCGCTGTGATATAACACCGGGCTGTTTCTCCTACAACTGGACGAGCCTATGAAAGCCAAGGCTGATGTACCTTTCGTGCCGCTCAATATCGCGGTACTGACGGTCAGCGACACCCGAACCCTGGAAACCGATACTTCCGGCCAGGTCTTCGTCGACCGTCTGACGGCCGCCGGCCACCATCTGGCGCAGCGAGTGCTGCTCAAAGATGACCTGTACAAGATCCGTGCGCAAGTCGCCCACTGGATTGCCGAAGACGTCGTGCAAGTCGTGCTGATTACCGGTGGTACCGGTTTTACCGGTCGCGACAGTACACCAGAAGCCGTTGCCTGCCTGCTGGACAAACAGGTCGATGGTTTTGGTGAGCTGTTTCGCCAGATATCGGTGGCTGACATCGGCACCTCCACCGTGCAATCCCGAGCTCTGGCGGGATTGGCCAATGGCACGCTGGTCTGCTGCCTGCCAGGTTCGACCAATGCAGTGCGCACCGGTTGGGATGGCATCCTGGCCGAGCAACTGGACTCACGTCACCGCCCTTGCAATTTCGTTACTCATTTGAAAAAGGCAGCGCCTTGTGAATCCCGTGGGTAAGCCGGGCAAGACCGGCAGCCTCATGCCTGTTGAAGAGGCATTGGTGCGTTTGCTGGAAATGGCCGAAACCTCGCGGATTGTCGAGTGCGAGTCTTTGCCACTGGCGCAGATTCACGGGCGGGTGCTGGCGCAGGATCTGATTTCGACGCTGGATCTGCCGCCATGGCCGAACAGCGCCATGGACGGATATGCCTTGAATCTGGACGACTGGACCGGCGAGCCGTTGCCGGTCAGTCAGAAGATTTTCGCCGGTCAGGCACCGGAACCTTTGAAACCGGGCACCTGTGCCCGGATCTTTACCGGCGCGCCGGTGCCTGCGGGGGCCGACTGTGTCGAGATGCAGGAAAACGTCGAGATTCATGCCGATGAGCGCGTGAGTTTCATCGAAACGATGGTGGCCGGGCAGAACATTCGTCCACAAGGCCAGGAAACGACCGTCGGTGAATTGGTCTTGTCCGCAGGAACTCGGCTCGGTCCGATCGAGCTGGGGCTGGCTGCCTCGCTGGGTTGTGCAGGGCTTGAGGTCGTTCGACAGGTTCGTGTGGCGGTTTTGTCCACCGGAGACGAGTTGGTCGAGCCGGGCACGACGTTGGGGCCGGGACAGATCTACAACAGCAACCGGGTGCTGTTGTGCAGCTGGTTGCAGCGCCTGGGATGTGAAGTGGTTGATGCCGGTATTCTGCCTGATGACCTGCCCACTACCCGTGCGAAACTCGGGGAGCTCCAGGATGTAGACCTGATTCTGTCGACCGGTGGGGTATCGGTCGGAGAGGCGGATTTCCTCGGAATCGCATTGAGGGAAGAAGGCGAGCTGACACTCTGGAAGCTGGCAATCAAACCTGGCAAGCCATTGACGGTCGGGCATTTTCGCGGTGTCCCGGTGATTGGATTGCCGGGTAATCCTGCCTCGACACTGGTGACTTTCGCCTTGTTGACCCGACCCTATCTGTTACGTCGCCAGGGCGTGCAGGATGTCGAGCCGCTGAAGTTTTCGGTACCCGCAGGATTTGTCTGGCCCCATGCCGGTAACCGCCGTGAATTTCTGCGAGGGCGCCTGGAGCAGGGGCAAGCGATTATCTACCGTAACCAGAGTTCGGGCGTTCTGCGCAGCGCTGCCTGGGCCGAGGGGCTGGTGGAGGTACGGGAGGGAGGAGTCCTGGCCGAAGGAGACCTGGTGCCATTCATTCCACTCAGCGAGCTTCTCGGTTGATCGCAGGAATTTGAAACGCAGGCACAGTGGTTACACGATGCCTGCCTTTCTGCCAGTCAACGACTGATCAGTGCAACGAGCTGGTCGAACCGGCTATTGGCAATCCAGCCCACCAGTCCGAGCACCATCGCTGTCGCACCTGCCGAGTAGGCAAGGCGGTGCTTGATGGCTTTGACGTCTCCTCTGACTTCGTCCATGTCGCGTCGAATGTACTTGAGGTGAGTTTCCAGCTCGGTGATACGCGGTTCCATATTGTTTTCTCCGGTATTTCTGGCGCTGCATTTGAATTCGTCTTTGAGGCTGGCGCGACTTTCGGAGAGAGAGGCAACCGGACTCACGGCTAGTCCTGCTTCATGGCTTTGCATGGAAACGTCCACCTGCTGCAGTGGGGGTCTCTTGGCAAATGCCGAAATGCAAAATATCGAAAGTCCTGAAATTGTTTCCACTCATTACATGCACATCCTTGTGTAATTGAATTGAAGATCGCTAACGCCGACACACGTTGTACCAATGGCCGGGCCGGGTCAATTGAGCCGATTCCTTACGTTCTGTACGAAAAAGTACCGGTATGTAGGACAAGGAGGGCGAGCTTCACGAATTAATCAGAAGAAGTACGACTTTTTTATCGATCTTGAGGGTCAAGATGTCGCGTACCAATTTGATTCCGGGAGTGACCGCAATGAGTGAACGCAAGGCATTGTTGATTCTGCATGGCAAGCAGGCACTCAACGAGGCGGTTCGTGCCGCTGTCGAGAACAAGCGAGAGCAAGGCTGGGAGCTGGCTGTACGTCTGACCTGGGAGGCCGGCGATGCGCAGCGGTTGGTGGAGGAGGCGCTGGCGGCGGGATACCGCCAGATCATCGCCGGCGGTGGGGATGGCACCCTGCGTGATATCGCCGAAGCGCTGGCGGCGCAGCCAGGCAAAGCCAGTCTGGTGCTTTTACCGCTGGGAACTGCCAACGACTTTTCCCACGCGGCAGGTATTCCGATGGAGCCGGCCGAGGCGCTTGAGTTGCTTGAAGCGCCCGCCCACGACATCGATCTGGGCGAAGTCGGTGGGCAGATTTTTCTGAACATGGCGACTGGAGGATTCGGCAGCCAGGTAACGGCCAACACGTCGGAAGATCTGAAAAAGGTATTGGGTGGCGCAGCTTATCTGTTCACCGGTTTGACGCGGTTCAGTGAACTGCATGCCGCGTACGGTGAGTTGCAGGGGCCGGATTTCCATTGGCAGGGCGAGTTGCTGGCCCTCGGGATCGGCAATGGCCGTCAGGCCGGCGGCGGACACGTGTTGTGCCCCGAAGCGCTGGTGGACGATGGTCTCTTGGATATCAGCATCCTGCCGGCGCCGCAGGAGTTGGTTGGCACCCTGAAAAATCTGCTCAGCGACGGCTTCGGCATTGACAACATGTTTGTGCGCGCCCGTTTGCCATGGGTTGAAATCAAGGTCGCCGAAGGGCTTTACATCAATCTCGACGGCGAGCCCCTGGAGGGCGAAAGTTTGCGGTTTGCGGCGCGCCCCGGGGCGTTGCGTGTGCATTTGCCGAAGGGCTCGCCGCTGTTGAGTGCAACTCGTCGGCTCAGTCGTCCAGACTGATGATCTGTTCCCGCACGGCAAACAGCACCAGGCCTGCCACATCGTAGATCTGCAGGCGCTTCATGATCTGCGAGCGGTGGGTTTCGACTGTTTTGATGCTCAGGCCCAGGCCGTTGGCGATTTCCCGTGTGGACTTGCCACGCACGATCAGGCGCAGGATTTCCAGCTGGCGTGCGGTCAGGTTGTGCGACTCGGCGACTTCCGGCTGCTGTTTCAGATTGCGGGTCAGCGCCTGATTGATCACGGTATGGGCGATGGCGGGGCTCAAGTAGCGCTCGTTGTTGCGCAGAGCTTCGAGCGCATGTTCGAGTTCGGTGGCCGTGGTGTCCTTGAGCAGATAACCGTGAGCACCGGACTCCAGCGCCTGCATGATCAGCGCGGGGTCGGTGTGCATCGAAAGAATCAGCACTTTGGCGTGCGGACGCACTCGTTTGAGTCGCTGCAGGGCTTCCAGGCCGCCGGTTTCTTTCATGGAAATGTCCAGCAATACGATATCGGGGGACAGCAGCTCGACCATCTCGAGCAGCTGCGAGCCATCATTGGCCTCGCCGATGACTGCATAGCCGGGAATATCCAGCACCAGGGCACGCACGCCGGCCCTGATCAGCGAGTGGTCATCCACCAGAAGTAAGTTACAAGTCAACGCATAACCTTATTCGTACTGGCCCGCTCGAGTGCCCGGGGCGCCCAGGGGAATAGTGCTTCGATTTGAGTGCCTTTGCCCGGCTCGCTGGTCACATTGAGTGTGCCGCCCAGTTGCTCAATGCGCTCGGCCATCCCGGCCATGCCCCGCTGTCCTTCGCGGCCGGGATTCGCCGCCGGGGAAAAGCCCAGGCCATCATCGCTGATAAGCAGGGTCAAGCCCTGTGGCAGGCGTTGCACGCGAATCAGCAGGTTTTTGGCCTGTGCGTGACGAAGGATGTTGGTCACGGCTTCCTGAGTGATGCGAAAGGCTGCGACGGCCATCTCTTCGGGGATTCCATTCAGGCGCTGCTGGCAGTCCAGACTCCAGTGCACCGAAGTATTGGCCAATACCTTGACCAGGTGTGCACGCAGGCTCGCTTCCAGACCCAGGCTGGTCAGTTGCCGCGGGTTGAGAATGGCCGAAACGTCGCGCACCTTGTTGAGGGTTTCCTCCAGCGTCTCGCAAAGTACCGAACAGTGTTCCTGCATCTCCGCGGGCAAGCGACGCTTGAGCCATTCGCTTTGCAGCTTGGCGGCGGTCAGCAACTGGCCGATATCGTCATGCAGTTCGCGGCTCAGGCGATGGCGCTCGTTTTCCTGGACTTCCAGCAAACGGTCGGCCAGTTCCTGAGGCTGGAATTTGATGGATTTGCGCGACAGGCGATGTTGTGTCCAGACGCAGCCGGCAGCCGCCACGTTGATCAGCAACAGGCCGAGTGACAGTGGCGCGGAGACGCCATAGCTCAACAGACTGCCCAAGGCTGAAACCGTGCACAGCAGGAGTGTGAACCTGCGGGCATTTTCTCGGGAGGGAGGCCATGTGGTGATCGACTTGAGGCTGGCGTACATAGCGGATGGAGCCAATGGATGTTCGCTGCGGGCAGACCGTCAGAAGGGCTGGCGGTCTCTGTCTGGAAAACGTTTGCTCAGGTTGTTGATTTCAAAACGGTTCAGTGATCGATAATTGAGCGCCAACTTCGGTGGCAACCCATCATTGAAGTCACAATGCCATTAATTGAAGCAACTAACGGGCTGCATAATACCACTTAACATACCGTTGGTCGCGTTTGCCTATATGTCCAAAGAGTCAGGAAACAGGCCATGTTGGACGAGAGTTCCATAATGGAAAAGTTGAAATATCCGACTCGATATTATCGATGCAGCAGCAAGTTACTTTTGCACAGGAAAACCCTGACATCAGCAGAAGGCAGCCAGCATTCATCAAGCGTAATTATTTATTGGAGGATGTCGCAGGCAGGCATGAACTATTCAATTGCGACTTTCGTCTGTGAGAAATGACGGGCCCGAACAGCCCACGGTATGCCCGATTACGCTTGGCGCTCCGACCAGGTTACGAGGGACATCGGCTTGCCATTGAGCGGCAATTGGAAGTGAGTCTGCCCCACCTGGCAGGCAAAGGCTTCGATCAGCGTCACCTGTTCGCTTTCATCCAGGCCCAATTGGCCGGTGCTTGGGTCGATCAGTTCCAGTTGCCAGGCCATCAGGGTGAAGCAATCCTTCAGTGCTTCCAGGGCCTGTGCATGCAAATCCACGTGACCCTGCACCTGGTTGAGCAAGCCATGCAGGTGCAGGGAGAATTCGGATACCGCCTCCAGCCCCAGGGCATCGGCCTTGTTCGCCAGCTTGAGGAGGGTGCTGAGCATGCAGTCGATGGCGTCCTTGTCATTGCTGATCAGCTGCAGATGGCTTAGGCATTCTTCGGACTTGGCCAGGAGCGTTTCAGCCTCGACAAGGAATTCGGGGAAGCGCTGCGCCCAGTCACTACGGTCGTTCGGCATGCTTATCTCCACCACGTCATGTCTGATGAGGGAATGCCGTGTGTGTCGACGATCATGAACCGTCGCGAGACCGCGCCCCGGTGTGCATTGGCACAGACCTGGGGTTTCAAGAGGATGTGTTTCCACTGAACTGCGATCGCACACAATAGCCTGACTCCGTTCATGCAATGAGAATGGCGTCACATTAATGGCTATTGGATATCGCGAACATCAGGTTGGGCCTGATTGTTCCTAGGGGATTCCCTTAGGCACGGGAACCTGTGGCGCAAATCGGGGTCGCGCCGAGAAGAATGTAGCAGATGATTTCACCGGGCCAGTAAAGCATGATGTTAATGTGACATCAATGCCTGCCAATGGCATTTTTGTTGGTGATTTTGGACGGGATCAAGATCCGCCAGATTCAGCCGATAACCCCCAATAGTGAATTCATCAGAACAAGCCCAGGAGTCATTGATGGCCGGCATTCTCGACACGGTAGACCAACGCACGCAACTGGTGGGTGAGAATCGCCTGGAAATTCTCATGTTTCGACTGGCCGGGCGCCAATTGTTCGCGATCAACGTGTTCAAGGTGCAGGAAGTCCTGCAATTGCCGAAGCTGACTTTGATGCCCCAGCGTCACCCGTTTGTCTGCGGTGTGGTCAACCTGCGCGGCCAGACGCTGCCGGTGATCGACCTGTCCCAGGCGATCGGCATGCGACCGTTGGTGCCGGGCCCGAACAGCACGATCATTGTCACCGAGTACAACCGCTCGGTGCAGGCGTTCCTCGTCGGTGGCGTGGACCGCATCGTCAACATGAATTGGGAAGCCATTTTGCCGCCGCCGACCAGTGCCGGTCGCCAGCACTACCTGACTGCCATCAGCAAGGTCGACGATCAACTGGTGGAAATCATCGACGTCGAGAAAGTCCTCGCCGAAATCGTGCCGTACAACGCCAAGGTCTCCCGGGACAAACTGGACGACCCGGTGCTGGAACGTGCCCGTGGCCGCGAAGTGTTGCTGGTGGACGACTCCAACGTGGCGCTCTCGCAATTGCGCGACACCCTCGGCCAGTTGGGCGTGAAGATGCACATCGCCAGCGACGGCCTGAAAGCCCTGAACATGCTCAAGGCCTGGGCCGATACCGGGGTGAACATGACCGACAAACTGCTGATGGTGTTCACCGACGCCGAAATGCCGGAAATGGACGGCTATCGCCTGACCACCGAAATCCGCAACGACCCGCGCCTGCGTGGCCTGTACGTGGTGTTGCACACTTCTCTGTCCGGCAGTTTCAACGACTCGATGGTGAAAAAGGTCGGCTGCGACAATTTCCTCTCCAAGTTCCAGCCGGACAAACTGGTGGATGTGGTGCGCCAGCGTCTGATGCTTGACGAAGTGCCGGCCTGATCTACAGGTCGAGGCTGACCCTGCGTCAGCCTTTGATTCGCTGACAAAGCTCGTATAGGGTGGCGTTTTTGACCCACCAGGGAGCTGGCCATGCTGCGTCTGAGCGCGCTTTATCGTTACCCGTTGAAATCCGCCAAGGGTGAGGTCCTGCAAGGGATCGGCCTGGACAAACTGGGGCTTGAGGGTGACCGACGCTGGATGCTGGTGGATGAGGCCAGCGGGCGGTTCCTGACCCAGCGTGCCGAAGCGAAAATGAGCCAGCTCTCCGCGTTGTGGAATGCCAGCGGCGGGCTGACGCTCAGCGCGCCGGGGCATTCGGCAATGGATGTCGCCTTGCCCGGCAGCGACGACAACCTGCGTGGCGTGACCATCTGGCGTGACACCCTGCGTGTGCCGGATGCCGGTGAAGAGGCGGCCCGCTGGGTCAGCGATTTCATCGGCAAGCCAACCCGACTGGTGCAAGTGCCGCTGGATCGCGCCCGGACGACCCAAGCCGGGTACGGCAACGACGACGACCAAGTGGCATTCGCCGATGGTTTCCCGCTGTTGCTGATTGGTGAGGCCTCGCTGCAACACCTGTCGCAGGAAGTCGGGCGACCTTTGGAAATGCTGCGGTTCCGGCCGAATCTGGTGATCGAAGGCAGTGATGCTTACGCCGAGGATGGCTGGAAGCGGATTCGTATCGGCGATGTCGAGTTCCGCGTGGTCAAGTCCTGCTCGCGGTGCATTCTCACCACGATCGATCCGCAGACCGGTGAGCGCAGCGCTGACCGCGAACCGCTGGCAACCCTGCAGAAGACCCGCGCCCAGGCCGATGGCGCGATGTTCGGCCAAAACCTGGTCAACGACAGCAACGGTCGACTCGAAGTTGGCATGCCGGTGGAAGTCCTCGAATAACCCGCCCTGAAACGAAAAATGCCCGTGTCCTTGGACACGGGCATTTTTATGGCAGCAGGAAACCGGAGTTTCAGCCGCGGTATTCGCACAGGTAAGCGGTGTCGACGGCGACTTTCAGCTGGAACTTGCTGTTGGCGGGCACGTTGAACTGGCTGCCGGCGGCGAAGGTTTCCCAGTCGCTGCTGTCCGGCAGTTTGACGGTCAAGGCGCCCGAAACCACGTGCATGATTTCACGCTGGCTGGTGCCGAATTCGTATTCGCCCGGGGCCATGACGCCGATGGTCGCAGGGCCTTCAGCGGTGCCAAAAGCGATCGACTTGACGGTGCCGTCGAAGTACTCGTTGACTTTAAACATGGGCGATTCCTCTCGAAAAGAGCTTAAAAGGGTCAAAAAGGGTCGGCCAGTATGCACAAGGCTCATGGCGCCGTCACCTGCGCTAGAGCGGCAGCACCAACGGCAATAATCGGGCGGTATTGCGCGCATCCTCCAGCGCCCGGTGTTGTTGACCGCTGAATTGCATCCCCGCCAGTTGCAACGCGCCATTGAGGCCCAGAGGCCGTTCGAGGCGCCGGGCCTTGGCAAAGCGCTGTTTCAGGTTCATGTGCGGCACCCGGCTCAGGGCGCTGTCGAGTTGCAGGCGCTGCCATTCCTGAAGCAACTGCTTGCGGTCGTAATCGCCCCAGCTGGCCCAGCCTTCAAGGCGCGTCTGGTGCTGACCGAGCCAGCGCTCGAAGGCCGGCCA
Organism: Pseudomonas sp. 22082; assembly: GCF_052046055.1. Classification (NCBI taxonomy): domain Bacteria; kingdom Pseudomonadati; phylum Pseudomonadota; class Gammaproteobacteria; order Pseudomonadales; family Pseudomonadaceae; genus Pseudomonas; species Pseudomonas sp. 22082. Next base: position 243,357 of record NZ_JBQEQB010000005.1, read on the forward strand.
GACCTCGCTCAACGGCTGCGCCGCGTCGATGTTGGCCTGGGTGATGTGCGTGAGTTCGCGGCAAAAGGGCGTCAACAAGGGGCGCCGCGTCGGTTTGACGAAGCGCTGAAAGTGATCCTGCTCGCGACCCGCGCGATCCACCAGGGTCGCGCCGATCTCGATGATCTCCATTTCCGTAACCGGCCAGCCACCCTCATCGGTGGTGGCTTCCAGATCTATGACCAGCCAATGGGGCATCGCAGGGTTCCTGATTTCCGCGTCCTGATTATTCAGAGCGTAGTCAAACCTTGCGGATGCGCGCGGCGACTACTCGACCTGCAACAGAACCTGACGATTTTTTACCTGATCGCCGACCTTGACCTGCACCCGCTTGAGCACGCCGTCGATGCCTGCCTTGAGCGGGTGCTCCATTTTCATCGCTTCCAGCACCACCAGCAGCTGGCCCTTGCTGACCGGGCTGCCTTCGCTGACGAGCACATCGATGATGGCGCCATCCATCGGCGCTTTCAACGTGCCGGAACTGACGCTGGTCTGACTGTCGATCACCGCATGAGTTCGGTCCACCAGATGCAGGCTGCCGGGGTGGGTGAACAGCCAGAGCTGGTCGTTGTGCAGGCGACAGGCATGGCGCTGGCGCAGGCCGTCGATCTCCAGTGTCACGTCCCCGGCGGTGTGCTCGACCCATTTGAGTTCGATGACGTGCTCCGCAACCTGAACTTCAAAAGCGTTGTCAGGCTTGGTGCGCAGTTGCACATTCCAGTCGCGGGCGTCGAGGCCGATGCGATAAAGCAACGGTGCACCGACATTGTTGCGCCATCCGGACAACGGGGCGCGATGTTGCTGCGCGGCGGATTGGTAAAACAGCACCGCCGCGATGGCCAGCTCTTCGGCACTGGGCGAATAGGTGTGCAGGCAATCGTGATCGGCGAAATGTTGAGGGATGAAGCCAGTGCCGAACTCCCCGCTGATGAACTGCGGATGCTGCAACAGGCTGGCGAGCAACCGCTGATTGCTCTGCACGCCCAGCAACACGCTGTCCTGCACCGCACACAACAGTTTGCGCCGTGCCTCTTCGCGGGTCGCACCATGAGCGATCAGTTTGCCGAGCATCGGGTCGTAAAACGGTGAGATCGACTGCCCTTCGATCAGCCCGTGATCAATCCGCGCACCGCGATCCAGTGCCGGCGCCCAGGCTTCGACACGCCCGGTCTGCGGCAGAAAACCCTGGGCCGGATCTTCGGCGTAGAGACGCACTTCCATCGCGTGGCCATCGAGTTTCACCTGCGCCTGGGTCAGCGGCAGCGGTTGGCCCTCGGCGACCGACAGTTGCCACGCCACTAGGTCCAGCCCGGTAATCAACTCCGTCACCGGGTGCTCGACCTGCAACCGGGTGTTCATCTCCAGAAAGTAGAACTGGCCGCTGGCGTCGAGGAGAAATTCCACGGTGCCGGCACCCACGTAGTTCACCGCACGCCCTGCCTTGAGTGCCGCTTCGCCCATCGCCTGGCGCAGTTCTGCGGTCATCACCGGGCACGGCGCTTCTTCGATGACTTTCTGGTGGCGACGCTGTATCGAACAGTCGCGCTCGCCGAGGTAGATCAGGTTGCCGTGATGGTCGCCGAATAGCTGCACCTCGACATGGCGCGGCTCGATCAACGCCTGTTCGAGGATCAGTTCATCACTGCCGAAACCGTTCAAGGCTTCGGAGCGCGCCGTGCGCAATTGCGCCGGCAGTTCCTCGGCGCTGTGCACCAGACGCATGCCGCGCCCGCCACCGCCGGCGCTGGCCTTGATCATCAGCGGGTAACCGATGCGCTCGGCTTCTCGAGTCAGGGCCGCATCGTCCTGCTCGGCGCCTTGATAGCCGGCGATGCAGGGGACGCCGGCGGCGAGCATGGCGATTTTCGATTGGCGTTTGCTGCCCATCAGTTCGATGGCTTCGACGCTGGGGCCGATGAAGGTCAGGCCGGCCTGTTTGCAGGCGCGGGCGAAATCGGCATTTTCCGAGAGAAAACCGTAGCCCGGATGGATGGCGTCGGCGCCGCTGCGGCGGGCGGCGTCGAGAATGGCCGGGATGTTCAGGTAGGACTGTTGCACGGGTGCCGGACCGATGTTCACGGCCTCGTCCGCCATTTGGACATGCAGTGCGTCAGCGTCGGCATCGCTGAAAACGGCGACGGTGCGATAACCGAGGGGCTGGGCGGTGCGCTGGATGCGGCAGGCGATTTCACCGCGGTTGGCGATCAGGATTTTGTGGAGGGCGGGCATGGTGGTTTTCCTGAATGTTGGCGATGGAATGAAGGGCCTCATCGCGAGCAGGTTCGCTCCCACAGGATTCAGTGTTGCTCACAAAAACTGTGGGAGCGGGCTTGCCCGCGATGTTTTTAAGGGGCCCACCTCGGTTTGCGCTTTTGCACAAACGCCATCGTGCCTTCGATGCCTTCGGCACCGGTCACCGCGGCGTTGAACCACTGCGCGGCTTCGTCCAGCAATTCACTCGACGGTTGGCCGGCGCTGGCCAGCAGCAGTTTTTTCGTCACGGCATTCGCTTCCGGGGCGCAACACAAGACATGATCGAGCACTTCATCCAGCCGCTCGGCGAGCGCCTGCGGGTCCTGCTCGACAAAATGCACCAGCCCCAGACGCCGGGCCTGATGGCCGTCGAAACGGGCGGCGGTCAGGGCCAGGCGTCGGGTCTCGGTCAGGCCGATGCGCTGCACCACAAACGGCGCGATCTGCGCCGGCAGCAGGCCGAGGCTGGTTTCCGGCAAACCGAATTGCGCCTGGTGATCGGCTATCGCGATATCGCTGACACAGGCCAGCCCGAAGCCACCCCCGAGCACTGCGCCTTGCAGCACGGTGATCAGCACTTGCGGTGCGTGCTGCGCTTCTTCCAGCAACGACCCGAACGCTCGGTTCAGGTCGCGATAGGCATCACTGCCCTGAGCGCGGGCGTTGGCCATGTCCTTGATGTCGCCGCCGGCGCAGAAATGCCCGCCGGCACCGTTGAGCACCAGTGCGCGGACGCTGCGGTCATCGCACACGCTGGCCAGCACGGCGCGCAACTCGGCGACCATTTGCAGGCTCATGGTGTTGCGGCTGTCCGGGCGATTGAGGGTGATGTGCAACACGCCGTTGTGCCGCTCCAGCAGCAGCGTCTGGCAATCGGGCAGGGCGCTCATTTCTTTTTCCCCGGCAGGATGCCCATCAGTTTGCAGATGATCCCCAGCATGATTTCGTCGGCGCCGCCGCCAATCGACACCAGCCGCACGTCGCGGTAGGCGCGGGCTACCGGGTTGTCCCACATGAAGCCCATGCCACCCCAATATTGCAGGCAACTGTCGCTGACTTCACGACCGAGGCGCCCGGCCTTGAGCTTGGCCATCGAGGCCAGTCGGGTGACGTCCTGGCCTTTGACGTATTGCTCGGTGGCCTGATAGACCAGCGCCCGCAGGCATTCGATTTCGGTCTGCAATTCGGCGAGGCGGAAGTGGATCACCTGGTTGTCGATCAGCGCGTTGCCGAAGGTTTTACGTTCCTTGCAGTACTCGATGGTGCTGTCGACGCAGTATTCCAGGCCCTTGATCATGTTGGCCGCGCCGAACAGACGTTCCTCCTGGAACTGCAGCATCTGCATCATGAACCCGGCGCCTTCATGGCCGATGCGATTGCGCTGGGGCACGCGCACGTTGTCGAAAAACACCTGGGCGGTTTCCGAACTGCGCATGCCGAGCTTGTCCAAATGCGAACTGAGGCTGATGCCCGGTGTGTTCATCGGCACCATGATCAGCGATTTGTTGATATGCGGCTTGTCGTCCGAGGTGTTGGCCAGCAGGCAGATGAAGTCGGCACTCGGCGAGTTGGTGATCCACATCTTGCTGCCGTTGATCACATAGTCGTCGCCATCCTTGCGCGCTGTGGTCTTGAGCCCGGCGACATCGGAGCCGGCGCCGACTTCCGAGACGCCGATGCAGCCGACCTGCTCGCCGGTGATCGCCGGACGCAGGAATTCTTCGCGCAACTCATCGGAACCGAAACGGGCGAGGGCGGGGGTGCACATGTCGGTCTGCACGCCAATCGACATCGGGATGCCGCCGCAATGGATGGTGCCGAACTCTTCGGCCGCGACGATCGAATAGCTGTAATCCAGGCCCATGCCGCCGAATTTTTCCGGTTTGGAAATCCCCAGCAGACCGAGGTCGCCGGCCTTGCGGAAAATCTCGTGGATCGGAAAGCGCCCGGCCTTTTCCCATTCATCGACGTGGGGGTTGATCTCGTGCTCGACGAACTGGCGGACGGTACGGCGCAGTGCTTCGTGTTCCGGGGTGAAGATCATTGTTATTGTTCTCCTTTAATCCGTGGCGATCAGAACCGGCTGACGCCGAAGCTGTTGGGTTGCAACGTGCGGATGTCGGCTTCGTGGCAGATGTCCAGCAGGTAACCGAGCAGGGTGCGGGTGTCGCGTGGATCGATCAGCCCGTCGTCCCACAGGTTGGCGCTGCCGTAGAGGGCGGTGGACTGGCTGTCGAGTTTCTGCGCGGTGACCTGCTCCAGCATGTCGAGCATTTTCGGATCGGGCACCAGACCGTCCTTGAGCTGCTTGGCTTCAGTGACGATGCGCAGCACCTTGCCGGCCTGGGCGCCGCCCATCACCGCCGTGCGGCTGTTGGGCCAGGCGAAGATGAAGCGCGGATCGAGCCCGCGTCCGCACATCGCATAGTTGCCCGCGCCGTAGGAGCCGCCGACCACGATCGTCAGTTTTGGCACCCGCGCATTGGCCACGGCCTGGATCAGTTTCGAACCGTGCTTGATCACGCCGTGCTGTTCCGATTCGGTGCCGACCATGAACCCGGTGGTGTTGTGGAAAAACAGCAGCGGCGTCTGGCTCTGGTCGCAGAGCTGAATGAACTGCGCCGCCTTGCTCGCACCATTGGGCGTGATCGGGCCGTTGTTGCCGATGAAGCCGCAGGCGCGACCCTGAATCTTCAGGTGGCCACAGACGGTCTGCTGATCGAACTCGCCCTTGAACTCCAGAAAGCGCGATTCGTCGGCGATCCGCGCAATGATTTCGCGCACGTCGTAGGGTTTTTTCGGGTCGTCCGGGATCAGCCCGAGCAGTTCGTCGATGGGGTACAACGGCTCCTTGAATGGCGGCTCAGGCAGCCACGGCAGTTGCTCGTTCCAGTTCAGCAGGCTGACGATTTCTCGCACCTGACGTATGCCGTCGGCATCGTTTTCGGCCAGGTATTCCGCGGTGCCGGCGACTTGCGCGTGCATCTCGGCGCCGCCCAGTTCTTCGTCGGTGGCGACTTCACCGGTCGCCGCTTTAAGCAATGGGGGACCGGCGAGAAACAGCTTGGCCTTGCCGCGCACCACCACCACATAATCCGACAGCCCCGGCTGATAGGCACCGCCAGCGGTGGCCGAACCGTGCACCACGGTGATCTGCGGCAAACCCATGGCCGACATCCGCGCCTGATTGGCAAAGCTGCGTGCGCCTTCGACGAAAATTTCCGCCGCGTAATTGAGGTTGGCGCCGCCGCTTTCGGCGAGGGTGATGACCGGCAGTTTGTTTTCCTGGGCGATCTGTTGCAGGCGCAGGGATTTTTTCAGGCCTGACGGGGAAATCGTTCCGCCCTTGATCGCGCTGTTGTTCGCCACGATCAAGGCGCGCACGCCGGACACGTAACCGATGCCGGCGATCAAGCCGCCACCGGCCGAACTGCCGTCCTTGTCGTCGTGCAGTTTGTAGCCGGCCAGGCTCGCCAGTTCGAGGAATGGCGCGCCGGGGTCGAGCAACAGATTCAGACGTTCACGGGGCAGCAATTGTCCGCGTTTGTCGAATTTCGGTTTGGCCTCGGCAGCCTTGTTCAGCAGGTTCTGTTCGAGCTGCTGGACTTGCTCGATGGCGGCGAGCATCGCTGCGCGGTTGCGGGCGAAGGCTTCGCTGTGCGAGTCGAGCTGGGACTGGATCTGCGGCATGGCTTACTCCTTGTCCTTCAAGACATCCGGCATATAGGCCCGGTGAAAACCGTTGAACGATTCGCTGTGGGTCGCCTTGTGCAAAGGCCAGGCGCGACTGCCCAGACTGGCCGCGCCGTCGATGCGCAAGGTGCTGCCGCTGATGAACGCGGCAGCCGGGCTGAGCAGAAACACGATCGCCGCGCTGACCTCCGATTCGGTGCCGATGCGCTTGAGCGGCACGTGTTCGCGCAAGGTCGGGATCACGGCCTTGAACGCGCCTTCGTAAGTGTCCATGCCGCTGGAAGCGATCCACCCCGGGGCTACCGCATTCACTCGAACGCCGGCATAACCCCATTCGAACGCCGCCGTCTTGGTGAAGTTGTCCATGCCCGAGCGCGCGGCGCCGGAGTGGCCCATGCCGGGCATGCCGCCCCACATGTCGGCGAGCATGTTGACGATGCTGCCGCCGTGTTTGCTCATCGACTGGTTGAACACTTCGCGGGCCATCAGGAAACCGCCGACCAGATTGGTCCGCAGCACGGTTTCGAAACCTTTCTGATTGATCGAGGCCAGGGGCGAGGGGTACTGGCCGCCGGCATTGTTGACCAGCCCGTGGATCGGCCCGTGTTCACGGATCAGTTCGCTGACCAGCGCCTTCACCGCTTCTTCGTCACGGATATCGCAGGCCTTCCAGTGGGCGCGACCGCCATCCTCGGCGATTTCGGCGGCGACGGTCTGCAGCTTTTCCGGCTTGCGTCCGACCAGAACCACGTTGGCCCCGAGCGCCGCCAGTTCATGGGCGGTGCAACGCCCGATGCCACTGCCGCCCCCGGTGACGATGACGGTCCGGCCGCTGAACAGGTCAGCCCTGAAAATCGATTCGAACGCCATGCTGCCAATCCTCTAGTCGAACTGTTCGGCGATGCTCTGCGGCACCGGGATCTGGATTTCCAGTAGTTGTTGGGCGAAGGCCTTGCCTTGCGGGTCGATGCGCAGGCTCGCCACGCCGCCGCCACCAAGGGCGTTTTCCAGCAGGAAGTTGAGGCTGTGGGTGCCCGGCAGATACCAGCGTTCGACCCGGCCGTGAATCGGATCGAGGACATGGTTCATCCAGTCGACGACCACCGCCGGGGTCAGCGCCTCGGCGATCCACGGCAGGTATTCGGGACGGCGCGGCATGACGCCGATGTTGCTGTGATTGCCCTTGTCGCCGGAGCGCGCCACGGCCAGTTTCACCAATGGCACGCTCGCGTCGGCGCGGCCCTGGGGTTTGGGCGTTTCATGGGGCAGGGGCAGATCCTGACTGTCGAGGGCGGTGGGGGCGGGGAGGGCGAACGGGTGAGATTCGCCGGCGATGTCGATTTGCAATGTGCAGGCGCTTTTGTCGATCAGGAACGAGAACAGCCGGATCAGCGGATACACCGTCGGCCGCCCGCCGACGATACCGGTCAGGCCCGGCGCCATGCCGGTGGCGGCCTGTGCGATCTCCCGGGAGAACAGGATCAAGGCTTGTTTGTTCGGGTGACGCACGGCGAGTTTGATCACCACTTCACGACTGTCCCGGCGCTGACCGTGAGGACCGTAGGTGGCTTCGCTGCCGAGCAGTTCGACGTGGGTTTCGGTGTAGGGCCCCAAGCCTTTCTGGTCGAGCATTTCCGAGGTCTTGTCGAGAATCGCCTGGCTGACGCGCCGGGCTTTCTCCACGGCATCGATGCCGGCGATCAGGCAACTGGCGGTGCAACGGAAACCGTCCGGATACGTTGCGCTGACCTTGTATTGGTCGCTGGGCGGCAGGCCTTTGGCACCGTGGACCCGGACGGCGTTCTTGCCTTGTTGCTGAAGTTTGACCTGGCTGAAATCGCAGACCACATCGGGCAACAGATAGGCCTGCGGATCGCCGATTTCGTAGAGCATCTGCTCGCCGACAGTCAGCGGCGTGACCAGCCCGCCGGAGCCCTCGGGTTTGCTGACGATGAACTGGCCATCGGCGCTGACCTCGACGATCGGGAAACCGATGTGTTCGTAGTCCGGCACGTCGCGCCAGTCGGTGAAGTTGCCGCCGGTGCACTGCGCGCCACATTCGATGATGTGCCCGGCCAAGGCGGCTTGCGCGAGTTTGTCGTAGTCGTGCCACGACCAGTCGAATTCATGCACCAGCGCGGCGCTGACCACGGCGCTGTCGACCACCCGGCCGGTGATGACGATGTCGGCGCCCAGACGCAGCGCTTCGACAATGCCCGGTGCGCCGAGGTAGGCGTTGGTCGACACGCACATCGGCGGCAGCGGGGCGCCGCTGAACATTTCCGTGATGCCTTGGGTGGCGAGTTGTTTGAACTGGGGTTGCAGGTCATCGCCTAGAAGCACGGCGATCTTCAGCACCACGCCAGCCTTGTCGCAGGCCGCTTGCAGCGCGGCGGCGCAGGCCTTTGGATTGACCCCGCCGGCATTGCTGATGACGCGAATGTTCTGTTCGGCCAGTTGCGGCAGCAGGGGCGCGAGGACTTCGATGAAATCGCCGGCGAACCCGGCCTGCGGATCCTTCATGCGGGCGCCGGCCATGATCGACATGGTGATTTCGGCGAGGTAGTCGAAGACCAGATAATCCAGCTGTCCTCCGGCCACGAGCTGCGCGGCAGCGGTGGAGGTGTCTCCCCAGAATGCGCTGGCGCATCCGATGCGAACCGTGGTGGGCATTTTGATCTCCGACTCAGGAACCTGTGACAGAAGTGCATCGAGACTACCAAGCAAGCGCTTGGTTTGTAAACGCTTGAAATTATCTTCTGCCCAAGCGCTTGCTTGGTCACCGCCGGCGGCTTAAATTGCCCGCGCAACCCCGCCGTTTCTGCGGCGTGCGGCGCATTTGACTGATCGACTGTAGGAGAGAACGGGTGGACGAGCAAAAAGCCCTGAGGGTCATGCGTGAACTGGTCGACGCCGGCCAGCTGACCGATCCGGACAGCGCTCGCGGCAAATTGCTGCAAGTGGCGGCCCACCTGTTCCGCAACAAAGGCTACGAGCGCACCACCGTGCGCGATCTGGCCGGTGCCGTGGGGATCCAGTCCGGCAGTATCTTTCATCACTTCAAGAGCAAGGATGAAATCCTGCGGGCGGTGATGGAGGAAACCATCCGCTACAACACCGCGCTGATGCGCGCAGCCCTTGCCGATGCCGCCGATGTGCGCGAGCGGGTGCTGGCGCTGATCCGCTGCGAATTGCAGTCGATCATGGGCGGCAGCGGCGAGGCGATGGCGGTGCTGGTGTATGAATGGCGCTCGCTGTCCGAGGACGGTCAGGCCAAAGTGCTGGCGCTGCGCGACATCTACGAAGACCTCTGGCTGCAAGTGCTGGGCGAGGCCAAGGAGGCGGGGTTCATCCGTGGTGACGTGTTCATTACCCGACGTTTTCTCACGGGTGCGCTGTCCTGGACCACCACCTGGTTCCGTGCCGGCGGCAGCCTGAGCCTGGATCAACTGGCCGAAGAAGCGCTGATTCTGGTGCTCGAAGAGCGCTAGGCGCTTTCTATCGGGCCGGGAAACTGGCTAACTTGGCGAAACCGCCTAGCTTGAATGCAATGATCGGTACTTTTTCGGGGAGTGGGGTGTTTTGAAGTCTTCGCCAATTCGGACGGCCGCCGGGCTGATGCTCGCAGCGCTGGCTGCACTATGGGTATTGCCCGCTCCGGCGGCGCAGGTGGTTCGAGTGGGCGCGGCGCATTTTCCGCCCTATACCATTCGCCCGGAAAATGGCGCCGACACCGGCCTGCTGCCCGAACTGGTCGCGGCTTTGAACAGCGCCCAGAGCGACTATCGCTTCGAACTGGTGCCCACCTCGATTCCTCGCCGGTTCGGCGATTTCAAGGACAGCCGCACTGACATGGCGATCTTCGAAAACCCTGAGTGGGGCTGGAAAGACATTCCCCACATCACCGTCGACATGGGGCTTGAGGACGCAGAGATTTTCGTCGCGCAGAACAAGCCCGGTCGCCAGCAGAATTACTTCGCCGATCTCAAGGGCAAACGGCTGGCGCTGTACAGCGGCTATCACTACGAATTTGCCAACTTCAATGCCGATCCCAAGTACCTCGCCGAAACTTACAGCGCCACGCTGACCTATTCCCACGACAGCAACCTGCTGATGGTCTTGCGCGGGCGCGCAGACATTGCGCTGGTGACCCGCTCGTACCTGTTCGATTACCTGCTGCGCAACGAAAAAGTGCGCGACGAGTTGCTGGTGTCCCAGCGCATCGACCAGATCTACCACCATTACGCGATTCTCAGTCCGAAGGCTCCGATCACCGGTGAAGCCTTCGGCAAGCTGCTGCAAGGCCTGCGCGACAACGGGCAGATGCTGAAGATCTTCGATCCGTACAAGATTGCGGTGGTGCCGGTGCCGCATCAATGAGCTGCGGTTTTTCGCGTCCGGCCTAAATTTCCCGCCCCGGCTCACGTCCCATCGTTGAACTGTCGACGATTATCGTGAGCCCGACCCATGTCCAATCTGAATGACCTGACTGCCTTGGCCTTGCCTTCGGGCAGCCAACTGGTAGCCGATGCCACCGAAAGCCGTCTGAGCCTGAGCCTGGACGGGCAACCGCTGATTCGCCTGCGCCTCGATCGTGAAGGTCAGGGGCCGATCCAGATCGATGAACGCTACGCGCTGCCACCCGGCCAGGCGCTGTGGGCAGCCTGTTATTGGCTGTTTGCCCGGGAGCCGGCGCGTCAGCAACTGATCTGGCAACTGGACCAGGCGCCGACCGAAGCCTTGCTCAGCGGCTTGCTGGTGAGCACTGAAGTGGCAGGCGAATATCGCTGCGAGCGCACGCTGTTCTGGCAACTGCCGCAACCGTGGCTGGGCAATTCGCTGACGGGCAGTTATCCGCAGCAAATGGTCATCAGCAACGGCAAGCGTCATCCGCTGCGACCGGTCAAACCGCGTGGGGAAGTCTATCGGCGTTTCGATGCGCGTCTCGGTGCCTGGATTTCCCTGCGAACGGTAGAGATCGAACAGGATCTGGCGCGCTTCAATCGTTGGCAGAACAGCCCGCGCGTCGCCAGCTTCTGGCAGGAGGAGGGTAGCCTCGAACAGCATCGCGAATACCTGAGCAAACTCGACGCCGATCCGCACACGCTGACCCTGATCGGTTGTTTCGATGATCAGCCGTTTGCCTATTTCGAAGCCTACTGGGCCAAGGAAGATCGCATTGCGCCGTTCTACGATGCCGACAATTACGATCGCGGCATTCACATGCTGGTCGGGGAAGAAGATCATCGCGGCCCGCACAAGGTGGCGAGTTGGCTGTCGGCGCTGGTGCACTACCTGTTTCTGGATGATCCGCGCACGCAGCGGGTGGTCGCCGAACCCCGTGCCGACAACGCGAAAATGATTGGCCACATGCACAACCAGTGCTTCCACTGCGAGAAGGAATTCGACTTCCCGCACAAACGCGCGGCGCTGATGATTCTCGGGCGCGAACGGTTCTTCGACCGCTGCACACTGGCGTGACATTGCGCTGAAAACAAAAAAGATCGCAGCCCTTCAACGAAGGCTGCGATCTTTTTTTTGCGGCCGATTTTTATCAGCGACGGTTTGCGGTCACTGCATCAGCGCGACTGCTCGACACCTTGCGGCAATGCACCAGCGCATCGCGAATCATGAAGTTGACCAGGGTCGGCGAAACGCCGAGTTCCTTGGCAATGTCCTTCTGCGGCACGCCGTGCAGGCGGTACATCTCGAAGGCGTAGCGGGTGCGAACTGGCAGCTCGGTCAGCGCGTCGGCAATGTGTTCCAGGGTCGAAAAGTTGATGTGTGAGGTTTCCGGCGAAGCGCCCTGAATGACCACGTTCAACCCTTCCTCCTCGGGGCCGGCGTACTTCTGCTCCAGCGCCTGTTTGCGGTAGTGATCGATCGCCAGGTTGCGCACGATCTGGAACAGATAACTCAGCTGGGCCTTGATCGACGACGTGATCGGCGGTGCCGATTGCAGTCGGAAGAACGCATCCTGCACCACATCTTCGGCGCGTGACCGGCAGCCGGTAATGCGGGCTGCAATCTTGACCAGAATCAGTCGATTGTCGACGAATGCCTGAAGTAGCGGTGAATCGCACCTGCTTGTGGATACTTGTTCCGTCATGGAAATCACCTTGCTGCCAATAGGTTAGTGGGACGCCTGGGGGCGGGGCCGTCCTACACATCGAGCGACAAATTATGTTGAATGATAATGATTGTCAATTGAGAAAGAGAACTAATGATCCATCGCACTCGCCCAAGCGCCCAGCCGCGTTGGCGATCCAGCCTGCCGACTAATTATTTCAAGACGTCATCCGTTCTCATTGGTGAATGGATCCGGGTGCGCAGCCCCGGACCTACCGCATTCCAGTGCCTTGCACGGTCGGCGAAGACCGTGTCCCGCATGCCTTGCATGGGCATGCCGCAGCCAACCCGATTCCACCAGCAAGCCGAATTCAGGCAGGAAACCTCATGACCGACGCGTTCGAACTCCCCAGCACCCTGGTCCAAGCCCTTCAGCGCCGTTCGGCCCTGACGCCGGATCGGCTGGCCTTGCGCTTTCTCGCCGAAACCGAGGAGCAGGCTGTGGTGCTCAGTTATCGCGAACTCGATCAGCGTGCGCGCACCATCGCCGCCGCGTTGCAGGCCGAGGCCGGATTCGGTGATCGCGCGGTGTTGCTGTTTCCCAGCGGCCCGGATTACGTCGCGGCGTTCTTCGGTTGCCTGTATGCGGGGGTGATCGCGGTGCCAGCCTATCCGCCGGAATCGGCCAAGCGTCACCATCAGGAACGCCTGCTGTCGATCATCGCCGACGCCGAGCCGCGCCTGCTGCTGACCAGCGCCGACCTGCGCGACGCCCTGCAGCAAATCGAAGGCGCGCCGCCGCTGTTGTGCGTTGACACCCTCGATGCTTCGCTGGCCGAACGCTGGGTCGAGCCGGCCCTGCCGACAGACCATATCGCCTTCCTGCAATACACGTCCGGCTCCACCGCGCTGCCCAAAGGTGTGCAGGTCAGCCACGGCAATCTGGTGGCCAACGAACTGCTGATCCGCCACGGTTTCGGTATCGACGTAAACCCCGATGACGTGATCGTCAGCTGGCTGCCGCTGTACCACGACATGGGCCTGATCGGCGGTCTGCTGCAACCGATCTTCAGTGGCGTGCCGTGCATCCTGATGTCGCCGGCGTATTTCCTCGGCCGGCCGTTGCGCTGGCTTGAAGCGATCAGCCAGTACGGCGGCACCATCAGCGGCGGGCCTGACTTCGCCTACCGTTTGTGCAGCGAACGAGTCAGTGAATCGGCGCTGGAGCGTCTCGACCTGAGCCGTTGGCGCGTGGCCTATTCCGGCTCCGAGCCGATCCGTCTCGACACCCTCGAACGCTTCGCCGAGAAATTCACCGCATGCGGTTTCAGCGAAAGCAGCTTCATGGCGTCCTACGGTCTGGCCGAAGCGACCCTGTTCGTCGCCGGCACACCGCGCGGCACAGGGATTCCAGCACTGCGCGTCGACGATCAAGCCCTCGCACAGAACCGCGCCGAAGCGGGCGAGGGCAGCCCGATCATGAGCTGCGGCATCAGTCAGCCGGAACATGCGGTGCTGATCGTCGAACCTAACACCCTCGAAGAACTGGCCGACAACGCCGTGGGTGAAGTCTGGGCCGCCGGCCCGAGCATCGCCCTCGGCTACTGGCGCAACCCCGAGGCCAGCGCCAAGACTTTCGTCCAGCACGCCGGCCAGACCTGGCTGCGCACCGGTGACCTGGGTTTCATCCGCGAAGGTGAACTGTTCATCACCGGTCGCCTGAAAGACATGCTGATCGTGCGCGGTCACAACCTCTATCCGCAGGATCTCGAAAAGACCGTCGAGAACGAAGTGGAAGTGGTGCGAAAGGGCCGCGTTGCGGCGTTTGCGGTCAATCAGAATGGCGAGGAGGGCATCGGCATCGCGGCGGAAATCAGCCGCAGCGTGCAGAAAATCCTGCCGCCCGAAGCGCTGATCAAAGCCATTCGCCAAGCGGTGGCCGAGGCGTATCAGGAAGCACCGAGCGTGGTGGTGCTGCTCAATCCGGGCGCATTGCCGAAGACTTCCAGCGGCAAGCTGCAACGTTCGGCCTGCCGCAATCGCCTGGCCGACCGCAGCCTCGACAGCTACGCGGTGTTCCCGTCGGCCACTGCGGAAATCGCTCTGGACTCGACGCCATCCGCCTCTGAACTGGAAGCGCTGATCGGCAAAGTCTGGGCCGAGCAACTCAACGTCAAACAGGTCAAGGCCGACGATCATTTCTTCCTGCTCGGCGGCAACTCGATCGCCGCCGCCCAGGTGATCGCCAAGATCCGCGAAGAACTGAGCCTGGAGCTGAACCTGCGCCTGCTGTTCGAAGCACCGACCCTGTCCGCATTCGCCGCTGCCGTGGCGCAACAGCAACAGGACGGCGGCAGCGCCCAAGGCGAAATCACCGCACTGTCGCGCAACGAAGCCTTGCCGCAATCCCTGGCGCAAAACCGACTGTGGATCACCTGGCAGCTCGACCCACAAAGCAGCGCCTACAACATCCCCGGTGCCCTGCGCCTGCGCGGCGAACTGGACGAAGACGCCCTGCGCGCCAGTTTCCAGCAACTGATCGAGCGCCACGAATCCCTGCGCACGCGCTTCTTCGAGTGCGACGGCGTAGCGCTGCAACAGGTCGAAGCGGCGGGTGAGTTCAACCTGCAACTGATCGACATCAGTGACCTGCCGGCCAGCGAACGTGAAGCCCGCGCACTACAGATCCGCGAGGACGAAGCCCGCACCCGGTTCGATCTGGAGAAAGGCCCGCTGCTGTGGGTGACGCTGGTGCGCCTCGAAGACGAAGATCACCAACTGCTGGTGACAATGCACCACATCATCGCCGACGGCTGGTCGCTGAACGTGTTGATCGACGAGTTCTCGCGCCTGTACGCCGCCGCGTCCCAAGGCCAGCGCGCGGAACTGGCGCCGCTGCCAACCCAATACGCCGACTACGGCAGCTGGCAGCGCCAATGGTTGGCGCAGGGCGAGGGCGAGCGGCAACTGGCGTACTGGAAAGCGCAGTTGGGCGATGAGCATCCGACTCTGGAACTGGCGACCGACCATCCGCGTTCTGCCAAACAAATTCACAGCGCCGCACGCCACAGCGTTCGCCTGGGGATCAGCCTCAGCGACGCCATTCGCCAGACGGCCCAGGCTTATCAGTCCACCCCGTTCATGCTGCTGCTCTCGGCCTTACAGAGCCTGTTGCATCGCTACAGCGGCCAGCGCGACATCCGCATCGGTGTGCCCAACGCCAACCGTCCGCGCCTGGAAACCCAGGGCCTGATCGGCTTCTTCATCAACACCCAGGTGCTGCGCGCCGACGTCGATTCGCGTCTGCCATTCACCGAACTGCTGGCGCAAACCCGTCAGGCGGCACTCGGTGCTCAGGCGAATCAGGACCTGCCGTTCGAACAACTGCTCGAAGCCTTCCCGCAGGCCCGCGAACAAGGCCTGTTCCAGGTCATGTTCAACCACCAGCAGCGCGACCTGAGTGCGCTCAAACGCCTGCCGGGCCTGCTCGCCGAAGAACTGCCGTGGCACAGCCGCGAGGCCAAGTTCGATCTGCAACTGCACAGTGAAGAAGACCGTAACGGTCGCCTGACGCTGTCCTTCGACTATGCCGATGAGCTGTTCGACGCCGCAACCATCGAGCGCCTCGCCGAGCATTTCAGCAACCTGCTGCGTGCTGTCTGCGAACGTCCGCAACAATCCATCGGCGATCTGCAACTGCTGACCGCCGCCGAAAATACTCAGCAAAGCGAATGGAGCATCGCTCCGTGCACCCCGGCGCAACAATGGCTGCCGGAATTGCTCAACGAACAGGCCCGTCAGATCCCGGATCGCACCGCACTGGTGTGGGACGGCGGCAGCCTCGACTTCGCCGAACTGCACGCGCAGGCCAACCGTCTGGCCCATTACCTGCGCGACAAAGGCGTCGGCCCGGACGTGTGCGTGGCTATCGCCGCCGAGCGTTCGCCGCAACTGCTGATCGGCCTGCTGGCGATCATCAAGGCCGGTGGCGCCTACGTGCCGCTGGACCCGGATTACCCGGCCGAGCGTCTGGCCTACATGCTCAGCGACAGCGGCGTCGAACTGCTGCTGACCCAGACGGCATTGCTCGACCGCTTGCCGGCCAGCGAAGGCGTCAGCGTGATCGCCATGGACACCCTGCACCTGGAAAACTGGCCGAGCCAGGCACCGGGTCTGCACCTGCACGGCGACAATCTCGCCTACGTGATTTACACCTCCGGCTCCACCGGCCAGCCGAAAGGTGTGGGCAACACGCATGCGGCGTTGGCCGAGCGTCTGCAATGGATGCAGAACACTTATCGCCTGAATGAAACCGATGTGCTGATGCAAAAGGCGCCGATCAGTTTCGACGTGTCGGTGTGGGAGTGCTTTTGGCCGCTGATCACCGGCGCGCGCCTGCTGATCGCCGGCCCCGGTGAACACCGCGATCCGCATCGCATCGCGCAGTTGGTTCAGCAATACGGCGTGACCACGCTGCACTTCGTGCCGCCGCTGCTTTCGCTGTTTATCGATGAACCACTGAGCGGCGAATGCACCAGCCTGCGCTGGGTTTTCTCCGGCGGTGAAGCGCTGCCGGCGGAACTGCGCAACCGCGTGTTGGCGCAACTGCCGGCGGTGCAACTGCACAACCGTTACGGCCCGACCGAAACCGCGATCAATGTCACCCACTGGCATTGCAGCGTGGCGGATGGCGAGCGTTCGCCGATTGGTCGTCCGCTGGGCAACGTGGTCTGCCGGGTGCTCGATAGCGATCTCAATCCTGTGCCGGCCGGTGTGCCGGGTGAACTGTGCATCAGCGGCATCGGCCTGGCCCGGGGTTACCTCGGCCGTCCGGCGCTGACGGCGGAGCGTTTCGTGGTCGATCCGCTGGGCGAGCAGGGCGCGCGTCTGTACCGCACCGGTGACCGCGCACGCTGGACCCACGATGGCGTGATCGAATACCTCGGCCGCCTCGATCAGCAGGTCAAACTGCGTGGTTTCCGCGTCGAACCGGAAGAAATCGAAGCCCGTTTGCTCACTCAGGATGGCGTCGCTCAGGCCGCCGTGCTGGTGCGCGACACCGTCGCCGGCCCGCAACTGATCGGCTACTTCACCGCCACCGACGCCAATGAAGATCAGGACCAGCAAATCGTTCGCCTGAAGACCGCACTGGCCGCCGAGCTGCCCGAATACATGGTCCCCGCGCAACTGATGCGCCTGGACGCAATGCCCCTGAGCCCGAGCGGCAAACTCGACCGCCGCGCCTTGCCCGAACCGCAATGGCAGGTGCGCGAACACGTCGAGCCGGTCACCGAGCTGGAACAACAGATCGCCGCGATCTGGCGCGAAGTGCTGGGCCTGAAACAGGTCGGCCTGCGCGACGACTTCTTCGCCCTCGGCGGTCACTCGCTGCTGGCCACGCAAATCATTTCCCGCACCCGTCAGGCCTGTGACGTCGAGCTGCCGTTGCGTGCCTTGTTCGAACACAGCGAACTGGGTGATTTCGCCGAGCAGATCCTTCAGATCCAGGCCAGCGGCCGCACCAACAAGCAGCCGCCGATCGACAAGGTTGATCGCAGCAAACCGGTGCCGCTGTCCTATTCGCAGCAGCGCATGTGGTTCCTCTGGCAGATGGAGCCGGACAGCCCGGCGTACAACGTCGGCGGTATGGCGCGCCTGCGTGGCGTGCTGGATGTCGGGCGTTTCGAGGCTGCGCTGCAAGCGCTGATCCTGCGTCACGAAACCCTGCGTACCACGTTCCCGAGCATCGACGGCGTGGCCCGTCAGCAGGTGCATGCCGAGACCGCCGTGCGTATGGACTGGAAGGATTTCTCGAAACTCGCCGCCGATGTGCGCGAGCAGAAGGTCCAGCAACTGGCCGACGATGAAGCGCACCTGCCGTTCGATCTCGAGACCGGCCCGCTGCTGCGCGCCTGCCTGGTCAAGACCGCCGAGCACGAGCATTACTTCGTCCTGACCCTGCACCACATCGTCACCGAAGGCTGGGCGATGGACATCTTCGCCCGGGAACTGAGCGCGCTGTACGAAGCGTTCGTCGATGATCGCGAATCGCCGCTGGAACCGTTGCCGGTGCAGTACCTCGACTACAGCGTCTGGCAGCGCAACTGGCTGGAGTCCGGCGAGCGTCAGCGTCAGCTCGACTACTGGACCGCGCAACTCGGCCGCGAACATCCACTGCTGGAACTGCCGGGCGACCGTCCGCGCCCACCGGTGCAAAGTCATCAGGGTGAACTGTTCCGTTTCGACCTCAGCGACGATCTCGCCGCGCGCGTTCGGGCGTTCAATGCGCAGAACGGTCTGACCCTGTTCATGACCATGACTGCTGCACTCGCGACCTTGCTTTACCGCTACAGCGGCCAGACCGATCTGCGGATCGGCGCGCCGGTGGCCAACCGGATCCGCCCGGAAAGCGAAGGCCTGATCGGTGCGTTCCTCAACACCCAGGTGCTGCGTTGCCAGCTCGACGGCCAGATGTCGGTCGGCGAATTGTTCGAGCAGGTGCGCCACACCGTGATCGAAGGTCAGTCCCATCAGGACCTGCCGTTCGATCATCTGGTTGAAGCGTTGCAGCCACCGCGCAGTGCCGCCTACAACCCGTTGTTCCAAGTGATGTGCAACGTGCAGCGCTGGGAATTCCAGCAGAGTCGCATGCTCGCCGGGATGACCGTTGAGTACCTGGCCAACGATGCGCGGGCGACAAAGTTCGACCTCAACCTGGAAGTCACCGACCTCGACCATCGCCTCGGTTGCTGCCTGACCTACAGCACCGATCTGTTCGACGAGCCGACGATTGCGCGCATGGCCAGGCACTGGCGCAACCTGCTGGAAGCGCTGATCGCCGACCCGCAGCAACGCCTCAGCGAATTGCCACTGCTCGATGCGCCTGAGCAACAGCAATTGCTCGACAGCCTTGGCGTCGAGCCGGGCGAGCGTCGTCTCGATCAGTGCATTCATCACCTGTTCGCCGAGCAGGCGCTGGCGCGTAAAGATGCGCCGGCCCTGACCTTTGCCGGGCAGACCCTGAGCTACGCCGAACTCGATGCCCGCGCCAATCGTCTGGCCTGGGCCCTGCGTGAGCGCGGTGTCGGTCCGCAAGTGCGGGTCGGTCTGGCGCTGGAGCGTTCGCTGGAAATGGTCGTCGGCCTGCTGGCGATCCTCAAGGCCGGCGGCGCCTACGTGCCGCTGGACCCGGAATACCCGCTCGACCGCCTGCATTACATGATCGAAGACAGCGGCGTCGGCCTGCTGCTCAGCGACCGCGCGATGTTCAAGGCCCTCGGCGAACTGCCGCCGAACGTGGCGCGCTGGTGCCTGGAAGACGACAGCGTCGCGCTGGCCGATTACCCGGCCACTGAGCTGCCATTCATCAGCCTGCCGCAGCATCAGGCGTACCTGATTTACACCTCGGGTTCCACCGGCAAGCCGAAAGGCGTGGTGGTGTCCCACGGTGAAATCGCCATGCATTGCCAGGCGGTGATCGAACGCTTCGGCATGCGTCCGGACGACTGCGAACTGCATTTCTATTCGATCAACTTCGACGCCGCCACCGAGCGCCTGTTGGTGCCGCTGCTCAGCGGTGCGCAGGTGGTGCTGCGTGCGCAAGGTCAGTGGGACGCGGAACAAATCTGCGGCCTGATCCGTGAACACCGGATCAATATTCTCGGCTTCACCCCGAGCTACGGCAGCCAGTTGGCGCAGTTCCTGGCGACGCAAAACGAGGTTTTGCCGGTGCGGATGATCATCACCGGCGGCGAGGCGCTGACCGGCGAACACCTGCAGCGGATTCGCGCGACATTCAAGCCGAGCCTGTTCTTCAACGCTTACGGCCCGACCGAAACCGTGGTCATGCCGCTGGCCAGCCTCGCGCCAGAAGTGCTGGAAGAGGGCGCCGGCAGTGTGCCGATCGGCAGCGTGATCGGTGATCGCGTGGCCTACATTCTCGACGCCGATCTGGCGCTGGTGCCGCAAGGCGCGACCGGTGAATTGTTCGTCGGCGGCGCCGGTCTGGCGGTGGGCTATCACGAGCGTGCGGGCATCACGGCCGAACGTTTCGTCGCCGACCCGTTTGCCGCCGCTGGCGGGCGCATGTACCGCACCGGCGACCTGGTGCGCCAGCGCGCCGACGGTCTGGTGGAATACTTGGGGCGGATCGACCATCAGGTGAAGATCCGTGGTTTCCGGATCGAACTGGGCGAGATCGAAACCCGCCTGCTTGATCACGACTCGATCCGCGAAGCCGTGGTGCTGGCGCTGGATGCGCCGAGCGGCAAGCAACTGGTCGGCTATCTCGTGACCGAGGTCGCTTCGCGAAGCGAAGCCGAGCAGGCCGAACTGCGCGACGCGCTGAAGGCGCACCTGAAGACGCAATTGCCGGATTACATGGTGCCGACCCATCTGATTCT
Organism: Pseudomonas sp. 22082; assembly: GCF_052046055.1. Classification (NCBI taxonomy): domain Bacteria; kingdom Pseudomonadati; phylum Pseudomonadota; class Gammaproteobacteria; order Pseudomonadales; family Pseudomonadaceae; genus Pseudomonas; species Pseudomonas sp. 22082. Next base: position 263,813 of record NZ_JBQEQB010000005.1, read on the forward strand.
GCTGGCGAGCATGCCGCTGACCGCCAACGGCAAGCTCGACCGCCGCGCCTTGCCGGCGCCGGATCCGGAGCTCAATCGTCAGGATTACGTGGCGCCAAGCAACGAGCTTGAGCAAACCCTGGCACAGATCTGGTGCGAAGTGCTCAACGTCGAGCAGGTCGGTCTGAACGACAACTTCTTCGAACTGGGCGGCGACTCGATCCTGTCGATTCAAGTGGTCAGCCGGGCGCGTCAGCAGGGCATTCATTTCAGCCCGCGTGATCTGTTCCAGCATCAGACCGTGCAGACCCTGGCGGCTGTCGCCAGTCGCAGTGAGACCGTGACCGCTGAGCAAGGTCTGGTAACGGGTGAATCGCGTCTGACACCGATCCAGCACTGGTTCTTCGACACCGAGATTCCCGAGCGTCAGCACTGGAACCAGGCGTTGCTGCTGGAGCCGACTGTGGCGCTGGAACCGCATCGTCTTGAGCAAGCGCTGTTGGCGGTGATCGAGCGGCATGACGCCCTGCGTCTGCGCTTCACCGAGGTCAACGGCGCATGGCAAGCAGCGCATCAACCGGTGTCCGATGCTGCCGTGCTGTGGCAGGTTCGCGTGCCGTCAATGGACAAGTGCGCGGCGCTGTTCGCCGACGCCCAGCGCAGTCTCGACCTTGCACAGGGGCCTCTGCTGCGTGCGGTGCTGGTCGATGGTCCGGACGGCCAGCAACGGCTGTTCATCGCGATTCATCACCTGGTGGTCGACGGTGTGTCGTGGCGTGTTCTGCTCGATGATCTGCAAACCGTGTACCGCCAGCTCGATACCGATCAGTCGCTGAAACTGCCGGCGAAAACCAGCGCCTTCAAGGACTGGGCGGCGCGCTTGCAGGCTTACGCCGGCAGCGAATCCCTGCGTGAAGAACTGAGCTGGTGGCAAGCGCAACTCGCCGGTCCGAATGCCGACTTGCCGTGCGAACGTCCTGAGGGCGGTCGCGAGAATCGTTACGCGCAAACCGTCAGCGTGCGACTGGATGCCGAGCGCACCAGGCAACTGCTGCAACAGGCACCGAGCGCCTATCGCACTCAGGTCAACGACCTGTTGCTGACCGCGCTGGCCCGCGTGCTGTGCCGCTGGAGCGGTCAGCCGTCAGCGCTGATTCAACTGGAAGGCCACGGCCGCGAAACCCTGTTCGACGAGATCGACCTGACCCGCACCGTCGGCTGGTTCACCAGCGCTTATCCGCTGCGCCTGACCCCGCACAATATCGAAGAGGCTGCGGGGCAGGGCGCTTCGATCAAGGCGATCAAGGAGCAACTGCGCGCCGTGCCGCACAAGGGGCTGGGCTATGGCGTGCTGCGTTATCTGGCCGATGACGCCAGCCGTCAGAGCATGGCGACGTTGCCGAGTGCGCCGATCACGTTTAACTACCTCGGCCAGTTCGACCAGAGCTTCGGCAGCGACGCGCTGTTCCGACCGCTGGATGAATCGGTCGGCGCCGCCCACGATCCGCACGCACCGTTGCCGAACGAGTTGAGTGTCGACAGTCAGGTGTATGGCGGGGAACTGCTGCTGCGCTGGACCTTCAGCGCCGAACGCTACGACGCGCATACCATCAACGACTTGGCCGATGCCTACGTCGGCGAGTTGCAGAGCCTGATCGAACATTGCCTGCAGGACGAGGCCGGTGGCCTGACGCCGTCGGACTTCCCGCTGGCAAAACTGACCCAGGCGCAGCTCGACGCACTGCCGGTGCCGGCGGCGCACATTGAGGACGTGTACCCGCTGACGCCGATGCAGGAAGGCATGCTGCTGCACACCTTGCTCGAACCGGGCACCGGTCTGTACTACATGCAGGATCGCTACCGCATCAACAGCGAACTCGACCCCGAGCGTTTCGCCCAGGCGTGGCAAGCGGTGGTCGCCCGTCACGAAGCGCTGCGTGCCTCGTTCTGCTGGAACGTCGGCGAAGACATGCTGCAAGTGATTCATACGCCGGGGCGCACGCCGATCGAGTACCTGGACTGGAGCGCCATCGCCGATGCCGAGCAGGAGCCGAAACTGCAAGCGCTGCTCAAGACCGAACGCGAGGCCGGGTTCGATCTGCTCAATCAGGCACCGTTTCACCTGCGCCTGATCAAGGTCGGCGCGGCGCGTTACTGGTTCATGATGAGCAACCACCACATCCTCATCGATGCCTGGTGCCGCTCGCTGCTGATGAACGATTTCTTCGAGATCTACACCGCCCTCGGCGAAGGTCGCGAAGCGCAACTGGCGGTGCCGCCGCGCTACCGCGATTACATCGGCTGGCTGCAACGCCAGAGCCTGGCCGAAGCGCGTCAGTGGTGGCAGCAGAACCTGCAAGGGTTCGAGCGCACCACGCCGATCCCGAGTGACCGTCCGTTCCTGCGTGAACACGCCGGCGAAAGCGGCGGCATGATCGTCGGCGACCGCTACACGCGACTGAGTGTCGAGGACGGCGCCCGTCTGCGTGAGCTGGCCCAGGCCCATCAACTGACCATCAACACCTTCGCCCAGGCGGCGTGGGCGCTGGTGCTGCGCCGCATGAGCGGTGATCGCGACGTGCTGTTCGGCGTGACCGTGGCCGGGCGCCCGGTGGAAATGCCAGAGATGCAACGCACCGTCGGCCTGTTCATCAACAGCATCGCGCTGCGGGTGCAGATCCCGGCGGACGATCAGCGTGTCAGCGTGCGCCAGTGGTTGAGCGGTCTGCTCGACAGCAACATGCAACTGCGCGAGTACGAATACCTGCCGCTGGTGAACATTCAGGAGCAGAGCGAACTGCCGAAAGGCCAACCACTGTTCGACAGCCTGTTCGTGTTCGAAAACGCCCCGGTGGAAGTGTCGGTACTGGACCGTGCGCAGAGCCTCAATGCGACCTCGGACTCGGGCCGTACCCACACCAACTTCCCGTTGACGGCGGTGTGCTACCCGGGTGATGACCTCGGTCTGCATCTGTCCTACGACCAGCGTTACTTCGACGAGTCGACCATCGAGCGCATGCTTGGCGAGTTCAAGCGTCTGCTGCTGGCACTGGTCGAGGGCTTCCATGGCGACATGGCCGACCTGCCGCTGCTGGGCTTTGATGAGCAGGAATTCCTGCTCCACGGCTGCAACCAGAGTGAGCACGACTATCCGCTGGAGCAGAGCTACGTCGAACTGTTCGAAGCGCAGGTCGCGCAACATCCGCAACGCATCGCCGCCAGTTGCCTCGATCAGCAACTGAGCTATGCCGAGCTGAACCGGAACGCCAACCGTCTCGGTCATGCACTGGTCGCGGCCGAAGTGCAGATGGATCAACCGGTGGCGTTGCTGGGTGAACGGAATCTGGATCTGCTGGGCATGATCATCGGCAGCTTCAAGGCCGGTGCCGGTTACCTGCCGCTGGATCCGGGCCTGCCGAGCCAGCGTCTGCAACGGATCATCGAGCTCAGCCGCACGCCGGTGCTGGTGTGCACCGAGGCTTGCCGTGAACAGGCGACGACCTTGCTGGATGAGTTCAGCTGCGCCAACCGCCCACGCTTGCTGGTGTGGGAGGAGGTTCAGGCCGGCGCGGTATCGTCGGCGAATCCGGGCATCTTCAGCGGCCCGGACAATCTGGCCTACGTGATCTACACCTCGGGCTCCACCGGGTTGCCGAAAGGCGTGATGGTCGAGCAGCGCGGCATGCTCAACAACCAGTTGAGCAAGGTGCCGTACCTGAACCTGAGCGACGCCGATGTGATCGCCCAGACCGCTTCGCAAAGTTTCGACATTTCGGTCTGGCAATTCCTCGCCGCGCCGCTGTTCGGGGCGCGGGTGGACATCGTGCCGAACACCATCGCCCACGATCCGCAAGGCTTGCTGGTGCATGTGCAACAGCAGGGCATCACCGTGCTGGAAAGTGTGCCGTCGCTGATCCAGGGCATGCTCGCTTCCGATCGCCTGAGCCTCGACGGTCTGCGCTGGATGTTGCCGACCGGTGAAGCAATGCCGCCGGAGCTGGCGCACCAATGGCTGCTGCGCTACCCGGACATCGGTCTGGTCAACGCCTATGGCCCGGCGGAGTGCTCGGACGACGTGGCGTTCTTCCGTGTCGATATGGCCTCGACTCGCGGCAGTTACCTGCCGATCGGTACGCCGACCGACAACAATTTGCTGTACCTGCTCGATGGCGCGCTGGAGCTGGTGCCGCTGGGTGCGGTGGGTGAGTTGTGTGTGGCGGGCACCGGGGTCGGTCGCGGTTATGTCAGCGATCCGCTGCGCACCGCGCCGGTGTTTGTGCCGAATCCGTTCGGTGCGCCGGGCGAGCGTCTGTACCGCACCGGCGACCTGGCGCGCCGCCGCAGTGACGGGGTGCTGGAGTACGTCGGCCGGGTCGACCATCAGGTGAAGATCCGCGGTTACCGGATCGAACTGGGTGAAATCGAGGCGCGTCTGCACGAGCAACCGGAAGTCCGTGACGGCGCGGTCGGCGTGCAGGAAGGCGTCAATGGCAAGCATCTGGTCGGCTATCTGGTCGCCTCCGATTCTGCACTGAACCAAAGCGAACGGCTGGAGCGAATCAAGCAGCGCCTGCGCGCGGAACTGCCGGAATACATGGTGCCGCTGCACTGGTTGTGGCTCGACCGGTTGCCGCTGAACGCCAACGGCAAACTCGATCGCAAGGCCTTGCCGGCGCTGGAGATCGGCCAGTTGCAAAGCCAGGATTACCTGGCGCCACGCAGCCATCTGGAACAGACCCTGGCCGATATCTGGGCCGAGGTGCTGAAGGTCGAGAAGGTCGGGGTACGCGACAACTTCTTCGAACTGGGCGGCCACTCGCTGCTCGCCACGCAGATTGCCTCGCGGGTGCAGAAAGCCCTGCAACGGGACGTGCCGCTGCGAGCGATGTTCGAATGCAGCACGGTGGAGGAACTGGCCGGGTACATCGAAGGACTGGCGGCCAGCGACATTACCGAGGAGAAGGTTGATCGGTTGAATGACCTGATGGCGGAACTGGAGGGGCTGTAAAGCACAGCCTGCGGCAATGGCTACCGAAACATGAGTTTTGCTGTGGCCGTTGTCGCAAATCGGGCTTTGTAATCCTTTCATATCATTGACGGCCGAGGCGCGCCCGCTCAGTCTTCGTGCTCCAGTTTCTTTGCCACGGGGGTTATCCATGCCTTTTTTCACGGTTGACGGACAGGCGCTTCACTACATTGATCAAGGCACGGGCCCGGCGGTGTTGTTGGCCGGCAGCTACCTGTGGGACCAGGCCATGTGGGCCCCGCAAATCGCAGCGCTGTCGGCGAACTACCGGGTGATTGCCCTGGATCTGTGGGGCCATGGCGAATCCGGGCGCTTGCCGCAAGGCACCGCTTCGCTGGACGACATCGCCCGTCAGGCACAGGCGTTGCTCGATCATCTGGACATCGACCGGGTGACCCTGGTCGGGTTGTCGGTCGGCGGCATGTGGGGCGTGCGCCTGGCACTGTCGGCGCCGCAGCGGCTCAACGGTCTGGTGCTGATGGACACTTACGTCGGCGTCGAGCCGGAGCCGACCCGCCAGTACTATTTCTCGCTGTTCAAACAGATCGAGGAAAACGGCGGGATCTCCGAGCAACTGCTGGATATCGTGGTGCCGATCTTCTTCCGGCCGGGCATCGATCGGGCGTCGGCGCTGTATCAGGATTTCCGCGCAAAACTCGCCGGCTATTCGGCCGAACGCCTGCGCGACAGCATCGTGCCGATGGGACGCATCACCTTTGGCCGTGACGACCTGTTGCCGCGTCTGGGCGAGCTGAACGCGGCGACCACGCTGGTGGTCTGCGGCGATCAGGACAAACCACGCCCGCCGTCGGAAGCACGGGAAATGGCCGAGTTGATTGGTTGCCCGTGTGTGCTGGTGCCGGAAGCGGGGCATATCTCCAATCTGGAGAATCCGTCGTTCGTGACCGACACGCTGCTGAAGTTTCTGACTGAGCTGAAGTAACGAAAACGCCCACGCATTGCGTGGGCGTTTTTTATTTCGGCCCGAGAATCTTCGCCAGCTTGTCCGGCGTCGGTGCACCTTGCTGTTGTTGCAGTTCGCCCTTGTCGTCCATGTAGAAGATCGCCGGGGTGGCCTGTAACTCCAGGTCTTCCATCAACTGCATGTTCGCCGCGAGTTTGGTCTGCACGGCGACCGGAATGTCCTTCAAGGCCTTGAGGGTGCTGGCCTTGCCGGCCTTCTCGTGATCTTCCAGGGCTTTGCTCGGGTCCTTGGCGGCGAGCAGGGCAGCGGCTTTGGCCGGGCTGTCTTCGCGGATGATGCCGACCATGATGTGTCGCAGCTGCACCTTGCCGGCCTTGACCCATGGACGGGCTTGTTCCCAGAACATGTTGCAATACGGGCAGTTCGGGTCGCTGAACAGGTACACAGTGCGTGGTGCATCCTTGTTGCCGTCCTGAATCCAGTTGCTGGCCTCGAACTTGGCCCAGACTTCCTTGGCCATCGGCGCGTAGACCAGTTTTTGCAGCGGTGCGCTGCTCAGGTCGTTGCCGTCGGCGTCGTACAGGTTGCCCAGCAGCACGTGCTTGCCGTCCGGCGTCAGGTACAGCGCCATGCCGCGGTTCTGGTATTGCGCGGCGTAACCGCGCAAGCCGTCCGGCGCGTCGAACTGACCGACGATCTTGGCGCCCTTGGCTTCAATTTTCTTGATCGCTTCAGGCAGTTCTTCAGCGGCCTGGACCGACGGCAAGTGCAGCAGGGCGGCGCCCAGGGTCAGCGTCAGCAGGTGGCGGAGGCGGGGCATGGCAGTTTCCTTGAAGAAGAGGTGGCCGGATTCGGGCTGGAGGCCGGGGTGTCGAAGCTTTCCAGGGCACGGGCCAGGCTGGCGTTGGACAATTCGCCCAAATGGCTGCTCAGCAGGCGACCGTCCGGGCTATAGAACAGGGTAGTCGGCAGGGCCATGGAGCCCACGGCCTGGCCGAGGCGTCCGCTGCGGTCGAACAGCACGTTGTTCAGGCTCAAACCCTGGGTTTCGAGAAACGTGGCGACGCTTTGCATGCTTTCGGCCTGGTTGACGAACAGGAACGTCAGGTCCGGGCGTTGTTGCTGGGCGTTTTCCAGCACCGGCATTTCCCGGCGGCACGGCGGACACCAGGTGGCCCACAGGTTGATCACCAGCGGCCCGCCCTGATAGTCGGTGAGTTTCACGGTTTCCCCGGCGGCGTTGCGCAGAGTGATGTCCGGCAGGCGCGTGCCTTGCTCGTAGATGTTCAGCGACAGGGTCGCCATCACCCAGAACACCACACCGCTGACCACACCGAAACCCAGCGGTCGACGCAGACCCGGCCGGCGCCAGCCGCGATACAGCGCCGCGAGCAACAGCACGATCACCCCCGGCCAGGCGAGAAAACCGCCGTCGCGCAGGTCGATGATCTGCCACAGGTCGTTGCGATAGTGCCCCCAATACACGGCGACGAACGCAATGCGCGCCGTCAGCATGCCGAGCAGAAACAGGCTGAACAGCGCCGACTCGGGATTGTCACCGCCGCGCTTGGCCACCCGCCAGCCGACGAAGGTCGCCAGTGCCAGCGCGCTGATCAGCAACAAGTGATTGAGTGCGATGGCAAAGGTGCCGAGGGTGAAGGTCAGCATTAACGGGCGTCTCGGATGGTGGTCCAGCGTTGCAGGAAAGTATCGGCATCGACCTCGCCGGTGATGCGCTGGCTGCGGCGCTCTTCACCGTCGGCGCCGATCCACACGAAACTCGGTGGCCCAGGCACTTTATAACGACCGAGCAGTTCGCGGCTGGCGGCATTGTCGGCGGTGACGTCGATTTGGAGCAAGCGCACATCACTCAGGGCCTGCATCACCCGCGCCTGGCCGAACACCTGTTTCTCCATGACTTTGCACGACACGCACCAATCGGCGTAGTAATCGAGCAGCACCCACTGGCCCTGGGCTTTGGCGGCGTCTAACTCGCGTTGCAGGGCGGCGGGATCCTTGATCGTCGTGAAGGCTTCGTGGCCGCTGGGCGCCGCAGATCCGACGCGTCCGGCGCTGTACACCTGCAACGGCTGATATGGATCGTCACTGCCACCCGCCGCCCCGACCACCAGCAGACTGCCCCACAGGCCCAGCAACAGCGAACCGGCACCGAACAGCTGCGCCACGCGACCAAAGCCATCGGACTGTTTCCAGGCGCTGTAAGCGGCGATCAACAGCAGCGCGCCGCACAGGCCCAACCACAGCGACGGCTCCAGCACCGGGCGCAGCATCAGCAGCGCGGTGGCGAGGAACAGGAAGCCGAACACGCCTTTGAGCAGATTCATCCACGCGCCGGGCTTGGGCAGGAAGCGATTGCCGACCGTTACCAGCAACAGCAGCGGGACGCCGATGCCGATGCCCAAAGCAAACAGGATCAGGCCGCCGTGCAGCGCGTTGCCGCTTTGCGCGATGTAGAGCAGAGCGCCGGCCAGCGGCGCGGTCATGCACGGGCCGACCAGCAGACCGGACAGCGCGCCCAATACGCCGGCGCCGATCAGGCTGCCGCCGCGTTGGCTGCGCGAGGCGTGTTCCAGTCGATCCCGCAGGGCCACAGGCAATTGCAGTTCGAAGAAGCCGAACATCGGCAACGCCAGAACCACAAATACGGCCGCGAACGTCCCGAGCAGCCACGGGTTCTGCAACCACGCCTGCAGGTTGGCCCCCAGCAGCGCGGCAATAACGCCCATCGCCGCATACACCAGGGCCATGCAAACCACATAACTGCCGGCCAGCGCGAAACCGCGACGCGGCGTAGCACCGCTGCCCACCACCATGCCCGCCAGAATCGGCAGCATCGGCAGCGAACACGGCGCAAACGCCAGCAGCAGACCCAGGCCGAAGAACACCAGCAGACTCCAGCCCAGCGAGTGCTGTTGCAGGCCGCTGGCCAGTGCCTGATCCGGCGCTTCATCTGCCGCCGCAGCGGCAGCTTTGCCGCCGAGGTCGATCACTCGGGTCTGTGGGGGATAGCAAAGACCGGCGTCGGCACAGCCCTGATAACTGACCTTGATCTGGCCCGTGGCGGCCGCCGGAATCTTCAGTTCCAGACCCTGGCGATAAACCGGTTGTTCGCCGAAGTACTCGTCGCTGTGGGACTCGCCTTCGGGCAGGGCCGGGATGTTTTGTGTCGTCAGCCCGTCGAACTTCAGACGCTTCTGATACAGGTAATAGCCATCGGCGATTTGCCAGAACAGCTGGGTCTCACCGGAATCCAGACGTTGCGAGGTCAGCACGAATGCCTTGTCGACCGGCAAGAACTCCGGTTTTGACGCAAATGGATCATTCCCCGCCTGGGCCAGACTCGAAATCAGCAGTGCAAAAAACAGAAAAAAATGACGCATGGAGGAGCCTTGTCCCTGTGCAATTGAGGGGCACAATGGGCGGCGGCGATTAACCGATGATTAACCGCGACGCCCTTGTCGCGGTGGCGTTCGGGGCATAATGTCGGCTTAATCGGCCAGCGGCCTAATCAGCACTTTTCCACGGGACTCACCATGCACGTACTGGTTTGCGAAGACGATGAGTTGATCGCCAGCGGGATCGTCGCCGGGCTGACGGCGCAGGGCCTGACCGTCGAGCACGTCAACACCGCCTCCAAGGCGCGGGCGATTCTCAAGGTTGCCGAATTCGACGTGATGGTGCTCGATCTCGGCCTGCCGGACGAAGATGGCCTCAAGTTGCTGCAACAACTGCGTCAGCAAGGCCTGGAGATTCCGGTCCTGATCCTGACTGCGCGGGATTCGGTCACCGACCGTGTCGACGGCCTGCAGTCCGGTGCCGACGACTACCTGCTCAAGCCGTTCGACCTGCGCGAGTTGTTCGCCCGCCTGCAAACCCTGCTGCGCCGGGTGGCCGGACGCAGCGTCAATCTGATCGAACACGGCGCGCTGACTTACGATCCGAGCAGTCGCGAAACCACCCTGGCGGGGCGTCCGGTGGATCTGTCGCGGCGCGAGCAGTCGTTGTTGCAAGCCTTGCTGCACAACCGTGGCCGGGTGCTGTCCACCGAGCAGTTGAAGGACAGCGTCTACGGTTTCAACGATGAACTGGAAAGCAACGCGCTCAATGTGCACATCCATCACCTGCGCAGCAAACTCGGCAAAGGCATCGTCGAAACCGTGCGCGGTCTGGGTTATCGCCTGGGCCCGGCCGATGGCGGAGAACCCGACAAGTGATGAGCCTGCGCCTGCGCCTGAGCCTGACCCTCGGCGCCGCATTCGCGCTGATCTGGGCATTGGCGGCCGCCTGGATGCTCAGCGACCTGCGCAACCAGATGATGTTTTCCCTCGACCAGCGCCTGGTGGCGTCGGCGCGGATGGTCGCCGGGTTGCTGGAACAATTGCCGGCTGTCCCGAGCAAAGGCGAGGGCACTCATTTCAGCGCCGAGCAGTTGAACATTCCCGGCGGCATGGCCTGTCAGGTCAGCTCGCTGCGCGGGGAAATCCTCGCTCGCAGCCACAACAATCCGGAACAGGCGCTGGAAGCCCAGAAGATGGGCTTCCACGATCAAATGATCGACGGTGCGCCATGGCGCAGCTTCACCCTGGCCCGGGGCGATGTGCGTATTACCACCGCCGACCGGGTGATCGAGCGCGAAGCCCTGAACATGTCGATCCTGCTGGCGGCCTCGGTGCCGGTCGGCGTGGCGTTGCTTGGCTGCCTGTGTCTGTTGTGGCTGGGGATCGGCCAGGGGTTGGCGCCGCTCAACCGCTTGCGTGAAGCCTTGATGCGCCGCAACGCGGATTCGCTTGAGCCGCTGCAGTTGCAGTCATTCCCCAGCGAACTGAAACCGCTGCTCGAAACCCAGAATCAGCTGTTCCAGCGCATCGGCAAGACCATCGAGCGCGAGCGTCGCCTGACCGGCGATGCCGCCCACGAACTGCGCAGCCCGCTGACGGCGATCAAGACTCACCTGCAAGTGGCACGCATGACCGAAGGCAGTGCGCGCGATCAGTCCCTGGCCCGGGCCGAAGAGGGCGCCGACCGCTTGCACCGGACCCTTGAGCAGTTGCTGTTGCTGGCCCGGGTCGAGGGCAGTCTGTCGTTCGACGACGGTGTGCAGTGCAGCGCCGAGCAGGTAGCGAAACTGGCGATCCAAGACTCGGCCAGCGACCAGCGTCAGCGCATCAGGCTGCATCTGCCTGAACACTTGTCCGCTGCGCCGCTGCAAATGCCGGCGGTGCTGTCGATCGCGGCCCTGCGCAATCTGTTGGACAACGCTCTGCGTCACACGCCGACGGACGGCGCGGTGGACCTGAGCCTGGAAACTAGCGCCAATCGCGTGCGTTTTGTGGTGCGCGACCATGGGCCGGGAATCGCCCCTGACGATCTGCAACACCTGACCCAGCGCTTCTGGCGCAACGGCCAGAGCACCGGCTGCGGACTGGGGCTGGCGATTGTCCAGGCGATCGTTCAGCGCTGCGCCTGCACCCTGCATTTCGACAGCCGTCCGGATGGTTTGCGGGTCGAGCTGACCATGCCGCTGCAACCGGTCTGACAGTTTGCAGGCACATCAAATGTAACCTCTCTCCATTAGTCATCCGCCGGCCGCGACGTTATTGTCGCCCCAGCCTTTGACTCAATGGATTGAGGGAAACAGCGCCATGGAAGCACCCGTCTATATCTGTCCCGCCACCCCCGCCGACGCCGGCATCATCAGCAGGATCCTTGAGCGTTCGATCCGCGTCGGTTGCGCGCTCGATCATCGCAACGACCCACAACTGGTCGACCGCTGGGTCCGCCGACAATCGGCGGAGCACGTCAGCGCCTGGCTCGCCGATCCCCATCACTATCTGAACATCGCGCTGCTGCAGGACAAACCCGTCGGCGTCGGCATGGCCGCAGCCCATGGCGAGGTCATGTTCTGTCACGTGCAGCCGGAGTGGTTTCGCCGAGGTGCGGGCCGTGCGCTGATGGGCGATCTCGAGGGTTGGCTGAGGATTCGTGGCAGGCCATGCATCACGCTTGCAAGCACGCGAACCGGCGCGGCGTTCTACCGGCGCCTGGGGTATCGCGAAACGGCGTCTCCCTTCATGCAACACGGCGTTTTGACTCTGCCGATGCACAAGCCGCTGGCATTGTCGGCCTGACATTCGATCAAGGGTGTAAATCCTCGACACGCTGGTGCGTTTCCAGAACAGGAAAACCTGCATGTGCGCCCCGCGACCGGAACGCGCACCTGCCCGGTGTGCAGTTTTGGTCACTATCCATAGCGTATTGAGGGGTCGAGAGATGTCAGTCGCCACCAGCCTTATCGAAGAGTCGTCGGCCCGGATCGCCTCCGCGCCGGCGGAAACGCTGTATCAGTTCAATGAGTCGCCGTTGCTGGCCCGTCAGAGCCAGCAGGAGTCCAATGCCCGCAGCTACCCGCGGCGCATTCCCCTGGCGCTTAAACGCGCCAAGGGCCTGTACGTCGAGGACGTCGAAGGCCGCAGCTTCATCGATTGCCTGGCCGGCGCTGGCACCCTCGCGCTGGGGCATAACCATCCGGTAGTGATCGAGGCCATTCAGCAGGTGCTGGCCGATGAGTTGCCACTGCACACCCTGGACCTGACCACGCCGGTAAAGGATCAATTTGTTCAGGACCTGTTCGGCCTGCTGCCTCCGGCATTGGCCAAGGAAGCGAAAATCCAGTTCTGCGGCCCGACCGGCACCGACGCCGTGGAAGCCGCGCTGAAACTGGTGCGCACCGCCACCGGGCGCAGCACCGTGCTGTCGTTCTCCGGCGGTTACCACGGCATGAGCCAAGGCGCCTTGAGCCTGATGGGCAGCCTGGGGCCGAAAAAACCACTGGGCGCGTTGCTCAGCAACGGCGTGCAATTCATGCCGTTCCCTTACGACTACCGTTGCCCGTTCGGCCTCGGTGGCGCGGCGGGTGTGAAGGCCAATCTGAGCTACCTGGAAAACCTGCTCAATGATCCCGAGGCTGGCGTGCAATTGCCGGCCGCCGTCATCGTCGAAGCGGTGCAGGGCGAGGGCGGTGTGATCCCGGCGGACATCGAGTGGCTGCGCGGTCTGCGCCGCATCACCGAAAAGGCCGGTGTTGCACTGATCGTCGACGAAATCCAGAGCGGTTTCGCCCGCACCGGCAAGATGTTTGCCTTTGAGCACGCAGGCATCACCCCGGATGTGGTGGTGCTGTCCAAAGCCATCGGCGGCAGCCTGCCGCTGGCGGTGGTGGTCTATCGCGACTGGCTCGACACCTGGCAGCCGGGCGCTCACGCCGGTACGTTCCGTGGCAACCAGATGGCGATGGCCGCCGGTTCTGCCGTGATGCGGTACCTGGTCGAGCACAAGGTCTGCGAACACGCTGCCGCCATGGGCGATCGCCTGAGCGAACACCTGCGCATTCTGCAGCGCGATTTCCCGCAACTGGGCGATATTCGTGGTCGTGGCCTGATGCTCGGTGTCGAGCTGGTCGATCCGAACGGTGCACCGGATGCGCTGGGGCATCCACCGGCCTTCGCACGTCTGGCGCCGCTGGTTCAGCGCGAATGCCTCAAGCGCGGGCTGATTCTGGAGCTGGGCGGGCGTCACGGTGCGGTGGTGCGGTTCCTGCCGCCGCTGGTGATCACCGCTGCGGAAATCGACCGCGTCGCCGAGATCTTCGGCCGTGCGTTGAGCGCTGCGACTGCCGGCCTGTAAATTTTTCGCCGCGTCGAACGTTCTTTCTACATACCCGGCTGCACCGTCGTGCAGCCCACCCTTACAGCGATGGAGACACAGCATGACGTCAGTATTCGACCGCGAGGACATCCTCTTTCAAGTCGTGGTCAACCACGAAGAGCAGTACTCGATCTGGCCGGACTACAAGGCCGTGCCGGAAGGTTGGCGCACTGTGGGCAAGAGTGGCCTGAAAAAGGAATGCCTGGCCTACATCGAAGAAGTCTGGACCGACATGCGTCCGCTAAGCCTGCGCCAGAAGATGGAAGCGCAAGCGGCTGCCCAGTAAGTTATCAGCCAAAAGAAACCCGCTGGACTGGAATCAGTCAGCGGGTTTTTTCATGTCCGGGATTTTTGTTGCCTGTGAAGGCCTCATCGCTGGCAAGCCAGCGATGGACGATGACGCGGTCATAATGGCGTTACGCGCCGGCCAGGCCCTTGAGCAGCACATCCACATTCCCTTCCAGCTCTGCCACCGGATCCACTGCATCGGTGCTCAGCACCAGCAGTTGACTGCCCGATTCGGCAATCGCCGCTTTCACCGCATCCGAAGGCTGGCGATGGTGCAGCACCACTGCTACGTCGTTGTCTTTCAAAGTCGCGGTCAGTTTTTTCAGCTCCTCCGGCGTCCATTCGGCATCCGGTCGCGCATCCTGTCCGATCAACTCCAGATTCAGGCTGCCGATCAGGTAACCGAAGTGATCGCTCAGGCTCATCAAGCTCAGGTTGTCGGCACTGGCCAGACGCGCTTCGCTGTCGGCACTGAGTTTCAGCAGACGCTGTTTCAGTGCGGCCAGATTGGCCTCGATCTTCGATTTGTCCTTCGGTGCCAGGCGCACCAGATCCGCCGCCATCACATCGGCCATGCGCCCCATGTTGTTGCTGGCCAGCCACGGCTGACTGTTCAGGCCGTCGACCTTGAGCCCCGGTTGCACGGCAATGCCGGGCAGGGCGCCGTCCACCGGGCGGGCAGCATCGACTTCGACGATGCGGATGTTGCTGCGGCGGGCGATCGGGTACAGCGGATCATCGGCCCACAGCGAGCGCACGCCGATCACTGCATCGGCGCCCGTGGCCAGTTTGCTCAGCACGGGCGCGCCGCGACCGGTGAAGTAGGCGGTCTGGCGGCTGCCTGGCAGGTTGGCCGGTGCTGCGCGTTCGAGGCTGATGTCGGTGCCCTTGAGCAGGACTTCGCCCAGACCATAAGTGATCGGCAACGAGGCCAGCACCCGCAACGGTTTCTCGGCCGCCAGCAGAGGGCTCGAAACCGCGCCGCTGAGGGCGATGGCCAGGGTCAGTTGTCGCAATGAAAAAGCCATTTATCCAAGGTTCCCTTTCAGACTGGGGACGACGCCCCGGGCAATCGCGGCGAGGGCGAAGGCGATACCGGCGACCAGAATGATCGCGGCACCGGACGGAATCGGCAGGTCGAACACGATCGGCGCGAGAATCCCGCACAGCGTACTGACCGTGGCAATCAGCACCGAACACCAGAAAAAGCCCTTGAGCGACTGGCTGAGCAGGCGCGCAGCCGCCGCCGGAATCACCAGCAGTGCACCGACCAGAATCGCGCCGATGACTTTCACCGCGGCAACCGTAATCAGTGTCACCAGAATCACGAACAGATAATCCAGGGTCTTCACCGCGACGCCACGCACCGCCGCCAGTTGCGGGTTGAAGCTGGCGAGCATGATCCGGTTGTACAGCGGCAGGGCCAGCGCCATGACCAGCGAGCCGACAATCGCCAGCACCAGCAGGTCGTTGCCATTGACCGTCAGCACCGAGCCGAACAGCACGTTTTCCAGAATGTGCACGTTGATCTTGCCCGCCAGAATCAGCAGCAGGCTGGCGCCCAAAGCGAGGGACACCGACAGGAACACGCCGATCAATGTGTCCGGGGCCAGCCCGGTACGGTTGCGCAGGTAATTGAGCAGAATGCCAAACAGCAGGCAGTAACCGAACAGGCTGCCGTAAGGCCCGGTGTAGGGCTCGCCGAGCAGGATGCCGATGGCCACGCCGGTCAACGCCGCGTGGCCCACCGCTTCGGAGAAAAACGCGAAGCGCTTGACCACCACCAGCGTGCCGAGGCCACCCAGTACCGGGCCGATCAACAGACCGGCAAGCAAGGCATTGACCACAAACCCATAGGCCAGGGCTTCCGGCAGGTAACCGGAAGAGGCCCAGCCTTGCACCGTCAAACGAAAGGCTTCGTAACTCATCAGGCAGCGCTCCGTGGATGGGTCGAAAACAGGGTCAGCAGACGTTCCGGGGTCAGGGCCTGTTGCGGCGTGGCGTCGAACAGCACCCGGCGGTTAAGGCCGGTGACGCGATTGGCCAGACGCCCGACCGCTTCCAGGTCGTGCTCGATCCACAGCACGGTGATGCCCGCCGCGCGCCAGTCGCCCAGCAAACGCTCGAACACCTGGATCCCGGCTTCATCGAGGGCCGACATCGGCTCATCCAGCACCAGCAATTGCGGCGCCGGAATCAGGCCCTGGGCAAGCAATACCCGCTGGCGTTCGCCACCGGACAGCGCACCCATTCGGCGTTTGCGTTTGTCCTGCATGCCGACCCGCTCCAGCGCATCACCGATGGCGCCGGCGTAGCGTTTGCTCAAGCCGAGAAAGGCCGGGCGACGCTGACACATGGCGGCCATGAAGTCGTCGACGGTCATGGGCAGGCCGCGATCAAACTCCAGCGCCTGCGGCACGTAACCAATGGTGCCGGGTTCGCCGGGCCATTGCAGGCTGAGCCGGCCCTGATGGGGCATCTGCCCGAGCAGGGTCTTGATCAGCGAACTCTTGCCGCCGCCGTTGGGGCCGACCAGCGCATGCACGCTGCCGGGCTGCACCTGGAAGGTGACCTTGTCCAGAATCGTCGTGCGGCCGAGGGTCAGGCTGACGTCAGCGAAATCCAGGGTCGGGCCGCTGCTGGCTATCGACAGGTTTTCCTGAGCTGTCATGCGCCGGACTCCTGAATCGCTCGAACCACGGTGTTGAGGTTGCCGGTCATTTCCTTTTCGTATTTGTCGGCGGTGTATTCGCCGTAGGAAATGTGCGACAGCGGGTAAAGTTTCACGCCGGATTCACGCTGGATGGTTTCGACGTAGGTGGAGGGGAAATCCATCTCGGAGAAGATCACTTTCACGTCCAGTTCACGCAATTGGTCGATGGTTTTCTTCAACTGGCTCGGGCTCGGCTCGATACCGTGGGCCGGCTCGACCACCGCCGTCACTTCCAGGCCGAATTCACGCAGCAGGTAGTCATAAGCGGCGTGCACCGTGGCTACTCGCAGTTCGGCGTTCGGCGCCTGGGTCAGCCTGGCCAGGGCGTCGGCGCGCATCTGCCGCAGGCGTTTGCCGTAGGCGCGGGCGTTCTGGGTGTAGGTCTTGGCATTGTCCGGGTCGAGCTTGCCCAGCTCACGGGCGATGTTGTTGACCTGGGCAATCGAGGCGCTGATCGACAGGAAGGTGTGCGGGTTCACCACTTTGCCGGCACCGCGCGCGGCAACCCCGGTGGCGGCCAGCAACGGCACGTTTTCGTTGGCTTCGATGGTCTTGATGTTCGGCGTTTCGCTGGCGGCGATCATGCGGTCGGCGAAGTCGTCATGGCCAACGCCGTTGAGCACGATCACATCCAGCCCGCTGATGCGCTTGATGTCTTCGGCGCGCGGCTCGTAGGCATGCGGGTTGAAGCCGGCGGGAATCAGCGGCACGACCTCGGCCTTGTCGCCTACGATGTTCGCCACATAGCTGTAATACGGATGCAGGGTGATGCCGATGCGCAGGCGCTTGGCCTGATCGGCGCTGGCCAGCGGACTCAGCAGGCAGGCGCACAGACCGATCAGCAGCAGGCGCAGGAAAGGACGGCGTTGAGATGAACTAGGCATGGGCAAGCGGTCTTCTCTCGAATGAAGGCGAGGGTTCAATGACGATGTTCGCGGGTCACCCCGGCATCGAATTGCGCGACGATCTGTTTCCATCCGGCAGCGGTCAGCGCTGCGTCTGACAGGTCTTTCGGCGCTTGCAGGTCGGTGGCGCGGTTGAGCCAGATGTCCGGCGCGGCGTCGTTCAGGCGCATCAGAAACGAACCGGCCACGGCCGGTGCCTGACTGTGGCCGAAGTAGGCGCGGTCGGCCAGCAACTGCCAGGCATGGCCGCCACGACTGACCGAGCTGGCGTCCTGGGCGAACGGTGCAAAACCTTCATCGGCCAGGTTCTGCGGGCTTGGCAGCGTTTGCTGTTCTTCACGCAGCAGGCGGATCTCGTCGAGGGTCACGCGCAGATCGGCATAGATGCCCTGCTCGCTGGCGCCAAGGTCGCGACGGGCATCCAGTTGATGGCTGGAGACCGGCTCCGGTTCGTGGGAAACGCCGCGCCATGTCACTACCGAGCCGGCAATCGCGAGGATCAGCAGGCACATCAGCAGCACATTGAGGGTTTCGTGCCCGGCACCAGCCGGGCGGACAACCTGGGTAGTCGGCGTGGTCATGGGGCTTCGATATCCGCTTGGTCAATTTCGACCACGTGGCCGGGGCCGGCGTCGAACAGCACGTAGAACTCGGCGCCGGGTTTCTTGAAGGTCAGGGTCGAGTCGGCGCCGAGCTTGCCCGGCACGAGGATGGTTTCGTCGTAGCCGATCACATCGAGGGTCACCCCCGGCGCGCCGCTGCCGTCCGAGAAACCGCCGGTGCATTTGATCTGCTCGGCATCGATGGCCTTGCACTCGCACATCGGGTTATGGGCCAGGACGCCGGCGCTGAAACCGGCAGTCAGCACCAGCAAGGCATTGCTCAGGAGCAAGCGGAAGGGGCGTTGGGCGTGGCTCATGGTTTGGCTCCTTGTTTGTTCAGCCAGGCGAGGGTGGCAGGCGAGGCCTGGCTCAGCGGAATCGAGGCTTGGTGCATGCTGCCGTCCCAGCCTTCCATGGTGATCCACAGTTCGGCGTCGGCAGCGGTCTTTTCCGGAACCGGCAACTGGGTGCCCATGCGGTACGGCGTGCCGAAGAAAATCACCCCGGCCGCGCGCAGGCTGCGAGGTTTGCCGATGCGCAGATACGTCGCCTTGACGTGGTCGACGCAGGCGTCGCAGAGGGCGGCGCTGAAATCTTTCATGTAGCCGGCGGGGCCGGTCAGGATCGGTGCCTGATTACGCAGTTCGGCCAGTCGCAGGCTCCAGGGACCGACCTGGATTTCGCCGATCTCCCGTTCACCCAGTCCGCTGTCACCGCGAAACAGCGAGGCATCGGCGAAGTATTTGGGCATGAAGCCCAAGGGGATCAGCAGCAACAGCACGTTGATGTGGAAGCGCCATTTGTGCCAGATCACGCTCAGCCGTGAAGGCTGAGCCACGGTAGTGGATTTGCTCACAGATTGGCCTCCGAGGTTTCACGGCGCAGGGCCGGTTGTGCCTGCACGCGCTGTTTCTTGTGCTCGCGCTTGAGGGCGTTGGCGGTGGCCAGCGCGGTGCGCTTGGTCCAGATCAGCAGGCCACTGAGGACCATCATGCTCAGCAGCAGGCCGAAGAAGAACCAGATCAGCTTGATCCACAGACCGCCGAAGTCACCGGTGTGCAGCGGGCGCATGGATTCGGTGACGAACTCCAGCGACGTGCGATCGGACAACAGCCGCGAAGCCGCCACTTCACCGCTGTATGGGTTGAGCGTGGCGGTTCGGTACATCAGCGGGTACCAGCCGCGACCGCCGATATCCAGGTGCGCGTAGGCATTGCCCGGCAGGCTGATGAAGCTGGCTTCGAAGCCGGGGATTTTCGTCTGGGCGATTTCGATGGCGCGGTCGAGGCTGATACGCGGCGGTGGCGAACCATCGTTGGACTGTGGCACGGCTTCGCGGGACATGGCCGGGACGATCGGCTCGCTGGAAATGGAAATCTGGTTGTCAAACAGCAGCGCCTGAATCAGGAACCAGGTGCCGGTGATCGAAATCACCGCGATGAACCAGATCGACCAGATGCCGCTCAAGCGGTGGAAGTCGCCCCAGAAGATCCGTGCGCCGTGATTGAAGCGCAGGGTCGGGCGGAAAAAACCCTTCCAGAAGCGCTTGTACACCACCAACCCGGTCACCAGCGAAGCCAGCATCGGCAGGCCGAGGAACGACACCAGATACCAGCCCCAGCTGAAGCCGTTGGTGAACGGCACCAGCCACCAGCCATGCAGTGCGCGGGTGAACGCCTTGAAGTTGAAGCTCGGTGCCGTGCCCTGAATCACGCCGGTGTACGGGTTGACGTAGACGGTCAGCGAGCGGCCGTCGGGATAGCTGACGTCGACGTCGAGAGCAAAGTGCGACTCGTCCGGACGGTTGATGCTTTGCACCACTGTCTGCGGTTCGGCTTTTTTGATTTCGGCGAGGATCTGGTCGTAGCTGAGCAATGGTGCGTCGTCGGACGGCGCGCTGGCGCGCATTTGCGGGTTGGCCAGCCAGACGATTTCCTGGCTGACCACTGCCAGGGTGCCGGTGACGCAGACGATCAGAACGAAAAACCAGATCGGCAATGCCAGCCAGCTGTGTACCAGGAACCACAGTTTCGAGCGGGATTTCTTCGACATGATGACGGGTCTTGATTCAGTGAGAGGGAGCGGTACTACGGGCTTCGCAGCACGGGAGTCCCTGAAAGGCCGGTCGTGGCTTTTGCCTACGCGACCGGCCCGCATCTCTATAAGACGGATGACCGAAGCAATTCCCGATGAACGATATGAAAGTAAATGTTTCGCGATTACATCTTGATGCCGCGTGGGCGGATTTCTGCGGGGGAGGCGAAGCAGTCCGACGGCGCATGCCGCCGGATTGAAGGAAAGGATCAGCGTAGAAAGTCGAGCGCTTCGGTCAGCAACAGCTCAGGGACTTCTTCGGCAAGGTAATGCCCGGCCGGCAGGGCCTTGCCCCGTACGTCGGTAGCAACCTGTTGCCATTCCCTCAGCGGATCGAAGCAGCGACCGACGGTGCCCTCGGCGCCCCACAGCACCAGCAACGGCAGGGTCAGGTGACGACCAGCCGTGATGTCGGCGCGGTCATGTTCCAGGTCGATGCCGGCACTGGCGCGGTAATCCTCGCAGATCCCCCGAGCACTTCCGGGACGTTCCAGGCAACGCCGGTACTCACTGAACGCCTCGTCGGTAAAGGGTGCAAGCCCGGCGCTGCGACTGCCCATGACGCTGCGCAGATAACCTTCGGGATCGGTTTCGATCAGGGTTTCCGGCAACGGTGCCGGGCGGATCAGGAAGAACCAGTGCCAGTAGGCCCGGGCGAAGGCTTCATTTGTCTGGCTGTACATCGCCAGCGTTGGCGCGATGTCGAGCAGGACCATGCGCTGCACAACCTCGGGATGATCGAGCGCCAGGCGATGGGCAACCCGCGCGCCACGGTCGTGGGCAAGGATCGAGAAGTGCTCGAAACCCAACGCCTTCATTAATTCCACGCCATCGCGGGCCATCTCGCGCTTGGAGTAATTGAGGTGAGCCTCATCGGCCGGCGGGCGACTGGTGTCGCCATAACCGCGCAGGTCGGCGGCGATCACCGTGAAGTGCTCCGCCAGTTGCTCGGCGATCTTGTGCCAGATGACGTGGGTCTGCGGGTGCCCGTGCAACAGCAGCAGGCCGGGGCCGCTGCCTTTGAGGCGGTAGCTGATCTCCACACCGTTGACGTGGCGCTGGTCTTTGACGAATCCGGCAAACATCGGGTGATCCTTTATTCAGGCGAGTGGCCTGCATCCTGAAATCGCCGGGCGTTCATGACAAGACGTGATGCGTGATTCGACGGTTCATGAATCGTGTTCGCCCATCCCCGCGCGCCGCGCGGGAATGGGCACTCGGCGTAGTTAGCTCTGCTGGAACATTTCCTTCGCCCGCTGCTCGATCTGCGCCTGGGTCAGGTCCTCCTTGCGCGAAGCCAGGAACCACAGATGCCCGTACGGATCTTTCAACGTGCCGCTGCGGTCGCCGTAGAACTGATCCTTGACCTCGGACACCGAGGTGGCGCCGGCCTCCAGTGCGCGTTGGAAGGATTTGTCGACATCGGTCACGTACAGATGCAGGCCGACCGACACTGCGTTGCCCGGATTGCTCAACGGCCCTTGATCGCACGGCGAGCCGAGCATGATCGCGCTGTCGCCGATGCGCAGTTCGGCGTGGCCGATGCCGCCGTCGGGCATGCTCAGGCGCATGACTTCGGTGGCACCGAACGCCTTTTTATAGAAGTCGATGGCTTCGGCAGCTTTGTGAATGCCGAGGTACGGGGTAATGCTGTGATACCCCTCGGGAATGGGTTTGACGCTCATGGCGGTACTCCCTGTTATTTGTTGCCTGGTTTTTATTAGAGATTGAGGTGTGCCTTCGCCGGGATTGCCGGTCGCTCAACTATAGATCCGTGCCGCCGTCGTGACCGAGTAGCCGACGAGCAGGCCTCCCACTGTTCAGCCATCGACAGCGAAGCAACAGAGTGCGCGGGTTTTCATCGCCAGACGCCCTGAAGTTCCGCTGTAGCCCCCGTAAAACAAGGCCTTTGCGTCAGGCACAGAAGCTGCAATGACCCGGTACAACACCGATACCGAGAGTCATCCATGTCTGAATCTGCCGTTTATCCGATCAACCCGCCGGCCGCCCACCGGATCGCCGACGACGCCGAAGCCTTGCGCGTGGCTGTGCAGGTCGCCGCCGTCTTGCAGGAACACGCCGCCGAGCGTGACCGCAACCGCGAAGTGCCCGCCGAGGTCGTCGACCTGTTTTCCAACAGTGGCCTGTGGGGCATCACCGTGCCGAAGGAGTACGGTGGCGCGCAGGTGTCCCTTGCGGTGCTGGCGCAGGTGATCGCGATCATTTCCGCCGCCGATCCGTCCCTCGGTCAGATCCCGCAAAACCATTACTGCCTGCTCGAAGACATCCGCCTGCAAGGCACCCCGGCCCAGCAAGCGCATTTCTTTGAGCTGGCGCTGCAAGGTCATCGCTTCGCCAATGCGCTGTCGGAAACCGGTGGCAAGAACGTGCAGGACATTCAGGCGACCCTGCGCCGTTATGGCGACGGCTTCGTGATCAACGGCCGCAAGGGCTACTGCACCGGTTCGCTCTACGCCCACTGGCTGGCGGTGCTGGCGCTGGATGAAGAGCAGAAGGGCCAGTTGGCCTTCGTCGAGCGCGGTACGAAAGGGCTGGTGATCGTCGACGACTGGGACAGCATCGGTCAGCGCACTACTTCCAGCGGCACGGTGCTGGCGGAAAATCTGCAAGTGGCGCCCTTCAATCTGTTTCCGACGTACCGTTCCTACGAGAGCCCGACCCTGGCCGGGCCTTTCGCCCAGTTGACCACCGCTGCCATCGACGCCGGCATTGCCCGAGCTGCGCTGCGTGACACGGTTGAGTTCGTCCGCCAGTTCGCCCGGCCATGGATCGATGCGGGTGTGGACAAGGCCAGCGAAGATCCGCTGACAATCATTCAGATCGGCGCACTGGAAATCCGTCTGGAAGCCGCCGAAGCCTTGCTTGAACGCGCCGGCTGGGCGCTCGACGCCGCACGTCCGGCGCCTGATGAAGACAACGTCGCGCTGGCCTCGCTGGCCGTGGCCAAGGCTAAAGTGCTGACCACCGAAATCGCCATCGAGGCCAGCAACAAGCTGTTCGAACTCGGCGGTACCCGCTCGACCCTGAAAAAGCACAACTTCGACCGCCACTGGCGCAACGCCCGGGTCCACACCCTGCATGACCCGGTGCGCTGGAAATACCACGTGGTCGGCAACTGGCTGCTCAACGGCGTCAAACCACCGCGCCACGACTGGTCCTGACCATGGCCGAGTGGTTCAAACACATTTACTGGGCCGACATCGCCCAGGCCTGTCTCGACACCCTCAGCATGCTCGGCGCGGCGCTGCTGTTTACGGTGCTGCTGGGATTGCCGCTGGGGCTGCTGCTGTTTCTCACCGGCAAGCGCCAGTTGCATGAAACGGTCGGCGTGTATCGGGTGCTGTCAGTGATCGTGAACATGCTGCGTTCGCTGCCATTCATCATTTTGCTGATCGTGCTGATTCCGCTGACCACGTTGCTGGTGGGCACGTCACTGGGCGTGCCCGGAACCATTCCGCCGCTGGTCGTCGGTTGCACACCGTTCTTCGCGCGGCTGGTGGAAACCGCTCTGCGCGAAGTCGATCGCGGCGTGGTCGAGGCGACCCAGGCCATGGGTGCCAACACCTGGCAGATCATCCGCCACACCCTGTTGCCGGAAGCCCGCGGCGGGTTGCTGGCGGCGGTGACGGTCACCGCCATCGTGCTGGTGGATTACACGGCGATGGCCGGCGTGATCGGTGGCGGCGGGCTCGGCGATCTGGCGATCCGCTACGGCTATCAGCGCTTTCAGACCGACGTGATGGTGGTCACCGTGGTGTTGCTGCTGATTCTGGTGCAGGCCCTGCAAATGACCGGCGACCGCCTGGTGGCGCACTACAGCCGACGCTGACAAAACCATTTCAACCCATAAAGGCCCCACGTTCACCTCACGACGGCCATTCAAATTTGCCTTGGAGCACAGCATGAAAAAGACCTTGGCCGTACTGGCTGCCGTTCTGTCGTTCGGCGCCCATGCCAACGAAAAACTGATCGTCGGCGCCACCCCGGTGCCACACGCGGAAATCCTCGAGTTCGTCAAGCCGACCCTGGCCAAGGAAGGCGTGGATCTGGACATCAAGGTCTTCACCGACTTCATCCAGCCCAACCAGCAACTGGCGCTGAAAAACCTCGACGCCAACTACTACCAGTACCGGCCGTTTCTCGATGATTTCAACAAGACTCGCCACACCGATCTGGTGCCGGTGGTCGGCGTGCACATCGAACCGTTCGGGGCTTACTCGACCAAGATCAAGAACATTTCGGAGCTGAAGGACGGCGCCAGTGTGTCGATCCCCAATGACCCGGTGAACACCGGTCGCGCGCTGGTGCTGTTGCACGAGGCGGGGCTGATCAAGCTCAAGGATCCGAGCAACACCCTGGCCACCCAGCGCGACATCGTCGAAAACCCCAAGCACCTGAAAATCCGTGAACTGGAGGGCGCGTTGCTGGCCCGTTCAGTGAGTCAGGTGGATCTGGCATTCGTGTTCGCCAACTACGCGCTGGAAGCCGGGATCGACACCAACAGCGCACTGATCGTCGAGAAGGGCAAGAGCCTGTACATCGAGTTTCTGGTCGCACGGCCCGACAACATCAACGACCCGGGCCTGCAGAAACTGGCCAAGGCGTTGAATTCCGATGAAGTGCGCCAGTTCATTCTGACT
This sequence comes from Pseudomonas sp. 22082, assembly GCF_052046055.1. Lineage (NCBI taxonomy): Bacteria > Pseudomonadati > Pseudomonadota > Gammaproteobacteria > Pseudomonadales > Pseudomonadaceae > Pseudomonas > Pseudomonas sp. 22082. The sequence goes on from NZ_JBQEQB010000005.1 coordinate 288,731, forward strand.
CGCTACAAAGGGCAGATTGCGCCGGGCTTCTGATGGATCGAATTGGGGGTTCCCATGGCATGGGAACCCTCACTTGGGTACGTCAAGAAAGTGCGCCCCCGGCCCTTGCTCGCCCAGCACATCGCCCTGATTGCGCAGCGGGCAGGCTTCCATCGACAGGCATCCGCAACCGATGCAACCGGTCAGCCGGTCACGCAGCAACATCAACTGATTGATCCGCTCGTCCAGCTCCCGCCGCCACTGCTCCGACAGCACTTTCCAGTCCGCTGCCGTTGGCGCACGATTGTCCGGCAACTGCTTCAACGCCTCGCCGATTTCCGCCAGTGGAATGCCCAGGCGTTGCGCCACTTTGATCAACGCCACCCGCCGCAGTACTTCCCGTGGATAGCGCCGCTGGTTGCCGGCATTGCGCTGGCTTTTGATCAAACCCTTGGATTCATAAAAGTGCAGGGCGGTGACCGCCACGCCGCTGCGAGCTGCGACTTCGCCGACGGTCAGTTGCTTGTGCAGATTTTCCGCAGTGATCATTTGCAAATTGCCCCTTGACCTCTAGTTAACTCGAGGTTTTACCCTGCAGGCCTTCGAATCGCAAGATTCGTCTGACAGAGTGGGGATCTCATGCAAGCACCAGCGAAAAACCGCAGCTTTACGCAATTGATCGAATTTGAAATCGAACCCGGCCAGCAACCGGCGCTGGTCTCGGCGCTGGCGGTGCAGACCGAACGTCTGGCCCAGCGTTACGCCGGCTTCGTCAGCGCCAGCGTCCAGGCCAGCGACGATGGCCGGCGAGTGTTGAGCTTTCTGCAATGGCAGTCCCGCGAGGCGGGGGAGGCGGCGTTTCAGAGTTTCGAGACCGGCGAGCAGGATTTCTGGCAACTGATCCGCACCCATCAGGCGCGCACCGTGACCTTCGGTTCATTCCAGATGCTGAGCAGCATAGCCCGCAGCTATGACGACGGCTTGCACTGTCAACTGGTTGGTTAGATCGACAGCTGGATCAAGCGCTCGCCTTGCAGGTTTTCCGTGGGCCGCCGCTTGTTCACCGCCAGTTCGCCGATTTTGATCAGTCGCGTGCGGGTGACATTACGGCTCAGGCCTAACAGGGACGCGGTGTGCACCTGGTTGTAATGGCAGAAGCGATAGGCCGCGCGCAGCAATGCGTCCTCGACCTTCTCATGCAGGGCGCCGGCCTGTTGCTCGAACAGTTTCTGGAAGGCGCGTTCCAGCAGCGCTTCCGGTGAGTCGTCGGCGGTCGCGTGCTGATCGTCCGGACGGTCGATGCGCAGGTTGGATAGACGTAGATCGTCGCGCTCGATCACGCCGTTACGGCAGATCAGCAGTGTGTGGTGGATGACGTTTTCCAGTTCGCGGATATTGCCCGGCCAACTGTAGCCGCGCAGTTTGTGTTCGGCGCCGGGGCTGATGGTGATGCGTCCGTAGCCCAGGCGCTGACTGTAGGCCTCGATGAAATGCCGGGTCAGCGGCAGGATGTCGCCGGGGCGGTCGCGCAATGGGCTCAGCTCCAGATTGACCACGTTCAGCCGGTAATACAGATCCTCGCGGAAATGCCCGGCGTTGATGGCTTTCTCCAGTTGCACGTTGGTCGCTGCCAACACTCGCACATCGATGGGAATGCTCTTGCGCGAACCCAGGCGCACCACTTCACGCTCCTGCAACACCCGCAGCAATTTGACCTGGATCGCCATCGGCAGATCGCCGATTTCATCGAGGAACAGGGTGCCGCCATCCGCCTCTTCAAACCACCCGGCCTTGGCGCTGAGGGCGCCGGTGAAGGCGCCTTTTTCGTGGCCGAACAGTTCGGCTTCCACCAGCGATTCGGAAAACGCCCCGCAGTTGACCGCAATGAACGGCCGGTTGCGCCGGTTGCTCAGGTTGTGGATGTGCCGCGCTACCAACTCTTTGCCGGTACCGGTTTCGCCGATGATCAGCACGCTGGCTTCGCTCGGTGCGACCTGTTGCAGATGCGCGAGCAGGGCCTGGGATTTCGGGTCTTCGAAGACCTGAGCGGTGGCGCGGATTGAGGTGGCCAGGGCGGGTGAAGGCGGCAGGGTCAGCAGTTGCATGGGGTCTCGCTCCACGAAAGAAAATCAGGAATAGAACGTCGGCACCGGAAGGGACTGGTTCAGCGCCCAGTCGCCCAGCTCGTGGAGCTTGTAATCCAGCGGGTCGTGCAGGGTTTGCGTGCGCAGGTTGCGCCAGTGTCGGTCGAGGCGCAGCGATGCGTGGGTCGAGCGGGCGCCGGTGACTTCGAATAATCGGCTGCAAATCTCCAGGCCTTGTCGGCTGGCGGCGACCTTGGCCGTGGCAATTGCCGTGGCCAGGTGACCGCGTTCTTCGGCACTGAGGTTCGGGCCTTTGGCCCAGGCCTCGTCGAGCAATGCAGCGGCGCGTTCCACCAACAGACGGATGCCTTCGAGGGCGACCCAGAACTCGCCGTAATGGGCCAGCACATAAGGATCTTCACGCACCTCGCGCACCGAGGATTTGTGCCAGACACGGGTTTCGCTGAGGGTGTATTGCCGCGCCTCTTCAAAGGCCCCTTCGGCAATGCCGAGAAACATGTGGGTGAACGTCAGTTGCGCGATCAACGGGCGCAGACAGGCGAACGGTGTACTCAGCGGGCCCGGATCCAGCAGCAGTTCCGACTCTTCGACCCGCACCCGTTCGAACGTGGCGCTGCCGCTGTCGGTCTGGCGCTGGCCAATGTTGTTCCAGTCGTTGTGCAGGGTGATGCCGCTGCGCCCGCTCGGGATCGCCGCGATCAACAGTTTGCCGCCGTTGCTTTCGTCCACCGCCGAGGCGATCAGCATCTGCGAATCGCTGGCGCCGGAGCAGAAGCTCTTCTTGCCGGAAAACTCGCGCCAGCCACCCAGATCCTTGACCACGGTACGGGTGTCCAGCGGGTTGAGCGCGTTGCCCCAGAACCAGTTCTGTCGCGCGGTCTGTTCGAACCACGGTTGCCATTGTTCGGGGCGGGAAAACAGGCGCACGGTGGCAAGCATCAAATGATGAAAGCCGAAGACGTGGGCGATCGAGCTGTCGACCTTGGCGAACTCGCGCACGACTTCCAGCGTTTCGCTCCAGCGCGCGCCGAGGCCGCCGTAACGGGTGGGAATGCTCAGGGCCAGCAGACCGCTGTCGCGCAGGGCGTCACGTTCGGCTTTCGGTGTGCCGCCACGCTCGTCGCGCTCGACGGCGGTGAGAGCAAATTCGGCGGCCAGTTGGCGGGCGGTCTGCAACGGGGAGAGCAGGGTGCTTTGCGGTTTGGCAGTCACTCGGTCTTCCTCAGGCGTTGGCTTTGGCGGGCAGTACATCGTTGGCGATCATTTCGCCGAACGGCCCGGTGAGATTGGTCACGCCGCGTCCGGCCAGGCTTGCATACGGCTCGGGCAACAGCGGGAAGACCAGCTCGGCAAAGCGGTAGGCCTCTTCGAGATGCGGATAGCCGGAGAAGATGAAACTCTCGATGCCGAGGTCTGCGTACTCCTTGATTCGCGCTGCCACTTGCTGCGGATCGCCGACCAATGCGGTACCGGCACCGCCGCGCACCAGTCCGACGCCGGCCCACAGGTTGGGGGCGATTTCCAGGTTGTCGCGGCGCCCGTCGTGCAGGGCGGCCATGCGCCGCTGGCCTTCGGAGTCGAAGCGCGAAAAGGATTTCTGCGCGGCCTCGATGGTTTCGTCGCTGATGTGCTCGATCAGTTTGTCGGCGGCTTTCCACGCCTCTTCGGCGGTCTCGCGTACGATCACGTGCAGACGAATGCCGAACTTCACTTTGCGTCCGTGGCGAGCGGCGCGTTCGCGCACATCGGCGAGTTTCTCGGCGACGGCGGCCGGTGGTTCACCCCAGGTCAGGTACACGTCGACCTGCTCGGCGGCTAGATCGTGGGCCGCGTCGGAGGACCCGCCGAAGTACAGCGGCGGATAGGGTTTCTGCACCGGCGGATACAGCGCCTTGGCGTTCTGTACCTTCAGGTGTTTACCTTCGAAATCTACCGCTTCGCCTTGCAGCACCCGGCGCCAGATCTTGAGGAATTCATCGGTGACTTCGTAGCGTTCGCTGTGGCTGAGGAAGCTGCCGTCGCCACGGTTTTCGTCCGGGTCACCGCCGGTCACGACGTTGATCAGCAAGCGGCCGTTGGACAGTCGATCCAGGGTCGCGGCCATGCGCGCCGAGACGGTCGGCGAGATGATTCCCGGACGGATCGCCACCAGATAACGCAGGCGTTCGGTGAGCGGCACCAGCGCCGAGGCGATCACCCACGAATCCTCGCAGGAACGACCGGTGGGAATCAGCACGCCGTGGTAGCCGAGGCTGTCGGCGGCCTGCGCTACTTGTTTCAGGTAATTGAGGGTGACCGGGCGCGCGCCTTGGGTGGTGCCCAGATAGTGACCGTCGCCGTGGGTCGGCAGGAACCAGAAAACATCCATGAACAGCTCCTCAGGCGATTTTCAGCAACGGTTTGATGTGAGTGCCAAACAGCGGCGCGGCGCGTTCAGCCGCCAGGCGGATACGTGCCTTGAGCGGTTCGCTGGTGATCTGGTAGTCGGCGAAATCGGCTTCGGTGGCGTACACGCCAATCGGCAGGGTCACGGCCTGGAAGAAACTGAACAGTGGGCGCAACTGGTGATCGAGGACCAGCGCATGGCGTTCGCTGCCACCGGTGGCGGCGAGCAGCACTGGTGTGTCGATCAGCGCATTCAGGTCGATCAGGTCGAACAGATGCTTGAGCAATCCAGGATAGGAACCGCGATAGACCGGCGCGGCGACGATCAGCAGGTCAGCCTGTTCGATGGCTTGCAGCTCGGCTTCGATCTCGGCCGGCAACTCCTGACGCGACAGCGCGGCGCCAAGTGGGCGGGCGATGTCGCCGAGTTCGATCAGATGACTCTCGACCGGCAAGTGCCCGGACAATTCGGCCAGCAGGGCCTGGGTCAGCACCAGGGTGCGGGACGGACGCCAGGTTCCGCCGGACAGGGCGACGACTTTCAGTGGACGCGACATGGTCAGTTCCTTTTTCAACAGTTGCTCGACGAGCAGTGAGTAGTCACTGGAGCAGAGCAAGCGCTGTACCAATTCCTGTAAGGCCCGTATTCCGGGGCTTTGAGCGTTGTCGGCGGCTGTGCTCGTGTGACTTTCAGGCCGGTTTGTTGAACCGCTGTTGCCTGGGAAACAGTTGCTGGAGCAACAGTGCCGAACGCGATGAAGGATTTATAAAGGCTGACTGTTATTCCGTAAAAGACTGTTAATTGATATTTATAGGTCCTATGGGAATATGCAGGGCGAATCCTGACTGAATTCTGATAGCCACTATTGAGAGCGTTGATTTCTGCCAAAGCGTGCCCGGGCGTAGCCTTTCTCCATCGACCCACACTGCTCGCCAGGACGCTCCCATGAATCGTTTACTGACTGTTTCCCTGATGCTCGCTGTCTCCGTTCTCGCTGGTTGCGCGAGCCACGTTTCTCCGGAACTGCGCCCTTACACGGCGGAAGAAACCCGCGAACTGGCGCTGGAAAACTTGAACCGCAGCGGCTTGTCGTTCGAGGAATACCACGCGAAGAAAGCCCAACTGCTTGGCCAGCCACAGAAGACTTTCGGGTTTGATAACAAGGGTGAGATGAGCGCCGAGCGGGCCGTACAGCTGCACGGTCGTCCTAGCTGATCCGCAACTGTACTGCTCGAAGTTTTATCCAACTGTCCGTGGGTTTGCGCGGCGCCGTGGGATAGGGTCAACACCTGAATGACCCTGACGGACTGCCTGCCATGACCCTCTCGCTCGACCTGTTGCTGGGCTTCGCCCTGTTTGCCCTTGTCACCTCGATCACACCGGGGCCGAACAACACCATGTTGCTGGCATCGGGCGTGAACTTCGGTTTCAACCGCACCATCCCTCATATGCTTGGCATTACCTGCGGCTTCTTCGTGCTGGTGGTGGCGGTGGGTTTTGGCCTGGGCGCGGTATTCCAGACCTATCCGCTGCTTTATACGATCCTGCGTTATGTCGGCGCGGCGTACTTGCTGTACCTGGCATGGAAAATCGCTCACTCCGGCCCGGTCGGCGACAGCGAACAGGGCGAGGCGAAGCCGATCAGCTATCTCGGCGCGGCAGCCTTCCAGTGGGTCAACCCCAAGGCGTGGATCATGGCCATTGGTGCCATCAGCACCTACACGCCGATGCAGGGCTATTTCACCAACGTGATCGTGATTGCGGCGGTGTTCGCCATCATCAACCTGCCGAGCGTCGGCGTCTGGGCGGCGTGCGGGACCTTGCTGCGCAACGTGCTCAAGGATCGCCGCTGGTTGCGGCTGTTCAACTGGGGCATGGCAGCGCTGCTGGTGATTTCGCTGTATCCGTTACTCCTTGAAAGCTTTAGCTGACGCAGTGCTACAACCGCCGGCCCGATGCCTGTTAAAGTCGCGTTCAGGAGCGTTCCTACGCACTTTTAAATGAAGTTGTTCTTCTTTAACGGCATCCGATCAGGTATTGATGACGCTCTCGAACCCGGACGCAGCTCACAAGGCTGCGTCGTGCCGTTTGCAGACACGAGCCTCCTGATCCCGGAACACGCTCTGCGAGTCTTTTTATGAACACACGTCCGCTGTATTTCGATTACGCCGCCACCACCCCGGTGGACGAGCGGGTCATCCAGGTGATGATCGAGTGTCTGGGTTTCAACGGTAATTTCGGCAACCCGGCTTCCAGTTCCCACGCCTTCGGCCAGCAGGCCCGGCAAACGGTCGAGAACGCTCGCCGGCAAGTCGCCGAACTGGTCGGCGCCCAGGCGCAGCAGATCGTCTGGACCTCCGGCGCCACCGAATCCAACAACCTTGCACTGAAAGGCGTGGCCCAGGCCCGTGGTGTGTCCGGCGGGCACATCATCACCAGTCAGATCGAACACAAGGCCATCCTCGATACCGCCCGGCAATTGCAGGATGCCGGTGTCGCCGTGACCTATCTGGTGCCCGACGCCGAAGGCCTGATCACCGCGCAAGCGGTCAGCGAAGCGATGCGTGAAGACACCTTTCTGGTGTCGCTGATGCTGGTCAACAACGAACTCGGTACCGTCAACGACATCCCGGCCATCGGCGAAGTGGTGCGTGGGCGCGGGGCGTTGTTCCACGTCGATGCGGCCCAGGGCGCCGGCAAGGTCGTGATCGATCTGGCGCAATGGCCGGTCGATCTGATGTCGTTTTCGGCGCACAAACTCTACGGGCCCAAAGGCATCGGTGCGCTGTACGTCGGCCCGCGTGCGCAACAGCGTTTGCAGGCGCAGATTCACGGTGGCGGGCACGAGGGCGGCTTGCGTTCCGGTACGCTGGCGACTCACCAGATTGCTGCCATGGGCTCGGCGTTTGCCCTGGCCGCCGAGGCTTTCGATGACGAGAAAAAGACCATCGTCGCGCTGCGCGAGCGACTGCTCGAACAACTCTTGAGCCTGCCCGGCGTGCGCCTTAACGGCAGCAGCACCCAACGTATCCCGCACACCTTGAGCCTGACCTTCAGCGAAAGCGAGTTCAACCCGGTGGCGCTGAGCCATTCGATCGCGTTTTCCGCGACTTCGGCCTGCAATTCCGCGAGCAACACACCGTCCCACGTTTTGCTGGCATTGGGGCTCGACGCGCACCTGGCAGGACGCACGATTCGCCTGAGCCTCGGCCGTTTCACTACCGCCGAAGACATCGACAAGGCTGTAGATCTGATCAAGACCGCCTGCGCCAGTGCTCCGGCATTCTGGGCGACAGGACTTTAACCAGCCGACCTGACGGCTACGAACAATAACGATGCAGTGATTGGCAGGAGACATGATGAGTACCCAGACTTTGACCGAAGGAACGGTTCCCCAGCGCCTCGCGCACACCCGTGAATTGATGCGTCGCGAAGGTATCCATGCGTTGCTGGTGCCGTCCGCCGACCCGCACCTGTCGGAATACTTGCCGGGTTACTGGCAGGGCCGGCAATGGCTGTCGGGTTTCCATGGCTCGGTCGGCACGTTGATTGTCACCAACGATTTCGCCGGGGTCTGGGCTGACAGCCGTTACTGGGAACAGGCGACAAAGGAACTCAAGGGCAGCGGTATCGAACTGGTGAAACTGCAACCGGGTCAGCCGAGCCCGCTGGACTGGCTGGCTGAGCAGACGCCGGAAGGTGGCGTGGTTGCGGTCGACGGCGCGGTGATGGCCGTCGCGTCGGCGCGTACGCTGGGCAGCAAACTAGAAGCACGGGGCGCCAGTCTGCGTACCGACATCGACTTGTTGAAGGAAGTCTGGAGTGATCGCCCGGCGCTGCCGAACGCGCCAATCTACCAGCACCTGCCACCGCAGGCGACTGTCAGCCGTGGCGAGAAACTCGGCAAACTGCGCGAGACTTTGCAGGAACGCGATGCCGACTGGCACTTCATTGCCACCCTCGACGATATCGCCTGGCTGTTCAACCTGCGCGGCGGCGATGTGTCGTTCAACCCGGTATTCGTTTCATTCGCGCTGATCAGCCAGCAACAAGCCACGCTTTTTGTGGCACTGAGCAAGGTCGATGCTGAGCTGCGCGCAGTGCTGGAAAAAGACGGCGTGGCCCTGCGCGATTACAGCGAAGTCGCTGCCGCCTTGCGTGCGATCCCGAGTGGCGCGAGCCTGCTGGTGGATCCGGCGCGGGTCACCAGCGGTCTGCTGGATAACCTCGACACTGGCGTGAAACTGGTCGAAGGCCTGAACCCGACCACACTGGCCAAGTCGCAGAAGAGCCTGGCGGACGCCGCACACATCCGTCAGGCGATGGAGCAGGACGGCGCGGCGCTGTGCGAGTTTTTCACCTGGCTGGATTCGGCCTGGGGTCGTGAGCGCATTACCGAACTGACCATCGACGAAAAACTCACCGCCGCCCGGGAGCGTCGCCCGGATTATGTGTCGCTGAGTTTCAACACCATCGCTGCGTTCAACGCCAATGGAGCGATGCCACACTACCATGCCACTCCGGAAGAACACGCGGTGATCGAGGGTGACGGCTTGCTGCTGATTGATTCCGGTGGCCAATACCTGGGCGGTACCACCGACATTACGCGGATGGTGGCGGTCGGTACGCCGAGTGAAGAGCAGAAACGTGACTGCACTCGGGTGTTGAAGGGCGTGATCGCCTTGTCCCGCGCGCATTTCCCGAAAGGCATTCTGTCGCCGTTACTGGATGCGATTGCCCGTGCGCCGATCTGGGCCGAAAACGTGGACTACGGTCACGGCACCGGTCACGGCGTGGGCTACTTCCTCAATGTGCATGAAGGTCCGCAGGTGATCGCCTATCAGGCGGCGTCGGCGCCACAAACCGCTATGCAGCCTGGAATGATCACCTCCATCGAGCCGGGCACTTATCGTCCGGGCCGCTGGGGTGTGCGGATCGAGAACCTGGCGATGAACGTTGAAGCGGGACGCAGTGAGTTCGGCGAATTCCTCAAGTTCGAAACCCTGACCCTGTGCCCGATCGACACTCGCTGCCTGGAGCCCTCGTTGCTGACGCAGGAAGAGAAGCAGTGGTTCAACGCCTATCACGCCGAAGTGCGCGAGCGCCTGAGCCCGTTGCTTGATGGCGCGGCGCTGGATTGGTTGAACACCCGTACTGCCGCTATTTAACAGGTTGAAGCTCGGGCGCTGCGGCCAGCGCCTGGGTCATGAAGTCGACAAACGCGTTGACCCAGGCGGACTGGTGTGGTTGTGGAGATTTAACGCAGGGCTTCCACAACGAAGTCGAGCCGGTCCTGACCGAAGAACAACTGGTTGTCGATGAACATGCTCGGCGCACCGAAGACGCCACGCTTCACGGCGGTTTCGGTGTTGTCCTTGAGCGCAGCCTTGACCGCTTCATCGTTGGTCAACGCCAGTACTTCTTCAGGATTGAAGCCATGTTCGGTCAGCACGGCGGTAACTGTTGCCGGCTCATCGAGGGGGCGGCCTTCAACCCACAGCGCTTTGAACAGGCAATCGATGAATGCCGGGAAGCGATCCGGATAACGCAGTTGAATGCCGGTGACCGCGCGCATCAACATCAGGGTATTGATCGGGAAATGCGGGTTGAATTTCAGGGGCACGCCGTAGCGTTTGGCGTAGCGGTCCAGGTCCTGAAACATGTAACGACCCTTGGCCGGGATCATTGCCGGCGACGCGTTGCCGGTGGCTTTGAAGACGCCGCCCAGCAATATCGGAATGTAGATCAACTGGCTGCCGGTTTCAGCGCAGATTTTCGGCAGTTGAGTATACGCCAGGTAGGTGGCGGGGCTGCCGAGATCAAAATAGAACTCCACGGTTTTGCTCATGTTCGCTGCACTCTGTTTTTGTTCTTGGTGGGATTACCAGCGTTCGTTCCACGGGCGCAGATCCAGCTCGAACGTCCAGGCGTCCCGTGGCTGGCTATGCAGATACCAGTAGTTCTCGGCAATGTGTTCGGGGTCGAGGATACCGTCCTGATCTTTGGTGGCATATTTGTCAGGGAAGTTGTCGCGGATGAAATCGGTATCGATGGCACCGTCGACCACAACGTGGGCGACATGAATGTTCATCGGGCCAAGCTCTCTGGCCATGCTTTGTGCCAGAGCCCGGATACCGTGCTTGGCTCCCGCGAATGCGGCAAAACCCGAGGCGCCCCGCAGACCAGCGGTGGCACCCGTAAACAGGATCGTGCCGCGACGGCGGGTCACCATCCGTTTGGCGACTTCCCGGGCATTGAGAAACCCGGAGAAACAGGCCATCTCCCAGATCTTGAAATACTTGCGAGCGGTTTCTTCAAGAATGCTGCAGGGCACGTTGGCACCGATGTTGAAAACGAATGCTTCAATCGGTCCGAGGCGGGTTTCGATATCTTCAATCAGCGCAATTACGTCTTCTTCCTTGCGCGCATCGCAGGCAAAACCGTGGGCTTCACCGCCGTCCATCTGAATGGCTTCCACCAAGGGCTGCAATTTGTCGGCGCTGCGCCGCGTGACGCAAGCGATGAAACCTTCTTTGGCAAACCTCCTAGCAATGGCGCCGCCCGTGGCGTCACCTGCGCCGACAACCAACACGACCTTCTTGTTATTCATGGGTGGATCCCTTTAGTAAACGATCGTTAAGTGAACGAACGTTATGCTAGGATTTGCTCAGCGTCAAGGCACTCAATGTGAGGACAGAACATGCGGTATTCCGCCGGTCACAAGCTGGAAACCAAGGAAAAGCTCCTGCAAAGCAGCTCGTTGTCTGCGAAAAAAAATGGGTTTTCATCAATGGGCGTCGATGGTCTGATGAAGGCGATCGGCCTGAGTGGGGCGGCGTTTTACAGCCACTTCTCGTCCAAGGATGCTCTGTTCGCGGCTATCGTCGAGCGCGAGTTATGCCAGAGTCTGGAGCGGTTGGGCGGGCAGGGTGCGCAGGATCGCGAACGGCTGGAGCGGTGCCTGAAGCTGTATCTGAAAATGGCTCATGTCGAGCAGCCTGAACTGGGCTGTGCATTACCGGCCCTGGGCGCCGAGATTGCGCGGTCGGACGTCGTTGTGCGGGAACAGGCTGAGCTATGGATTTGCAAGCTTCAGGAGAGTTGGGCGCAAATTTTGGAAAGTGACAGCCTGGCCTGGGCAATTCTGTCGCAATGCGTCGGGGCACTGGTGGTGGCGCGTATGCTGGCGTCGCCCAGAATTCAGCAGCGGGTGCTGGATTCCTGTCGTGAAGAGATCGGGATCCAGCTCGCCGCTTCGCGAACGCAGTAGGGGCGATGATTTATTTGCAGATGACGATCATGCTGCGGCTGGTATAGCCGGCGGGGTTGAGGCCAAAGGGATAATCACCTGGCTCTTCCACGGTGTCGCCAGATTTTGCAATGACCTTGTAGCCCTTCGGCGCGCAAGAGTTCGCGGCGCTGGCGTAGCACTTGTCCCAAGAGGAGGACAACCCCGAACAGTTGATGTGCAGCCCTTTCTTGCCGTGTTTTACGTGGGTCTTCGACGTCGCCGCGCAGCCCGCAACGGCGAGTATGGCGATCAGTATCAAAATTCGTTTCATTACCGTCCTTATGGCCGCCTCGAGTCTGACGCTCGGGTCTGCCTGTATGCGCTCTCGCTTGAAGCGTTCCGATATCCCTATCCGAAAAAATCCATGTCTGGCATTGGGTTGCGAGGCTAAACATGGCCTAAATGAACGCCAATTGCCAGACCTTCGTAAAATCCTCTTTCAATCTGCCGCGATGGCGGGTTTAGAGGTGCTGCCCATCGTCATGGTTGCTCCTACGGAGGCCAGAATAATGCACAGGATCGCCATCCATTGTGACAAAGAGAGGTATTCCTGAAGGAAAAGCAGACCCGAGAGTGCGCCGAAGGCCGGTTCGATGCTCATAAGCGTGCCAAAGGTGCGGGCGGGCATGCGGGTGAGGGCGACCATTTCCAGTGTGTAGGGGAGAGCTGTGGAAAGGATCGCGACCCCGATAGCGATGGGGATCAATGCGGGTGTCAGCAGTGCGCTGCCGGCGTGGACGATGCCTATGGGGGCGACGAACAGGGCTGCGATCATCACACCAAGTGCCGCAGTGGTCACGCCGTTATCTGCGCCGGCCTTCTGGCCAAACAGGATATACAACGCCCAGCACGCGCCGGCTCCCAGCGCATAACCTGCACCGACCAGATCGATACCCGTTGCCGTGGCGCCGGTCGGTATCAACAGCAACAAGCCGATGGCAGCCAGGGCAATCCAGAGAAAGTCGATCGCGCGACGCGAGGCATAGATAGCGACTGCCAGCGGACCCGTGAACTCCAGCGCGACTGCGATGCCGAGCGGAACGGTGCGCAACGACATATAGAAAAGGAAGTTCATGCCGCCTAGTGCCATCCCGTAGATAATCACTGTGCGCAGTGATTTGGCTGTCAGCTTCGCTCTCCAGGGTTTGAGCAATAACAGCATGATCACGCTGGCGAAGATCAGGCGAAGGGTAGTAGTACCTTGGGCTCCAACGATAGGGAACATGCTTTTGGCCAGCGAAGCGCCGGACTGGATTGATGCCATGGCTATTAATAGCAGGCCAACCGGGAACAGAGTTGAGGCAAGGCTGCGAGGTTGATCGTTCATTGCGTGGCATCATCCGAAGAGTAGCTGTTGTATTGGGCAATATATTGCGCACTCGCCAAGCCCCCGTCTATAAAGAAGCGGTCTTTTTCCTTCTCTTGATAGAAAACTCAAATTAATGGTTGACGGCAGATTCTGAGTCTCTATAATTCGCCCCACTTCCGGCGCAGTCGAAACGGA